>CAXTUG010000226.1:0-5462 GCA_964247375.1 uncultured Sphingomonadaceae bacterium
CTGCCCGCCCGAAGCTCTCCACCAGCACGTCGCGCCGCGCCTTGTAGAGCTTGCGATTGGCCTCGACGATGTCCTGCGGTCCGTTCAAGGCCGCCACCGCCGCCGCCTGGATCGGCGTGAAGGCGCCGTAATCGAGGTAGGATTTCACCCGCGTCAGCGCCGAGATCAGCTGGCGGTTGCCGACGGCGAAGCCGATCCGCCAGCCCGCCATCGAGTAGGTCTTCGACATGGAGGTGAACTCGATCGCCACGTCCATCGCCCCCGGCACCTGCAGGATCGACGGCGTCGGCGTGTCGCCGAAATAGATCTCGGCATAAGCGAGGTCGCTTAGCACCCACAGCTTATGCTCCTTCGCGAACTCCACCACCTTCTCGTAGAAAGGCAGGTCCGCGACATATGCCGTTGGATTGGAAGGATAGCCGATCACCAGCACCGACGGCTTCGGCACGGTATAGGCCATCGCATATTTCAGCCGCTCGAAGAAGTCCGGCCCCGGTGCGGCCGGGATCGAGCGGATCGCCGCGCCGGCGATGATGAAGCCGAACGTGTGGATCGGGTAGGACGGGTTGGGTGCGAGCACGACGTCGCCGGGCGCGGTGATCGCCTGCGCCAGGTTGGCGAGCCCTTCCTTGGAGCCCAAGGTCACCACTACTTCCCTGTCGGGGTCGAGCTCGACGCCGAAGCGGCGCGCATAATAGCCGGCCTGCGCCTTCTTCAGCCCCTTGATGCCGGACGAGGCGGAGTAGCCGTGGGCGTTAGGGTTCCGCGCCACCTCGCACAACTTATCGATCACGTGCGGCGCCGGCGCGCCGTCCGGATTGCCCATGCCGAGATCGATGATATCCTCGCCCGCCGCGCGCGCCGCCGCCTTCATCGCGTTCACTTCGGCGAACACGTAGGGGGGCAGGCGGCGGATGCGGTAGAAATCCTCGGTCATCATGTCCTCGGGTTGGGGTCTGGACCCTGCAGAAAGTCCCTTTGCGCGTGGACGCGGATCGCCCATCTACGCAGGGCCTGCACGCTATAGCCGCTTCGCTTGCCGATAGCACCCATGAGGATGAGAATGGCCGACAACGAAAACTTGCTGGACGAGGTGGCGCACTGGACCGGCGTGATCGGCCGCATGCAGCAATTGCTGATGGAGCATGGTGCCTCGGCCGCGCTGAAGATCGCCGACGACACCGCCGCCACGCTCGCCAAGGGTCAGGTCGACGTCGGGCAGCTCGCCGACGCGCAGACCGCCTGGTGGAAGGATGCGGTGTCGCAGTGGCAGGCGATGCTGCCGGTCGGCGGCAAGGCCGCAGGCGACCGCCGCTTCAAGGGGGCGCTGTGGGAGGAGCCGGTGTTCGACATGATCCGGCAGACCTATCTCGCCGTCTCCGAACAATTGCTCAGGAACATCGACGCGGTCGAGGGCATCGATCCCAAGCAGAAGGAGCAGCTGCGCTTCGCCGCACGCAATTTCGTGGACGCGATGAGCCCCGCCAACTTCGCCCTCACCAACCCGCACGTGCTGGAGCGCACGTTCGAGACGCGCGGCGCCAACCTGCTCACCGGGCTGGAGCGGATGCTGGCCGATCTCGGCGCCGGCCAGATCCGCCACGTCGAGGCCGACGCCTTCCACGTCGGCAGGACGCTGGCGTCGACGCCGGGCAAGGTGATCAAGGAGACCCCGCTCTACCAGCTGATCCACTATGCGCCGACGACTAGCCAGGTTCAGGCGACGCCGCTGCTGATCTTTCCGCCGTGGATCAACCGCTTCTACATCCTCGACCTAGGACCCGAGAAGAGCTTCGTGAAGTGGGCGGTCGACCAGGGCCTGTCGGTGTTCATGGTGTCGTGGAAGTCGGCCGACGCCGGCATGGTCGACACGCGCATGGACGATTACGTATTGCGGGGGCAGCTGGACGCGATCGACACGGTGCGCGACCTGCTCGGCGTGCCCAGCGTGCACGTCGTCGGCTACTGCGTCGCCGGCACCGCGCTCTCCATGCTGCTCGCCTGGCTCTCTGCCAAGGGCGACGGCGACAAGGTCGCCAGCGCCACCTTCTTCACCGCGCAGGTCGATTTCAGCGAGGCGGGCGACCTCACCCTGTTCGTCGACGACGCCCAGCTCGCCTTCATCGACAGCCTGGCGACCGACGGCACGCTCGACGGCCGCTACATGGGCGCGACCTTCAACCTGCTGCGCGGGCGCGACCTCATCTGGAACTATGTCGTCAACAATTACCTGCTGGCCGATCCGTACAAGCCATTCGACCTGCTCCACTGGAACAGCGACGTCACCAACCTGCCGGCGCAGTGGCACCGCGACTACCTCGCCGACTTCTACCGCGACAACAAGCTGGTGAAGGGCGAGCTCGCGGTCGAGGGCGTGCCGATCGACCTCAAGGCGGTGGAGACGCCCGTCTACGTCCAGGCCGGCCGCGAGGACCATATCGCCCCACCCGAGAGCGTGTGGAAGCTGACCCACCATTTCTCCGGCCCGCTCAAGTTCGTGCTGGCCGGATCGGGCCACATCGCCGGCGTCGTCAACCCGCCCGCGGCCGGCAAATACCAATATTGGACCAACGACGCGTCCGCCGACACGCTCGACGCCTTCGTCGCCGGTGCGACCGAGCACAAGGGCAGCTGGTGGCCCGACTGGCGCGCCTGGATCGCCGAACGCTCCGGCGGCGACGTCCCGACCAAGGGCGCGCGCGTGCCCGGTAAAGGCAAGCTCAAGCCGATCGAGGATGCGCCGGGACGCTATGTGACCATGCGCTAAGTGGTCGGGAAAAGCAGACTGCGCACTCGCAAAGGAGAAAAATCAGAGTAACTCGGCGTTAGGCCGAGTTCGGCTAAGGCAGTTGCATGCTTATTTCATTGCTTGCGCTGTCTGCGACATTATCCCTAGCTTCATCTGCAGGTCCATGCTCAACTGATTTCTCAGCCTTTTGGCATTCATTCTCACGATCGGTGTCATTTCAGAAGTCGCATGTGAGTTCGTCGGTGGTACTCACCCACCTAGTAGACGCTAATCCCGATCCAAAGCGAATAACAAAGATAGTTCCGGGAGTTCAACTCCGGCTTCCGGCAGTCAAGTTTCCGCAGACTTTCACTACCTCCACAACGACAACGCGAGGTGACGGTCGTATTGTCAAGATTGCAAGTACAGAATCAGATTGGTCCACGCGCTACACGTTCGCACGCGATGCGTGTTGGATCTTGACGAAAATCGATGACGATTCCCTTTAACAAGAACACAGTCATTCTTCCGGCTTTTCCGTTCGCGACTAAACGATCGACATCTGCAGGAGATCAGCGCTGGCTGATCCTCGCGTCCGCATCGGATGGTCGAACGGAAAAGCGGGAGTTCGCACGTCGCTGTAGCATCGGCGGCATGGATCGATCTCGTCGTGGGCTTGCCGCTCCATAAGTTCGGCGAATTGCCGGCGCGCGAGGCTCGTCAGCGTCTCGGTGAAGCCCTGCTCCGCCAGGTCGCCGATCGGCTGCTCCCGGCCGAAATCGTTGCAGCACGGCAGGACCATGCCGTCGCAGTCGACGATCAGGTCGCGGGTCACGGCGGCATCGCAGCGGATGCGGACCGGGGACAGCGCGAGCGCGTCGAACAGCGCTCGGTCCTGCGTGCAGCGGCTGGACATCGGATCGAACACCACCTCGTATGCGCCGCACGCCAGGAACATGCTGCGTATGTCCTGAAGCTGATCGCGATTGGCGCGGCTGACGGGGACGCTGACGCGGACCTTTCCGGGGAAATCCTCCAGGATCATCCGGTATTTGGGCCAGAGATTCTTCAGCCTCAGCGGCCGCATCAACCGATCGTAGGTCGCGGCGTCGAGCGACTCGCAGTGCAGCGACAGGAAAGTGACGTGCTCGAACAGCGCCGCGTGACGCGCGCGATTATAGGCGGCGCCGTTGGTGTTCACCGCCAGGATTACGTCCGGCAATTTTGCGTGTACGTACCGCGCGCGCTCCACCACGTGCGGGTCGAGCAGCCCGTCGCCGAACAGGCCGAAGCCGATATGGCTGCGCACCGCCACGCCGTTGTCGGCAATGCCGTCGATGACCTTCCTGAAGATCTTCATCGGCATGACGCCTCTGGGCACGTGTGCGGTGCTCGCCTTGCCCGTGGGACAGTGGACGCACGACGCATTGCAGAGGCCGATCGTGCCGATCGCCACCCCGTTCAGGTGCGGCGCCTCGTCCGTTCGGCGGGGCCGCGCCTTGGCGATCTCGCGCCTGGCGGGCGTCAGACCGGGCGCGAGCGTGAGCGCCGCCCGATAGAGGGTGACGGCCAGCCTAGGGCGATGACGATACTTCGCCATTCCCGCCCATTTGTGCAGCAGAAGCGCGGACCGCCGCACCAACCCCACGCGCGCGGCCGCACGTCGCTCATCCTTCAAAGCCCCGAAAGCCGTCACATCGCACCACTTCACCGTTCCTGATGCGCGGCGGCTTGCAGCACCCCGTACCCCTATGCCACGACAGCTTCGTGAATGGGCAACCGGGCGAACGGGCAATCGGGTGATGCAGGACGGCAGCGTAGGTGTGATCGGGAGCAGCCCCTGGTTCTCCAGGGCATCGGACGCAGGCGATCTGCTGCGGCCTGACCGGTGGGCCCGCCTGCTGGCGCGGACCACCGCGCTCGGCCTGCTGTTCGGCGTCGTCGGACCCTATAACAGCTTCACCGCCAATCCCGTGACGCGGCTCTTCTACTGGATCATGCTGTTCTGGACGGGCACGCTGATCCTGTGGCCGAGCGTCGCGCTGGCGGCGCGGATCGGCGCGCGGCGCGGCTTTCCCTTCTGGTTCTGCGCGGGCGCGGGCGGGCTGATCGCCTGCGTGCCGCTGTCCTGGCTCGCTTCGCTCGGCTGCTCGCTGTTCTGGCCGGTCCGCGCGTCCGGCATCCGCCCGCTGGAATGGTATGCGCAGACGATCGTCATCGCGCTGCCCGTGCTGGCGATCATGCTGTGGTACGAGCGCAGGCCTCGCCCGACCGCTCGCGGCGACGACATGGCCCCGACGATCGCTGCGCGGCCCGCGCCCGGCCAAGTCACGCCGCCCTCCCCCTTTCCCGACCATCTGCGCGAGGCGGTGCTCTGCCTGCAGATGGAGGATCATCACGTCCGCATTCACACCGTCGGCCGCAGCCGGCTGCACCTGGCGCCGCTCGGCCAAGTCGCGCAGGAGCTCGGGTCCGAGCGCGGCCTGCAGGTGCACCGCTCCTGGTGGGTCGCCCGCGATGCCGTGCGCGGCTGGGAGGCGGAGGGCCGCAGCATCGTCCTGCTCCTGACCAACGGCATGCGGGTGCCGGTCGCGCGCAACCGCGTGGCGCAACTGCGCGCACGCGGCTGGCTCGATCAGGCGGACGTTTGAAACCGTTCCTGACCAGCCCGGCGAAGGAAAGTTCGCGCGCGCGGCACGTTGGTGCGCCATGTCCTCCTCGGTCCTCCGCGGCG
>CAXTUG010000227.1:0-5410 GCA_964247375.1 uncultured Sphingomonadaceae bacterium
CCGCGGGTCGACGGCATGCAGGTATTCGGTCCTGCCCCGGCTCCGCTGTCGATGCTGCGCGGGCGCCATCGCCAGCGCCTGCTCGTGCATGCCCGGCGTGCCCTGGACGTTCAGGACGTCATCCGCGACTGGCTCGGCAGCCTGGAATGGCCGCGCGGCGTCCGCGTGGCGGTCGACGTGGACCCCTACTCGTTCCTCTGAGGGTGCAGCTGGAGCGCGTCGCCGCCCTGATGCACCTCGACCTTGATCCGGTCGCGCAGCGCCAGCGCCGTGTCCCTCGCTACGGCGATCTCCGTCACCATCTAGCGACGGGCCCGGTACATGCCGCGCTTCTTCGGCGACACCTCGCTCGGATCGCGCACCTGCACGTCGAGCGGCACGTCGAACCAGCCGTCTGGGCGCAGCACGGCGCCGCGATCCGTCCATATCGCATCGTAATCCAGCGTCACTTCGTCGGCGCGCTTGACGTAACGATAGTAGAAGCTCTGCTGGAAGCGGGTGCCGTTGGACACCGCCCAGATGCACTTCACGCCGGTCTGGCGGCAAGCCAGCCGGAAGAGATCGATCAGCAGGTCGCGCGGCCGCAGGCCATGTGCCGCCTTCGTCAGCGCACGATAGCGCTCCAGCGAATCCGCGCCATGCCGCCCCTGGATGCCGCCCACGTAAGCGGTCAACCCGTCATCCCCGTCGCCGAGCGTGAAGCTGAGCGAGAACATGCGCTGATCGCCCTCCCAGAGGCTCACCGCCAGCAATCCGTCACGCAGCAGCCAGCGCGGTTGATCGACCATCAGGCGGATGCCCGGCGCGATCATCGTGAGCTGCAGCAGGTCGACATACTCGCCGGGTGCCACGTCGAAGGGCCGACCGAGCCGTTCCACGATCCGGCAGTGCTGACTGGCACGTGCCCGCCGCGCGAAGAACCCCCATCGGGACGTCACGAAAGCCGTCGCAAGAATCCGCTTGAGCTCGGGACTGGCGGCGCTCAGCTGTGCAAAAATGTCCCGCGCCGGCGGCGAACCGCGCGCCGCATCGGGAGCGCCCAGGCCGGCGTGACTGGCATGCGTGGACATGTCAGGCGGCAGAGTGGCGTCCCTGTTCCGATCCAACGGGGAGCAACGCTCCGCCGGACGCATGGTGTTGGGCCCGGACCATGCTGACTGTTCCACCTTTCACCCGGCCCCTCGATGCGCAATACCGTTCCGTCGTCGCAGCATGCGGACACGGATTTCCGTATAGCGATTGCGCTGAAGGCACGCTAGCTGAGCCGGGTTAAAAACTCCTATGCGCGACCTGCAGAACCTATGCTGAATGCCGTGCGGCACCGCCTCGTGCGGCTGATCGAAATGATGCGCAGCGCGGGCGTCGGCGCGACGCTGCGCAGGGTCGCACAGCGATTGTCCGGCAAGCATCGCCGCTACCTGCATGAGAAAGCGCGGGAAGATCGGCAGTTCGACGATGCGCTCGGTGTGGACACCGGCGGGATCCAGCACGCTTTCTCATTCGAGGCGGGCGAGACCAACGTCCAGGCGGCGATCGCCCATATCGCCAGCCGTCCCGACGCGTTCGCCGCGGCAATGGCAGCGGTCGACCTGCCGCAGGAGACGCTGACCTTTGTCGATCTCGGCTCCGGCAAGGGTCGCGCGCTGCTTCTCGCCGCCGCCTGCCCGTTCCGGCGCATCATCGGCGTGGAGTTCGCCGCAGAACTCCATCAGGTCGCGCTCGCCAACCTGCGCAAGCTCGGTCACCCGGTCGGGCCCGACCAGCGGTTCGACCTCGTGAACGCCGACGCGACCCTGTTCCGATTGCCCGACGATCCGCTGCTGCTCTTCCTGTTCCACCCCTTCAATCCGCCCGTGTTGACCGATGTGGTGCGTAACGTCACGCAGGCTGTTCGGGAACGGCCGCGACCGATGCGCGTGGCCTATGTCAACCCGGTCCATCTCGACGTGTGGATTGCGGCCGGCTGGGGCTTGCAGCAGCGCGAGCAGCGTTTCGCCATTCTGACCCCGCCGACGCCGGAGTGATCGCCGGCGGGTTGCCGCCGTGCAGCAGCGTCCACGTCGGCGGCAGGTAGTCGGTCGACATGTAGTAATAGAGCCGACAGCGCCCGTCCGCGGTGTAGCTCGATCCCTTGACTAGTCCGAAGGCGGTGTTGCCGACGAACACCGGCCCGCCGCTGTCGCCGCCCCTGCAGTCCGGTCCGCGCACCGCCACCCAGGTCGGCGTGCACGGCCCGGCGCAGAGGTCTCCGGGCGGCGCGAAGTCGACATATTCGACCTCGGCGCAGCTGTATCCGGTACGCTCGCCGCGATGGCACACCATGTCGCCCGCGCGCGTACTCTCGCGATTGTGCCACGTTGCCAGCGTGCGCAGCTGCGTCTTGGCCTTGTCGGCGAAGAAGAGTGGCGGCAGCGTCCCCGCGCCGACATGGATCTGCACGTCCTGGTACCGTGCGCCCCACGCGCCGATCATCGTCAGCGGCACCTCGCCGCCGCCGGGCTCAATATAGCTCAGTTCATCCGGACAATGCGCCGCGGTGGCGATCCCGGTCTGCGCGCCATCGGTAACGACGAAACCGCCGGTGCAGACGCCACGGCGGCCGATCTGCGGATCGAAGCCGATGACGCGGCCACCGCCTGTCGCCGCCAGATCGGTATTCGCATCGCTCCAGCGCCTGACCTCTACCGGCACGCCCGCGATCGAGCCGAGCCGGGCTGCCATCACGTCCGCGCCTTCCGCATCCACGTCGGCCGCCTTGACCATCACCGCCAGCATGCCGGTGCGCGGATCGACGCCCATGCCGGGCGGATTACGCAAGGCTGCCCGCAGATCGGCCTGATGGGCAGCGATGGCGGCGAGCAACTGCGCGCGACCGGTCGGCGCCCCGGTCCGGAACGAGACCGGCAGCAACATGGTGGACGTCGCGATCGACCGGCTCGGTACGGCCTCGTCGCCGGTCAGCACCACGACGACGTGCAGACCGTCGGTATGATCGAGATAGAGGCCGGCAAGGCGATCGGCGAACTCCCGCCGGAGCGCGTCCGTGGCGGGAACGCTGCCCTCCTGCGCCTGCAATTCGCGCAGCGCCTGGGCGAGCGGCACCGCGTAGAGACGCGCATATTGCACGGCATCCTGCGCGAGTGTCTCGATCGCCGTTTGCAGGTGCGGCGCTGTTCCTCGGCCCGCATCCGGCGCCGCGGAGACGGGCGCCGTCGATGGTGGGGTCTGCGCCCGGCTGCCGCTGGCTAACGCCCACATCGTCACTGCGATCAGCGCGCGCCGCATCGGAGGTCCCTGCCCGCGCGCACCGGCAAACGCCAGCCCCGCACTTTCACTCGGCGCCTTCGCGCTCCAGCAAGGTGCGCTTGATCGGCAGTCCATAGGCGTAGCCGCCCAGGCTGCCGTCGCCGCGGCGGGCACGATGGCAGGGGATCAGCAGCGCCACCGGATTGGCGCCGCAGGCGGAGCCGGCCGCGCGCACCGCATCCGGCTTGCCGGCCCGCGCCGCCAGCGCGGCGTAGCTCAGCGTCTCGCCCGGCGGAATACGCGACAGCTCGCGCCATACCGCTTGCTGGAACGCCGTTCCCCGCACGTCGAGCGGCAGCGTCGTCGTGCGGCCGGGCGTCTCCACGAACCGCACCGTCTCCTCCAGCAAGGCTGCCAACTGCGCGCCGCCTCGCTCGATCGTGGCGGCCGGGAAGCGCTCCCGCAGCACCGAATCATCCTCCTCGAAGGCCACGCGGCAGATACCGCGCCCTGTCGCAGCCACCAGCAAGGGCCCGAGATCGGTCGGGGCAACGCCCCAGCGGATCGTCTCCCCTGCGCCGCCGTTGCGCCAGCGCGTCGGCGTCATGCCGAGCCGGTCCGCCGCATTCGCGTAGAAGCGGGCCGGTCCGGAATAGCCGGCTTCATAGACTGCCTCGGTTACGGTCCCCGTCTCCTGCAATGCCCGCTCCGCCCGCCTCGCCCGCTCGGCACGGGCATAAGCCGCGGGCGTCACACCCGTGGCACGGTGGAACAGGCGATGGAAATGATGCGGGCTGTAACCTGCCGCTGCCGCCAGCCGGTCGAGCGAGGGCACCTCCTCCGTGGTCTCGAGCAGCGCAATGGCGCGGGCGATGCCGGCTTCGTCCGCCGCCACCTTATCAGGCCGGCAGCGCAGGCAGGCCCGCAGACCCGATCGGCGCGCGGCGGCGCCATCGGCGAAGAAGCGGACATTCTCCCGTCTGGGATGACGCGCGGCGCAGGACGGCCGGCAGTAGATTCCGGTCGACAGCACGCCCGTGACGAAACGGCCGTCGGCGCTGCGGTCGCGCTGCAGCACCGCCTGCCAGCATTGTTCTTCGGTCTCATCCATTCGGCGGCTCCACTCGGCGGTTTCCGTGGCGAACGATATAGGCCCGTTGCGCGCAGGTGCCTTCCCGTGTCTTGCGGTCAAAGCGGATCTTCGGCTCCCGGCTTTTTGACGGGACGCTCGCCTTGCATTCTGCAGCCCCTGTTGCTAGTCGGCGCGCGACCGAAGTGGGTGCCCGTCCGGGAGCGCCTGTTTCGCCCTGCGCGAAGGCGGCGGGGCACCATAAAATCAGGGGACGACAGGCGCGTGGAGCAGTCCGGCGGCATACAGGCAAGTCTTAGCGGTCGCTACGCCACCGCTCTGTTCGAACTGGCCCGCGACCAGAATCAGCTGGAGACGGTCGGCAGGAGCATGGCCGCGCTCCGCCAGGCGCTGACCGATTCGGACGATCTGAAGCGCCTGGTCGGCAGCCCCATGATCAGCCGAACCGACGCCGGCAAGGCGGTTGCCGCACTTGCCGACCCGCTCGGCCTCGATTCGCTCAGCGCCAACTTCCTGGGCGTGCTCGCGCACAATCGCCGGCTCGGCGCGCTCCTGACGATCATCCGCGACTTCAACGCGCTCTCCGCCCGCCATCGCGGTGAGACGAGCGCGCAGGTGGTCACCGCCCATCCGCTCGACCAGGGCCAGATGGCGGCGCTGACGGCACGGCTGAAGTCGATGGTGGGCAGCGAGGTCGCGGTCGACGCGACCGTCGATCCCTCCCTTCTCGGCGGACTGGTCGTCCGCCTCGGCAGCCGTCAGATCGACGGCTCGATCCGCACCAAACTGAACGCACTCGCGACTGCGATGAAAGGTTGAACATGGAAATCCGCGCGGCAGAAATCTCCAAGGTCATCCGCGACCAGATTGCGGGCTTCGGCACCGATGCCGAAGTGTCCGAGGTCGGGTCGGTGCTGTCGGTCGGCGACGGCATCGCGCGCATCCACGGCCTCGACAACGTCCAGGCGGGCGAGATGGTCGAGTTCGCCAACGGCGTGCAGGGCATGGCGCTCAACCTGGAGGCCGACAATGTCGGCGTCGTGATCTTCGGCTCGGACGCCGAGATCAAGGAAG
>CAXTUG010000228.1:0-5364 GCA_964247375.1 uncultured Sphingomonadaceae bacterium
CGCAGGGTGACACCGCCACCCGGGCCCGGCTCCGCGCGCTGCACGCCGACTTCCTGACGCGGGCGCACCGCAGCGGCGCCCGGCTGCTGACCGACGCGGCGGCCGAGCGGATCGACCGGCGCGACGGCCGGTGGCAGCTCGCGACCCGCGCGGGCGTGGTGCAGGCTCCGGTGCTGGTGAATGCCGCCGGCGCCTGGGCGAGCAGGGTCGCACAACGCGCCGGCGCCGCCCCGATCCCGATCCAGCCTTACCGCCGTACCGTCGCACAGCTGGACATCGCTCCGGCGGCGCCGCCCGACCTGCCGCTGATCATGGACGCGCGCGGCCGTTTCTACTTCAAGCCGGAGGCGGGCGGCCGCCTGTGGCTGTCGCCGCACGACGAGACGCCGGTCGACCCGCACGACGTGGCGCCCGAGGAGCTGGACGTGGCGGTGGCGATCGACCGCTTCGAGCAGGCGGTGGACTGGCGCGTGCTGCGCCGCGAGCGCGCCTGGGCCGGCCTGCGCAGCTTCGCGCCGGACCGGCTGCCGGTCTACGGCTTCGACGCGGCCACACCGGGCTTCTTCTGGTTCGCGGGCCAGGGCGGCTTCGGCATCCAGACCGCACCGGCCGCAGCGATGCTGGCGGCCGCGCTGCTGCTGGGCGAGCCCCTTCCCGATGCGGTCGCGCATATCGAGGCACCGCGCTACGCGCCGGGGCGATTTGCGTGACGTATCTTCTCGCGCGAGTTGCAGGCAGCCTCAACGGCCTGCGGCCGTTGCGCTGTGGCAGCCCTAGTCCGTTGGCGGGAAATCGTGCGATGGAAGCTGAAGAGGGAAGCGCCATGGACTCCACACAAGGGAGAATGCCGCATTACGGGCTGCTCGGCCTCTTGGCGCTAAGCGTGGTCCCGGGCTGGACCACGTCAGCCCGCGCGGCCATCGGGCGCTATCTCCGCCGGAGCGACGAGGCGTGGGCCAAGTCGGGCGCGACCAGCGGCGCTTCGGTCGAAGACCTCGAGTGGGTTCTCGAGGAACACGTTATCGACAGGGATGCCGCCGTTGCCCAAGGCCGCGCATGCTGGCAGATCGTCGCCGCGCAGGACACGGTAGTCCCGCTCGCCCCGTGACGAGACTGGAGAGAGCTTCGACGAGCGGCGCTCCTTCGCTCCCACGCTCGCTCACGCTGCTGCCTGCCATGGCGCTGATCGTCACGAACGTGATCGGCACCGGCATCTTCACGAAGACGCGCGTGATGACGTGCAACGTCGAATCGCCCTGGCTGGTCCTGCTGGCATTCGCCGCGGCGGGGCTGCTCACGCTCGCGGGCGCGCTCACCTTCGCGGAACTGGGCGCGATGCTGCCGCGATCCGGCGGGCATTACGCCTATATCGGCACGGCGTTCGGCCGGCTGTGGGCGTTCCTGTTCGGATGGATGGAGACCCTGCTCGACGGCGCGGCCAGCGTGGCCGCGATCGCGATGGTGCTCGCAATCTTCCTGAACGACCTGACCGGAGGCGCCTTGCCGCCGGGCGCGGTGCTGCTCGTCACGCTCGCGACGATCGCGGCGACCACTTTGCTGGCGAGCGCATCGATGCACGCGAATGGGATCATCGTCGCGGGCGTGACCGCGCTCAAGCTGGTCCTGATCGTCGGCATCGGGCTTGCCGCCTTCGCGGTCGCGGACGGATCGTTCGCGCACTTCGCGGGCAGCGCGACCGGGGCGGCCTGCGCCGGCGTATCGCCGAGCGCCCGCCATGGCCTGACGGGGTTCGGCGCGGCGACGGTCGGCGCGCTGTGGGCCTATAACGGCTGGGCCGACCTCTCCTTCGTCGCCGAGGAGGTGCGCCGGCCGGGCGTGACGCTGCCGCGCGCGATCATCGGTGCCAGCTTGCTGATCATCGCGCTCTATCTGCTGGTCAATGTCGGCTACTTCTACGCCCTGCCGCCCGCGGTAATCGCCGCCCTGCCGGAGGACGCGTCCGTCGCCGGCGCGCTCCTCGGACGCCTCCTGGGCGCGGGCGGGGCGTCGCTGCTCGTCGTCGCCATGATGGTCTCGACCGCGGGCGCGCTCCACTCGACCATGCTCTCGATCGCGCGCATTCCGTTCGGCATGGCGCGCGACGGACTGCTGCCGGCCTGGCTCGCCGTTGTCTCGCCGCGGAGCCGCGTGCCGGTTCACGCCACGCTGGCGGTCGGCCTCAGCGCCGGCCTGTTCGCGCTGTCCGGCACGTTCGACGCGCTGACCGACATGATCGTATTCGCCCTGCTGTTCTTCAACGCGCTGGGCGTCGCCTCGGTCTACGTGCTCCGGCGCGCGATGCCGGAGGCGGAGCGGCCGTACCGGGTTCCAGGCTATCCGCTGGTGCCGGGGGCGTTCCTGGTGGCGAGCGCCGCGCTGATGCTCAACACCTTGGCGACCGCGCCGGGCCGCGCGCTGGCGGGCGTGGCGCTCGTGAGCGCCGGTGTGCCCGTCTACCTCTTCTTTGCCGGACGGTCGCGCAACCATGCGCGATGATCAGCGGGGCGGCTTCAACTCGATGCGGATCGCGCGATAGTCCGAGGTGCCGCGGTTCCGGACGGCGTGCGGACCTTCCGGCTCCATCCACTCCGCCTCAGGCGGAGCGCGCGGCGGCTGATCCTTCCGGCCGAGTTCGACCAGCTTTCCGTCCCGTACCGCATAGGAGATGTACGTCAGCGGCTGCGGCGCCTCCACGCGCATGATGCTGGGCCATGCGTGGGTGTGCACCGGTTCGGTCCGTCCGGGAGGGATCGCCACGCGGAGCACGCGAACGCGGTCATTCTCGAAGACCACATAGTGGCTGGCGGGCGCGGCGATCACCGCATCGAGCGGGTCCAGAGGACGAGGGTGCAGGCTTGCTCCGGCAGCGGCAGCCAGTGGGATAAGAAAGAGCGCCGCAACAATCCCAATGCCGCGCATGAGCCGATCTCCGCTGGGAGCAACAGGCATGGCCTATCGCGTTGATAGGGCGTTCACGAGCGGTCTTGCCCGCCGTTGGGCGCGGTCACGATGTATCATCCCCATCCTTGATACCCCGAGACGCGCTTTACTTCATGGCCCCAGCTATGTGTTCGCACGTGAACTAGAAGCGGGGCTTCGACGTGCGGTCCTTGTTCCGCCGATCGGCGACGTAGCTTTGACCGGTCTCTTCCGCTTTGACGATGTCGAACAGACCGATTGCCTCGAAGAGCTTGGGGAAGTTCCGCGCCCCATAATTGCGCGGATCGATGGGCGCTTGCCGCCTCGCCGCGCTGCCAGCGGCATCGAGCGGCGCCCAGCCGTCGTCACCTGCCGTAGCCTCGACCGCGCCCCGCAGGACCGAGACCAGCTTGGCGTCCTGACTGAGCGGCGGCTTGGCTGCCTTGGCATCGGGTCCGGCGGCAGACTTCCGTGCCTTCGCCGCGCCGGCCGGCTCCGCTGGTTCGGCGGCGAGCTTCGCCGTGGGCTTGGAGGCAGCTCCGCCCTCTTCTCCGAGTCTATCCAGATAGAGGAAGGTCGTGCAGGCAGCGACGAACGGATCGGGCGTCTTGCGTTCCCCGAAGCCATAGACATCGTGACCGTTTGCGCGGAGCTGCATGACCAGGGGGGTGAAGTCAGCGTCGCTCGATGCGATGCAGAAGGCGTCGGGCTTCTGCGTGTACAGCAATTCCATCGCATCGATGACCAGCGCCATATCGGTAGCGTTCTTGCCCTTCGAGTAGCTAAACTGCTGGATCGGGCGGATGGCATGCTCATGCAGCCTCGCCGTCCACCCCTTCATCCCCGGACTGGCCCAATCGCCATATGCACGCCGGATGTTCGCGACGCCGTACTTGGACAGCTCTGCCAGCATGGCCGCGATCTTGCCGTGCGAGACGTTGTCGGCATCGATCAGCAGGGCGATCCGCCGCTCCGGCTTCGATTGGTTGGCCTGATCTGCGGTTGCACGGTTCTCCATCCTGCCATCCTTAGAGCGAGGAGCCCCTGGTCCGCTACCCTCGCCATCCAACCAAGTAGCCTCAAGACGAACGGACGGTGACTGTCATCATCGACTGGCCAACGTGATTCCAAAGGAGTACAGGGACATATCGCTGCTCGTCAGGCTGCGAGCGCGGGCGGCGATCGCGTGCTGATACCTGCTTGCAGAGCCTGGGTGCGTGCCTGTGATCCAGAATGCGATGAGCAGCCCCGACACGATCGGGGCCCGTGCCGTACAGACCGAACCTGTCGTCAACCGGATCGGACCCGAGGATCTGCGCTGGGCCCTGCGCGCCGGCTGGCAGGATTTCCGGGCGATGCGCGGCGACCTCATCTTCGTGCCGGTGCTGTATCCGCTGATCGGCCTGACAACCGCGGCGATCACGCTCGGCGGCGCGTTGCTGCCGCTGTTCTTTCCGCTGGTCGCGGGATTGTCGATCCTGGGACCGGTGGTCGCGGCGGGCTTCTACGAGATCGCGCGGCGGCGCGAGCAGGGGGACGAATCCGGCTGGTCGCACTTCTTCGATCCGCTGGACCGCGGGCGGCGCAGCGGCATCGTGACGCTGACCGCGTTGCTGATCGGCCTGTTCGTGGCGTGGCTGCTGATCGCCTGGTCGCTCTACCAGGTGACGGTGGGCCGGCTGGAGCCGGTCGGCGCGAGCGCGTTCTTCGACGACCTGCTGCGGACACGCGAGGGCTGGACGCTGATCCTGGTCGGCAATGCCGCCGGGCTGCTGATCGCCGCGGCGACGCTGGTCACGACGGTCGTGTCCGTGCCGATGGTGGTCGACAAGCCGGTCGATGCGATGCTCGCCCTGCGGACATCCCTGCGCGCCGCGGCCAAAAACCCGGCGATGCTGGCGCGGTGGGGCGCGATTGTGGCAGCCATCCTCCTGCTCGGCGCGATCCCGCTGTTCGTCGGGCTTGCGGTGGCGCTGCCGGTGCTCGGCTACGCGACCTGGCACCTGTATACGAGGCTGGTGGAGCGCTGAGCGCGCGGCGGGCCAGGCCGCAGCGCGGCGAGGCTCACCGGCTCGGGTAGCGCAGGCGGCCGACGAAGCGGGCGAGGCTGAAGTGGCGGTCGGGATCGGGCTTGATGCGGGCCTTGAACTTCTCGAACGCCATCACGTCGTCGATGCGGCGGGCAAGGAAGGCGCGGGTGGCGGCATGATCCTCGCTGTCGTCGTCCACGAAAGTCAGCAGGGTCGCGGCGTAGACCGCCAGCAGCGTCGTACGCTTTGAATAGTGAGCGAAGCCGGTCGCGGTGTCGCCGGCCAGGTGCCACATCGTGTCGGCCGCGCGCCAGCCGAGCGCGGTCGCCATGGCGATGTGGTTCGGCAGCGCGAGGACGGCCAA
The DNA here is from genome assembly GCA_964247375.1 of uncultured Sphingomonadaceae bacterium. Lineage (GTDB taxonomy): Bacteria > Pseudomonadota > Alphaproteobacteria > Sphingomonadales > Sphingomonadaceae > Sphingomonas_I. Next base: position 5,314 of record CAXTUG010000228.1, read on the forward strand.
TGCACGGCGCAGCGCCTCCTTGTGCGGGGCGAGCGCATCACCGCGCTCGTC
>CAXTUG010000229.1:0-255 GCA_964247375.1 uncultured Sphingomonadaceae bacterium
GTCGAACGTTCCACTGTCGGATTCCGCGGGGGTGGCGCCGTGGCCGGGAAGGTCGATCGCGATGACCTTTCGCGAGGCGCTGAGCGGGTCAAAGATGGTGCTCCACGATCGCCAACTCCCGCCCAAGCCGTGGATCAGGAGCAGCGTACGTCCGGTGCCGCGCTCAATTTTGTTCATGCCGTGTCCGCCTTGTCGCTGTGAAGCGCTCAACGAGCACGGTCTGTTCGCGGGTCCAACCAGCTGCGCTTAAACTGA
>CAXTUG010000229.1:265-5357 GCA_964247375.1 uncultured Sphingomonadaceae bacterium
GTGGAGATCAGCGCACAGATCTACGCCCGGGGCTGCGAGCGGGCTGCGATCCTGCCAAAGCAGGACCTTGACGATTAACGAGCGACCGCTTCCGAAGAGTGCCATCTTCGCACGAAGCGTCCGCAATTGATGACGTGGACGGCTCTCCAACCCTCCAGCAGGATGTCTGCGGAGAGCTGAAGGAGAGCCACGATGGGGAACGTCACGACAGTAGGTCTCGATCTCGCGAACAACGTGTTCCAGGTGCACGGGGTCGACGCAGAGGGTGTGGCGGTGATCCGCCAGCGCCTGACCCGTGGGCGCATGCTGAAGTTCTTCGCCAAGCTGCCGCCGTGCCTGGTCGGCATCGAGGCCTGCGCGACATCGCACTACTGGGCACGCGAGCTGGTGGCGCTCGGGCATGACGTGAAGCTGATGCCGGCGCAGTACGTGAAGCTCTACGTCAAGCGGGGCAAGAACGACGCGGCGGATGCCGAGGCGATCTGTGAGGCGGTGACCCGGCCGACGATGCGCTTCGTCGGCATCAAGTCGCCCGAGCAGCAGAGCGCCATGATGCTCCATCGTGTCCGCCTGATCCTCAACCGCCAGCGCACGCAGCTGTCGAACGCGATGCGGGCGCACCTAGCCGAGTTCGGGATTGCGGCGCCGATCGGCAGGAACGGCATCGAGCAGCTCCTCGACGTGATCGCCGATCCGACCGACGAACGGGTGCCGGTCGGCGCGCGGTTCTGCCTGGATATGCTGGCGGTTCAGCTGCGCATCGTGAAGGAGCAGATCCTCGAGAACGACCGCCGCATCCTGGCGAGCGCGCGCGAGACCGAGCTTGGCCGCCGGCTGATGGAGATACCTGGTGTCGGGCCGCTGCTCGCCAGCGCCATTGTCGCCACCGTTCCCGATCCCGCGATCTTTCGCTCAGGCCGCAACCTTGCCGCGTGGATTGGGCTGGTGCCGCGGCAGAACTCGAGCGGTGGCAAGGAACGGCTTGGCGGCATCACCAAGGCCGGACACCAGTATCTGCGTCAGATGCTCATCGTAGGCGCGATGGCTGTAGTGCGCTATGCCGAACGCAACGGAGCGAAGCGGCCCTGGCTCGTGCAGCTGCTCGCCAGGCGGAAGATCAAGGTTGCCGCCGTCGCGCTCGCCAACAAGAACGCCCGCATGATCTGGGCGATGATGGCCAGCGGCGAACGCTATCGCGAGCCGCAGGTCGCGTAAGGAACACGGCGCGGGCAACCGCGCCTGACGAGGTTGGAAAGGGCGATCAGGAGCTAATGCAACAAGCCGGTTGAACCGCCGGATCGGGAAAACCCACAATGACCCAGGCACCTCGAGTGCGAGCATTTGATCGGGACCCGAGCCGCGCGAATGGCATTACGGCCAGCGGCACCCTGCGCCGCACTAACAGGTCGGACACATGGCCGCACCAACCAGCATTGCTACGCGAAAGGTCGTACTTGCCAACGGAGGGCCGTCCACACATGGGTCTTCTCGCAGAGAGGGCCTTTAACGTTCAGCGCGAGTGATGCAGAATATTGCGAAACCGGACCGGATTGGTTTTGGGTCAGCAACGTCGCAATCTGCTGCGACGCGCCAGAGGTTATGCGGATCAATCCCACCCTCAATCGTCTGTTGACCGCCCTCGACGTGGCGCCGCACGCCTTCTCAGTGTGTCGGATCCAGTCCGGTTGGCGGATGAGCTTTCCGGTGTTCAAGACCGTGACGGTCCACTTCGTGCTCCGCGGGTCGGGACATATTCAAGCTGGGGAGACGGCTCCGGCCCCGTTTGCCCCGTCGAGCGTCTTGGTCGTGCCTGCCTTGCAGCCGCACTGGATCGGCGACGCGGACAGATCCGCCGCGACCGGCGCCGCGGCTGACCAGTGCGAGCTGATCGGGGACGGCCTCGTCGCGTTCACCGCCGGCAATGGTGCCGATGACACGCTGCTGCTGTGCGCCGCGGTGTCGGCGCCGGACCAGGCGGCACTCGGCCTGTTCGACCTGATGCGCTGGCCGGTGGCCGACGACCTGACGGCAAGCGGCGTGCCGGCTGCGATCGTCGATGCCATGCGCCACGAGGTCACCAACGCCGGGCTGGGGACCCAGGCGATGTGTCAGGCGCTCATGAAACAGGCGCTCATCATGCTGTTGCGTCGGCACTGGTCGCAGGCGGACGGGTCCGCCGTCCTCGACGCGCTCCATCACCCCCGGCTGGCGCGCGCGATCGCCGCCATCATCGAGCATCCCGGGGCAGACCACACGGTCGGCAGCCTTGCCGGTCTCGCCGGCATGAGCCGGGCATCGTTCTCCGATCATTTCTCCCGAACCTTCGGTCAGGGTCCGATCGACTTCGTGCAAAAGGCGCGGCTGCGGGCGGCGGCGCGGCTGCTCAGGGTCACCGACCTGCCGATCAAGGCGATCGCGCAAAGCGTGGGCTACGCCGGATCGCGGCCTTTCTCCCGGGCGTTTATAGCGACTTACGCCATGTTGCCGACGGCATACCGGCTGGCACCGCTGCCGTCGCCAATGGGTCTGGACGGTCTGCGGGTCACCGATCGTCCAGACTGACCGACAGGATGTCCAGTCCTTGATCGACCGGGGAACGGGTCGATTAGCGCGTCGTCCTGCTAGGGACCCTCGCGCCCGTGTGCCTTAGGTCACCATGAGAGGAACGCCCATGATTACCGACCGCCGCACGATTCTGACCGGGGCAGCAGCCACCCTCGTCGCCGTTCCCGCCATGGCGATGACGCAGCGGCAGCGCCGCATGGGCATGGACCCGGCCGCGATGCCGATGCCCGACGTTTCCGGCACGCGTACCCACACTCAGTTCGAGATGGGCGTATTCGGCCCGGCCATGCTGTCGCTGGCGACCAGCCAGATCGCGGTCGACCGGGCGCGCAAGGCCGATGCGCGCGAGTTCGCCGGCTTTGAGCTGACCGAGGCAGTCGCCGTCACGACGGTGCTGAAGCAGCTCGGCAATACCCCGCCGCCGATGGACGCCAAGGCGCAGGCGACGCTGGACAAGATCCGCTCGGCGGCGCCCGGTGCGGCGTTCGACCGCGCGTACATCGACGCTCAGTACGAGAACCACGTGTTCCTGCGTGATCTCGCCACCGCCTACTTGGCCAACTCGGCCAACACGAGCGACATGATGGAGATGCACGGACGCCACCTCGCGACGCTCTCGCTGGCGACGTTCAAGGAGCATACGATGATCACGCAACGGATTGCCCGCGAGTTGCGCGCTTGATCCATTTGGCGTCCCTCGGCAGGGGGACGCCTATAGGGCAATTCGCCGCATAGGATGACACATGCCGACCGATCACCGCCTGAAGCTCGTCGCCCAGTTCGACCACCAAGTGACGGGAGTCGCCGCGACCGAAGACGGGCGCCTCTTCGTCAATTTCCCGCGCTGGACCGACGACGCGCCGATCTCGGTCGCCGAAGTGCTGCCCGGCGGCGAACTGCGGCCATATCCTGACGAGAAGTGGAACAGCTGGCGCAACGCCAAGGCGAGCGACATGCCGGTCACCGACTACTTCGTCTGCGTGCAGTCGATCGTGCCGGATGGCCAGGGCAATCTGTGGGTGCTCGACCCCGGCGCACCGGGTAACGAGAAGATCCTGCCCGACGCGCCCAAGCTGGTGAAGATCGACCTTGCCTCGAACACGGTCGTCAAGACCATCCTGGTCGCTGCGGACGTCGCGCTGCAGGGCACCTATCTCAACGACATCCGCTTCTCGCCGGACGGGGGTACGGGCTACATCACGGACAGCGGCACAAGGGGCGCGATCATCGTCATCGACCTGGAGAGCAGCAAAGGCTTCCGGGCGCTGGACGGACATTCATCGACCCAGGTCGACAAGAGCGTCACGGTTGAGATCGACGGCCAGCCGCTGCTGCGGCCCGACGGTCGCCAGCCGATGTTCGCGGCGGACGGGATCGCCATCTCGCAGGACGGCAAGACGCTCTACTGGCAGGCGCTGACCGGGGAGACGCTGTATTCGATCCCCACGGATCAGCTGAAGCCCGGCGTCAGCGAGGACGATCGCGCGGCCGCGGTCGAGAAGGTCGCCACGACCCACGTCGCCGACGGCTATTGGATCAATCGCGATGACACCTTCTTCCTGACCTCGCCGACCGACTGCTCGGTCACGAAGCTGGCGGGCAAGGGCGTCGAGAACGTCCTGACCGACGGGCGGCTGCGCTGGCCCGACACCTTCTCGGAAGGGCTGGACGGGACGATGTACCTGACCGCGAGCCACATCCAGGATACCGTGTGGTTCACGCCCGGCGCGCCGCCGTCGATCAAGACCGAGCTGTTCTCGTTCGACCCCAACCAGTAAGGCGACCCATGACCTATCTCCGCTACGCCCCCGACATCGAGACGCCGGAAGCCGACGAGCAGCAGACGATCGACGGCATCATTCAGGGCATGACGCAGCAAAGCGAAACGGTGGAGAAGCGCGAGCACCACGCGGTGCGCGCCAGTCATGCCAAGAGCAGCGCGTGTGTCGTCGGCACGATGACGATCGCCGACGACCTCCCGCCCGAGCTGGCGCAGGGGCTGTTCGCCAATCCCGGCACCTACGACGTCGCGATCCGCTTCGCGCAGGGACCGGGCGAGACGTTGGGCGACCGCGTGTCCACGCATCGCGGCATCGCCATCAAGGTGTTCGGGGTCGAGGGCGAGAAGCTGCCCGGGCACGACGCGCCGACGCAGGACTTCGTGCTGGCGACCGGCCGCACCTTTCCGTCCGGCACGGCCAGCGGCTTCCTGAGCGATGCGAAGAAGATCGGTGCGGCCACGCCGATGCCCGAGGGCGTCAAGAGCGCGGTTTCGTCGATGGCGCGCAATTTCAACAAGGTGCTGAGCATGTTCAACACCGCCTACGCCAAGGCGGACTTCTTCGGACACCCGTTCAGCCACCCGATCGGCGACGACTATTTCAGCCAGGCGCCGATCCGCTACGGTGACTATGTCGCGAAGATGGGGGCGTTCCCGGCGTCGCAGGGACAGGATGCGGTGCGCGAATGGCAGCTAGACCCGCACGAGGACGAGGTCGGGTTCCGCCACGCCGCAGTCGACTATTGT
>CAXTUG010000230.1:0-4029 GCA_964247375.1 uncultured Sphingomonadaceae bacterium
GCTCAGACACTCGCCGGCGTCCGCGTCAGGTTGAGGAACACGTCCTCCAGATCCGCCTCCTGCGTCGACACATCGACGATCCCCAGCCCCGCCGCCTGCAGTGCCGCCAGCACCTCGCCCGCATTCACCTTGTCCTTGGAGTAGGTAATCACGACCGTCCGCTCGTTCTTGAGCTCGATCTTCTCGAAGCACGGCGCCCGGGGGGCTTGCGTCAGGTCGCGGTCGACCGTCACCGACACCGCCTTCTCCTGCGCCATCGCCAGCAGCTCAGGCGTGGAGCGATCGGCGATCACCCTACCATGATTGATGATGGCGATGCGGTCGCACAACTCCTCCGCTTCCTGGAGATAGTGGGTGGTCAGCACCACGGTGATGCCCCCCGCATTCAGCGCGCGCACATATTCCCATAGCTGCTGGCGCAGTTCGACGTCGACGCCGGCGGTCGGCTCGTCCAGCACCAGCACCGGCGGATTGTGGACCAGCGCCTTGGCGACCAGCAGCCGCCGTTTCATGCCGCCCGACAGCGACCGCGCATAGGCATTGGCCTTGTCGTCCAGGTATACCGCGCGCAGCAGCTCCATCGATCGGCGCTGCTTCCTGGGCACGCCGTAGAGGCCGGCATAGAGCTCCAGCATCTCGTAGGGGGTGAAGAAGGGATCGAACACGATCTCCTGCGGCACGATGCCGATCGAGCGCTTGGCGTTGCGCGGATGCTCGTCGATGTCGAAGCCCCAGATCGAGACCTTGCCCGACGTCTTGGTGACGAGCCCCGCCAGGATGTTGATCGTGGTCGACTTGCCGGCGCCATTCGGCCCCAGCAGCCCGAAGATCTGCCCGCGCGGTACGTCGAGCGTGACGTCGATCAGCGCCTGCTTGCCCCCCTTATACGTCTTGCACAGGCCCCGAAGGCTGATCGCCGCATCGTTCATGGCGAGAGCGCATAGGACCTGATCGCTGTCGTTGGAAGGGTCGCGTCCTGGAAGGACCGGCATGATGCGAATGCGGCTGGAGCGCTATGCTAAAATCGAAACCAACCGTTCTCCGTTCGTGTCGAGCGCAGCCGAGAAGCCTCGACTTCGCTCGGGGCGAACGGATCAGGGCTAACGTACGATGCTCCAGCAGCTGACAATCGCGGCGGCACTGCCCCTATCGACGGCACGTCTCATCGCTACCGAGCGCCGACAGCCGCGTGCCGGAGGACATGGGCAGCGTCTGGACGAGGATGCCCTGGCTCGCGCAGCGCCTCAGCTGGAACCGCACCTTGCGCGCCTGGAAATCGAGCGAGACCCGCCGGAACGTCTCCAGCACGTCCGTCCCCAGGAACAGCGCCGGCTGGTCGGCAATGCCGAACACGCGGAACGGCGGCACGTCCGCGAATGCGATCGGCAAGTTGCGGATGGTGATGCTGCCGATCTGGAGCTCCGGAATTACGGCGATCTGCAGGGTAATCGCCTTGCCGGTCACGCCGACCGCCTCGATCTTGTCGATCTTCTGACGGCGCCGGACGAGCTTGTCCCGCAGCATCGAATTGCCGATCGTAATCTGGGACCCGGTGTCGATCACGGCATCCAGCGACACCCCGCGCGCCCTGACATGGGTCAGGATCAACTGCCCGCGTCGCCGCCGCGCGACGACGACGATCTCGCCCGGAAACGAGACGGCCGGCCGGGCCGCATCCTCGACCTTGATCAGCCGCTTCTCGAAATCGAGCATCAGCCGCCGCCGCACGAGCGCATCGATCCCGATCATGCCCTGCCCGCCGAGATCGTCCTCCCGCAGGACGGGAAGCTCGAGATCCCGGATCGTGCTCGGCCCCATCGCCAGGCTGTCGACCTTTACCCGATCGACGATGTTGCGATCGGTCATGCCGTTCAGGATCACCGGGGTGCCGAGCGGCAGTTGCAGCTCGCGCGCGATGCGCAGGCCGACCACCGACGTGTCGGCGCCGCTGTCGACCAGAAAGTGGTACGGGCCGCGGCCATTCACCTGCACCTCGACGCTGAGCCGGGTTTCCACCTGCCGCGCCTTGACGTCGTCGCCGCCGATCTCGAGCATGTTGTCCAGGACGGCCGGCGGCAGCGGCGGCAGGGTCGAGATTGCGGGCGGAGCCGGCCGCGGCTTGCCGATCTTCGGCGCCTGCGCCACGGTTGCGACCTCGCCGGTCACCCCGATGGCAAGCAGCAGAAGCAGGCGGAGACAAGGATGGGGCACGTCGCTCTCTTGTGTTTTCGGCGCCGATCCTACGCGCACGCAGCACATGCTTGAAGCGCAACGTGCTGCTGTATCCAAGCTCGCGCGAGCTGTCGTGCTCGACCGCAGCCGGGCGTTCATGTTCATGCCATGTCGGCCGTCCTACGAGCCGATCAGGAAAGCCGGACGGCTTTCCGCAATGCCGGTGCTGCAGATGGAGCATGTATGAAGAGACGCCATGCCTCGATCGTAGCGGCCGCGGCAGCGCTGGCATCGATCTGGGGAGCGGCGCCGACGGCAGCAGCCCCGCCCGATGGCGGTACGATCTCGATCGAACCCAGGACCGTCGACGGCGACTATGATCCCGCGCTCGCTTCGTTCGTGACCGCCGCGACCGAGGCGCTTGCGGCGAAAGGCTTCACCATCCTGGAGGATCCCGGCCATGCCGCCTACGTGGCCGAACTGACCCTCAGCCGGACCGAGGTCGGCACCGGCCTGGCCAAGGTTCCAGCCGACCGCGCGGCCGCCGTGCCCGGCGGCGCTGCCGGCAGCGTCGGCGCGGGCGTCGTCATTCCGCTTCCGACCGGCAAGTCCACGCTGGTCCCGCTGCAGCGCACCCGCCTGGAATTGCGCATCCGCAAGCGCGGCGAGCCCGGCATCGTCTGGGACGGCGCAGCCGCGACCGTCCGCGCCGCGGGCACCCGGAAGGGTACCGACGATGCGGTCGCCACGGACCTCAGCACCGCCCTCCTCCGCAGCTACCCCGCCGAACCTGACGGCGTCGTCGGGGTGCCTTGAGGAAGCGCGGGATGTTGCCATGTCCAACCTCGAACAGAGGGCGGCTTTCGTCCCCGCAGCGGACGTTTAGATGGCTTCGGCCGATCCTGGGGTGCAGCAGTCGAAACGGCACCTTGGTGCCTGTGGTCGATGAAGGCTCAACCCGCGCATCGTTCGCCGTAAGAAGAAATCAGTAACTTTCTATATTCGGCGAGAGGTTGAAGGCCGACGGCCTTTCGGTGGTAATCGACCTGTGCTTCGTCCTGCAAGGGGCGGGGATGCCAGCCTTTCCCGTCGCAAACGAATTGGGAGCCGTAGCGCTGCTTACCCGTGAGAGGCAGCATCACACGATCGTATAACAGGGCGTAATTCTTGCCGTCGACCTCCTGACTTGCGAGCAGCGGTTCCATGAGCTTGAGCATCTTGAGCTGAAATATCGGATCGTCATCGGAATGTTGCACGAGCAGCCAAGCATTGCCGGCAGCGAGCTCACCGACTTTCGAGATCCTCGGCCAACCATGTTTTGCGACCATCGCCTTGATCCATGCGGTATTGCGATGATCCTGGTCATGGATAGCGCGCCATAACATTGCAGTCAGCACGCGTCGGCTGTCCAGGTCTAATGGAGGCGCATCCGCAGCATCTCCCTGACCCCAGACAGCGGCCGTGCGCAGCATCTGATCGGGAATGACTGCAACCCGCAGTTGATCGCGCAAGTCGCCGTGGTTGATCGACGCGGCAGCTGTCGCCCGGCTGACGGCAAACAAATAGATGCGATAAACCGGAAGCGCAGCAGCCAACGCACGGGAATAGCTGGACCAATCTTTGAATTCCTGCGTGGTCCATTCAGCTATCCTGATCTCGCTGCAAACGTCATCCTCATAGACCACCCAATATTCAGCCGGAGCATGGTAGCCCAACGCAGCCAGCGATGCTTCCTCGCGCGAAACATTTTCGTGACAAGCATCGAGAAACGCTCTGATCATCTGCCAATCGGCGGCATCTGCTGCATCGGCGCCGGGAAAGTTCCCACGCAGCCACCCATAATCCCCGGGCTCGAAG
>CAXTUG010000230.1:4039-5320 GCA_964247375.1 uncultured Sphingomonadaceae bacterium
TCGTGCACATGGCTGGCGATCTGCCGAGGAAGAGATTGTGCGGATGCATTGCTGATCAGCAACGCGAGAGCAAGCAGCAGCAGCACGCGCAAAGGTAAGTTCCCTCTATTTTAGACGAATGTCTTGACTTTACCCTCGGCGAGGGTGTTGCAGCACCGCCATGTTTTGAACGTCTGCAAGCTTTGAGATCGTACCTCGCTGATTTGCACCAAGCTGCAGCTTGGCCGAGCAGACGCTGCCTGTCCGCAACCCACAACCACCGGCATCAATTAGCAATCCCTCCCGCTAGCGATTCCATCTCCGCGAACGGAGCCGCTTCGTCCCATTCGGCACGCGCACCCGGATCACGCTCCCGCGACGCGCGCGACGCCGCCTCGGCGGCGAAGCGCGCCGGATCGAGCAGCGCGAGCGCCCAGGTCGCCGCGCCGCGCACCACCGGTGCCGGATCGTCCAGCAGCGCCGTCACACGCGGCAGCAGCGCCGCCCGTCCGCTATTCCCCGCCGCGATCAGCACGTTGCGCACCATCCGGTCGCGGCCGATGCGCTTGATGGGCGAACCGGAGAAGACCTGACGGAAGCCGGCATCGTCCAGCTGCAGCAGGTCGGCCAAATCCGGCGCGGCCAGTTCCGCCCGCGCCGCGAAGGCGCGGTTGGCGGCGGCGGCATCGGCGAACTTGTTCCAGGGGCACACCGCCAGGCAATCGTCGCAGCCGTAGATGCGGTTGCCGATCGCCGACCGGAATGCGCGCGGGATCGGCCCCTTATGCTCGATCGTCAGGTAGGAGATGCAGCGCCGTGCATCTAGCCGGAACGGCGCGGGAAAGGCGTCGGTCGGGCATGCCGCCAGGCACGCCGCGCACGAACCGCAGCGCATCTCGCCCGGCGGATCAGGCGTCAGCTCCAGCGTGGTCATGATCGCGCCCAGCAGCAGCCAGCTGCCGTCTTCCCGGCTGACCAGGTTGGTGTGCTTGCCCTGCCAGCCGAGCCCTGCCGCCTCCGCCAGCGGCTTCTCCATCACCGGTGCGGTGTCGACGAACACCTTGAGTCCGGTGTCCGGCACGGTCGCGACCAGCCAGCGGGCGAGCGCCTTCAGTCCCTTCTTGACCACGTCGTGATAGTCCTGCCCCTGCGCGTAGACCGAGATGCGGCCCACCTCCGGCGCGTCCGCCAGCGCCAGCGGATCGGCCGCCGGCGCGTAGCTCATGCCGAGCATGATGACGGACCGGACCTCCGGCCACAGCGCGGCCGGGCTCCCGCGCTGGGCGGCGCGTTCCTCCATCC
>CAXTUG010000231.1:0-5318 GCA_964247375.1 uncultured Sphingomonadaceae bacterium
CGATCAAGTCGGCGGTCGAGCTGTCGGCGCGCTACATCAACGACCGCAAGCTGCCGGACAAGGCGATCGACGTGATCGACGAAGTCGGCGCGATGCAGATGCTGGTGGCGCCGGCCAAGCGCAAGAAGACCATCACCGCCAAGGAGATCGAGGCGGTGATCGCCACCATGGCGCGCATCCCGCCGAAGTCGGTCTCGACCGACGACACCAAGGTGCTGGCCAACCTGTCGACCGATCTCAAGCGGGTCGTGTTCGGGCAGGACAAGGCGATCGAGGTGCTGTCGTCGGCGATCAAGCTCAGCCGCGCCGGCCTGCGCGATCCGGACAAGCCGATCGGCAACTACCTGTTCTCGGGTCCGACCGGCGTCGGCAAGACCGAGGTCGCACGCCAGTTGGCGTCGATCATGGGCATCCCGCTCCAGCGGTTCGACATGTCCGAATATATGGAGCGGCACTCGGTCAGCCGGCTGATCGGCGCGCCTCCGGGCTATGTCGGCTACGATCAGGGCGGGCTGCTCACCGACGCAATCGACCAGCAGCCGCATTGCGTGCTGCTGCTCGACGAGATCGAGAAGGCGCATCCGGACCTGTTCAACATCCTGCTGCAGGTGATGGACAACGGCAAGCTGACCGACCACCACGGCAAGACGATCGACTTCCGCAACGTGATCCTGATCATGACCACCAATGCCGGCGCGTCCGACATGGCGCGGGAGTCGCTCGGCTTCGGTAATCTCACCCGCGAGGGCGAGGACGAGGAAGCGGTCAAGAAGCTGTTCACGCCGGAATTCCGCAACCGTCTCGATGCGATCGTGCCGTTCGGCTACCTGCCGACGCCGGTGATCGGCCGCGTGGTCGAGAAGTTCATCCTCCAGCTGGAGCTGCAGCTCGCCGACCGCGACGTGCACATCAGCCTGGACGACGAGGCCAAGGCGTGGCTCACCGAGAAGGGCTATGACAAGCTCTATGGCGCGCGGCCGATGGGCCGACTGATCCAGGAGAAGGTCAAGCAGCCGCTCGCCGAGGAGCTGCTGTTCGGCAAGCTGGTCTCCGGCGGCGAGGTCAAGGTCCACATGAAGGACGGCGCGCTCTCGTTCGAGATCACGCCGGCCGTGCCCAAGGCCAAGCGCAAGGGCGGCAAGCCCAAGGCGGAAGCTAAGGCTTAGGCTAGGGCGACTTTGCAATAGGAATGACGTCCAGCGGTAAATCGCTGGACGTCATTCCGTTCGCTTCGTTGCAAAAGCTGCGCGTATCGTTATAACGACTGTATGAACGCGCCCTCCAAATTGTGGCCAGTCAAGCTGGTCAAGATCGGCAATTCCACCGGCATGGTCTTGCCGAAGGAAATGCTCGCACGATTGGGGGTCGAAGTTGGCGACACGTTAAACGCCGTGGTCGATGATGAAGGTGTGACGATCACCCGCTCGGATGACGAATTCGAGACACAGATGGCGATAGCGCGCGAGGTTATGGCACGGCGCCGGCGTGCGCTACGCGAACTCGCCAAATAGGGTGTCGGTCTGGTTTTGGGTGCCAACGCGTGTCGCGATCGAGGCGCATCGCGAACAACTGATCGAGCACGGCGGCGGTCAGGGCGTCCGTGATGTCGGCTTGCTTGAAAGCGCCATGGCGCGTCCACAGCATCTCGCCGCATATGGCGATCCAGACATCGCAGCATTGGCGGCCGCCTTTGCTTACGGCATCGCACGAAATCATCCGTTCGTGGATGGCAACAAACGCACTGCTGCGGTGGTGAGCGAAATATTCGCACTGCGTAACGGTCATATGGTGTGTGCGTCCGATGCGGAACTTGTCGTGACGTTTCAAATGCTGGCGGCTGGCGATCTCAACGAAGAGGACCTGGCTAATTGGTTTCGCGAGCGGCTTGTACGACGCGATTGATATGCGTGCCGTCGCCTGTCACACCGCGGCATGACCAAGCTCCCGCTCCTCCTCGCCGCCCTTCCGTTCACCGCGCTCGCACAGACGACGTCGCATTTCGATGCGGCGCGGCTGTCGCACCATGTTCAGGTGCTCGCCTCCGACGCCTTCGAGGGGCGGGGACCGGCGACGCCGGGCGAGGTCAAGGCGGTCGACTACATCACCAGCCAGTTCAAGGCGGTCGGCCTCCAGCCCGGCGGTGATCTCAAGAACGGCAAGCGCGCCTGGACACAGGATGTGCCGCTGCTGCGCGCCGCCATTGCCGGCACGCCGACGCTCAGCATCACCAGCAACGGCACTGCCATGCCGCTCACCCAAGGGCAGCAGATCGCCGTGCGGGCCGCGCTGACCGGCGACAAGCATGTCACGCTCAGGGACGTGCCGATGGTGTTCGTCGGCTACGGCGTGACCGCGCCGGAGCGGCAGTGGGACGACTTCAAGGGCATCGACGTGCGCGGCAAGCTGATCGTCGTGCTCATCAACGATCCGGACTTCCAGACCGGGCAGGGCGTTTTGGCGGCAAGGCGATGACCTATTACGGTCGCTGGACCTACAAATATGAGGAGGCGGCCCGCCGCGGCGCCGCCGGCGTGCTGATCGTGCACGAGACCGCACCGGCTTCCTACGGCTGGAATACGGTCAAGAACTCCAACAGCAACGTGCAGTTCGACATCGTTCGCGCCGATCCGAAGGCGGCGCACACGCCGTTCGAGACCTGGATCCAGCGCGACGTGGCGGTGAAGCTGTTCGCCGATGCCGGACTGGACTTCGATGCGGCCAAGAAAGCGGCGCAGCGCCGCGACTTCAAGCCGATGCCGCTCAAGGCGACGCTGTCGGCCGACTATGCCGTCGACAGCAGCACCATCACGTCGCACAACGTGGTCGGCATCCTGCCCGGTACCAGGCATCCGGACGAGACTTTGCTCTACTCGGCGCATTGGGACCATCTCGGCGTCGGCCTGCCGGACGCACGCGGCGACCGCATCTACAACGGCGCGGTCGACAATGCCGACGGCGTGTCGATCCTGATCGAAATGGCGCGCGCCTTCGCCGCCGCACCGCGGCCGGAGCGCTCGGTCGTGTTCCTGGCGGTCACCGCCGAGGAGAAGGGCCTGCTCGGCTCCGAATATTATGCCGGCAACCCGCTCTATCCGCTCGCGACCCCGGTCGGCATGCTCAACACCGACGCTCTCTCGACCAATGGTCCGGCGCGCAACTTCTCGATCTCGGGCAATGCGAAGCTCGGCCTGCTCGACGACCTGATCGCGGAGGGCGCCAGGCGCGGCCGGACCTACACGCCCGATGCGGAGCCGGAAGCGGGGCACTTCTACCGCTCCGACCATTTCCCGCTGGCCAAGCGCGGCGTACCCGCCATCTCGTTCGAGAGCGGCTTCGACCTGGTGAATGGCGGCGAGGCCGCCGGCCGCGCCGACAAGGAGGCCTACGTCCGCGACAAGTACCACCAGCCGGCGGACGAGTGGACCCCGGCCTGGAACGCGACCGGACAGGTGCAGGATGCGGAGCTGCTGTTCGCGCTGGGCGAACGGCTCGCCAACGCGCGCGAGTGGCCGAACTGGAGCTCGGACAGCGAGTTCCGTGCGGCGCGGGACAAGACGGCAAGTATGAGGAAGTAGTCTCCTCATCGGCAAATTCCCTATCGCATTCAAACGTCTTTGCCTGAAGCAATGGTGGAATTGGTGCCAAGACCATGAACAATCATCGTCACCCCGGCGGACGCCGGCGTCCATCTCTCCACCGGTGCCTGCCTCGCGATGGATCCGGGCTTTCGCCGGGATGACGGAGGGAGGAACCACGCTGTAGCCCGGAGACGCAGCGAGCATCACACCTGCCACCGCAAATCTAATGTGTGAATCACATAAGGCAAATGCGGGGAGATTACGCCTTAACCTTATCCTCAAGCTCTGCGCCTAGGGTGCAGGGACCATGCGGCACTATGACCTGATCGTGATCGGCAGCGGACCGGCGGGGCGCCGCGCCGCGGTGCAGGCGGCGAAGCTCGGCAGGTCGGTGGTCGTGATCGAGAACCGCCACCGCGTCGGCGGCGTATCGGTGCATACCGGCACGATCCCGTCGAAGACGCTGCGCGAGACGGTGCTGAACCTCTCCGGCTGGCGCGAACGCGGCTTCTACGGTTCCGCCTATCGCGTGAAGAAGGACATTGAAGGGCGCGATCTCGGCGCGCGCCTCGCCAAGACGCTCGACTATGAGTGTGACGTGCTGGAGCACCAGTTCGCGCGCAACGGCGTGCAGACGCTGGCCGGCACCGCGCGCTTCCTCGACCCGCACCGGATCGAGATCACGTCGCCGCAGGACGATCCGGCGACGATCACGGCGGACAAGATCGTCATTGCGGTCGGTACCCGGCCCTATCGCCCTGCCAACGTCCCGTTCGACGATCACGCGATCGTCGATTCCGACTCGCTGGTGGGCGAACCGCGCGTGCCGCGCAGCCTGTGCGTCATCGGCGCCGGCGTGATCGGACTGGAGTATGCGACCATCTTCTCGGCGCTCGACGTGCCGGTGACGATCGTCGAGCCGCGGCCCAACTTCCTCGAATTCATCGACCGCGAGATCATCGACGAGTTCGTCCACGAACTGCGCAAGCGCGGCGTCACCTTCCGGCTCGGCTGCAAGCTCGACCATGTCGAGCTGGACGCATCCGGCTGGCCGGTGGCGGTGCTCGACGACCAGCGCCGTATCCGCACGGAGATGCTGCTCTATGCGGCGGGTCGGGTCGGCGCGACCGATGATCTCGGGCTGGATGCGTGCGGGCTGAAGGTGGATGGGCGCGGTCGCCTGTCGGTCGATCCCGTCACCTTCCAGACCGACGTGCCGCACATCTATGCGGCGGGCGACGTGATCGGCTTCCCGGCACTCGCCTCGACCTCGATGGAGCAGGGGCGGATCGCCGCCTGTCACGCCTTCGGCGCCCCGCTCGCGCCGGCGCCGGTCTTCTTTCCCTACGGCATCTATGCCGTTCCCGAAATCTCCACGGTCGGTCTGACCGAGGAGGAGCTGCGCGCCAAGGGCACGCCGTACGAGGTGGGCATCGCCCGGTTCCGCGAGACCTCGCGCGGCCACATCATGGGCCTGGAAGCAGGCATGATGAAGATGCTGTTCGGCCTTCACGACAAGAAGCTGCTCGGCGTGCACATCGTCGGCGAAGGCGCGACCGAGCTCATCCACATCGGTCAGGCCGTCATGAACCTCGGCGGCACGCTCGACTTCTTCGTGCAGAACACGTTCAACTATCCGACGCTCGCGGAAGCCTACAAGATCGCAGCGCTGGACGCGTGGAACCGCATGCCGCGCATCGTGCCGGTGACCAGCCAGGCCGCCTGACGACTCACATACCG
>CAXTUG010000232.1:0-5310 GCA_964247375.1 uncultured Sphingomonadaceae bacterium
ACTATAGCCCCTCCCCTTCAGGAGAGGGGTTGGGGTGGGGCGTCTCTCACCGAGACCGTTGCCCGTGGAGAGACCCCACCCCCAACCCCTCGCCTGAAGGGGAGGGGCTTAGCGGTGCTCGCTCTCGCGCTGCTCGCGACCGCCGCGCCGGCGCGCAAGCAGCTCCCCGCCCCGGAAATCCCGGTCTCACCGGAGGGTCTGGTCGACGACGTCAACGGCTATACGATCGACACGTCCGGCAGGCTGGAGCATTTCAGCGGCCTGCTGATCGGCCGCGATGGCCGCGTCGCCAAGCTGCTGCACGAGGGCGCCCCACGTCCGCAGCGTCCCGCCTTCCGCCTGGACGGGCAGCATCGCACGCTGCTGCCCGGACTGATCGACGCGCACGGCCATGTCGCCGAACTCGGCTTCCAGGCGCTGAGCCTCGACCTGACGGACACGACCAGCCTGGCCGAGGCGCAGCGCAAGCTGGAACGCTACGCCGCGGAGCATGAAACGCCGGCGTGGATCCGCGGCGGCGGCTGGAACCAGGAGAAGTGGGCGCTGGGACGCTTCCCGACCGCGGCCGATTTGGATCCCGTGACGCGCGACCGTCCGGCCCTGCTCGTCCGGGTCGACGGTCATGCCGTGCTCGCCAATACGGCCGCGATGCGCGCGGCGGGCATCACTGCGCGCACGCCCGATCCCGCGGGCGGCCGGATCGAGCGGGATGCGAGAGGCAATCCGACCGGCCTGTTCATCGACGCCGCGCGCGCGCTGGTGGAGAAAGCCGCACCCGCGCCGCTGCCGCGCGAGCGCGACGCCGCCATCGCCAAGGCGCAGGACATATTGATCGCCGACGGCATCACCGCCACCTGCGACATGGGCACCAGCGTCGACGACTGGGAGTCGATGCGCCGGCTGGGCGACCAGGATCGGTTGCGGGTGCGCATCGTCAGCTACGGCCTGGGCGTGGACACCGTGCTGACCGTCGCCGGATCGCAGCCGACCGGCTGGCTCTATGACGGGCGATTGCGGATGGTCGGCGTCAAGCTGTTCGCCGACGGCGCGCTCGGCTCGCGCGGGGCGTGGCTGAAGCAGCCCTACAGCGACGCGCCGCAGACGCGCGGGCTGCAGTTCATGGACGACGCCAAGCTCCGGAACCTGATGAGCCGGGCAGCGATGGACGGCTTCCAGACCGCGGTCCACGCGATCGGCGATGCTGCCAATGCGCAGGTGCTCGGCGCGATCGAGGAGCTGGCGCAGACCTATGGCGGCGACCGCCGCTGGCGGATCGAGCATGCCCAGATCGTCGACGTCGCCGACCTGCCGCGCTTCGCCAAGCGCGGCATCGTCGCCTCGATGCAGCCGAGCCATGCCACCTCGGACCACGCCATGGCCGGCAAGCGGCTCGGTCCGGCGCGGCTGGCGGGCGCTTATGCCTGGAAGACGATGCTCGACAACCATGTCCCGCTCGCCTTCGGATCGGACTATCCGGTGGAGAGCCCCGATCCTTTCCCCGGCATGGCCGACGCGGTGACGCGCGAGGACGCGGCGGGCGACCCGCCCGGCGGCTTCCTGCCCGCGCAGAAGACCAGCGTGACCCAGGCTTTCGCCGCCTTCACCACCGGCGGCGCCTTCGCGGCCAAGGCCGAGGACCGGATCGGCAGCCTGGAACCGGGCCACTATGCCGATTTCATCCTGCTCGACCGCGATCCCTTCCAGGTCGATGCGCATGCGCTGCGCGATACGAAAGTGCTGGAGACGTGGATCGGCGGGGTGCGGGCGTACGTGCGGAAATAGGCCGGAAAACCGGAAAAAGTTCAGATTCGAACTATTGAAAGCGCGTTGTCGTTGCGAGCGCAGCTAAGCAATCCATATCGGCTGTCCCTGTATTGCTTCGCTGCGCTCGCAATGACGATTCCGATGGTCGCTACAGCATGGCAGCCAAGGCTGGGCTGATCGTTTCCACTACCCTGCCGTCGCCTCGCGTAAGCATCCGCATGGCCAACGCGTCATGGCGGGCGATCTGCAGGCCGGCTTCCTCCCCCATCACCGTGAGCGCGCTGGCCCAGGCGTCGGCCAGCACGGCAGACGGGTGCAGGACGCTGACCGATATCACGCCGTGCTGCGCCGGCCGGCCGGTCGCCGGATCGATCGTGTGCGCGCCGCGGACATAATCGCCCGAGGTCGCGACCGCGAGATCGTGCAGTGCGATGCGCAGCGGCGCGATTCCGACGTCGGGCGGCGTCTCCAGATCGACCCACCAGGGATCACCGTCCGGTCGCATGCCGCGCCCGGTCAGCTCGCCCCCGATCTCGATCAGGCAATGGTGGACGCCGTGCCCACGCAGCACGGCGGCGAGCGCATCGACCGCGAAGCCCTTGGCGATGCCGGACAGGTCGAGCTTCACGCCGCCGGGCTGCCGCAAGCGGCGCAGCGGGGCGTCGAAGGCAAGGTGCCGCCAGCCGGAGGCCGCCCGTGCGCGATCGATCTGATCCGGCGAGGGCAGGCCCGCGACCGGCACCGGACCGTGCCCCCAGAGGTCGACCAGCGCGCCGATCGCGGGATCGAACGCGCCGCCGGACGCGTCCGCTACCTTGTATGCGGCCGCGATTACCGCCGCGAAGTCGGGCGGCAGCGTGGTCCAGCGTCCCGCCGGCGCCCGGTTGAAGCGGCAGAGCAGGGAGGCGGGCTCCCAGTGGCTCATCTCGGCGACCAGGCCGGCGAGCCGCGCCACCAGCGCCTGCTCGAGCGCGGCCAGATCGAGCCGGGCCGGCCGGGCGAGATCGACGGCCCAGGTCGTGCCCATGGTCTCGCCGGCGAGCCGTACGACCGGCGCGTGCGGATCATGGCCGATCAGCGCGTGCGGCGACAGGCTGGCGGGCACGGCGATCCGCATGTCCGTCCCGCCGGCCTCCGCCATCGTCAGGGCGCCAGCACGTCCACGGTCACCGTGTAGCTCATGCGCCGCTCGCCCGCGCGCGGTTCGCTGGGATGCTGGTCGGTGGCGGCGGCGCCGATCCAGAACAGGCCGGCCATCGGCCACTTGATCGTGACGAGACCGTCGGCGTCGGTGGTCAGGTCGATCTGGTCACTGCCTTCATGGTAGCGCTTGCCGGCGGGCAGGACGGTGACCTTCAATCCGGCTGCCGGCCTGCCGTCGATCAGATAGCGGAAGCGCGCCGCCTCGTTCGAGACGAGCGCGTCGGGGTGCGTGACCGGCACCATCTCCAGTCCCTTGCCGATCGGCTGGAACAGGTTGGTGGTCGGTTCGCCTACCGTCACGAACACCAGGTTGCGGTTCGACACCTCGCTGATCTTCACGTCGGTCGCGTCGGCCGGGATTTCGGCGATCGTCGCGACCGACCTGACCGGCGGGGTGCCGCCGGGACCGGCCGGACGGCCCGGTCCACCGCCGCCGCCGCGGCCGAGGCGCCACTCCTCGCCATTGGCCTTGAAGCTGCCGAACAGCCGGCGCATCTCCAGGCCGATCGCCCAGGTGCCCGGCCTGTCGAGCTGGACGTCGAAGGTCGATCGCACGCGCCCGCTCGCGCCATTCTGGATGCGGCCCTCGCTGCCGTCCGGCGCACGGACCTTGACCGCGTCGAGATTGAGCGCGCGATGATCGGGATAGAAGACGTCCGACGATTCCGCCGCGTCCACCGTCACCCACGCATCGGTGCCCGAGAAGCTGGTCGCGGACGGCATCAGCCACAGCCGATGCGCATGGGCGGGAACGGCAAATGCGGTGATTGCGCCGACGGCAAGCAGCGCCTTGCGAGTGAAGCGGATCATCGGATTCCCTCTTAGCGGGCGGACACGGCGACGGCGCCGAGTTCCGACTTGCCGGAGACGGAGGCGTCCCGGGCCGGGACCGGCAGCGGCGTGGATATGAGTTCGCGGCCGCCGGTCTCCCGCGCGGCCTCGACGTAGAGGGTGTAGGGGCCGGGCTTCACATCGGCCGGCAGCGCGAGATGCTGCACGCCCGGCGCGCGGGTGGCGCCGCTGATGCCGTTGGCCGGCAGCGACAGGCTGCGCCCGCCCTTGCGCCACCAAGTGCGCAGGTCGGACAGCCACTTGGTGCCGGGCTCGTTGCCCATCTTCCTGACGTCGTACCAGACGAACAGGGTGCGCGCCGCCCCGCCGCCCGCCGGCTCGATCCAGCCCGCGACATAGGGCCGGTGATATTCGGCGACGTCCAGCCGCGGGACGGTCACGTTGATCGTGCCGGCCATGGCGGACGGCGCGACCGCGATGCCGGCGAGAGCGAGGGGCATTGTGCGCATGGACGAGGACCTCAGTGGATGAACAGCAGGGCGATCAGGAGCGGCACGGCCAAGCCCAGTGCGGTGAGCGGCCAGGTGAGCGGGCGGTGGCGCGCGTGCAGCTGGAGCAGCACGAGGCCGGTCAGCGTGAACAGGATGCAGCAGCCGGCGAACAGGTCGATGAACCAGAACCAGGCGGTGCCGGCGTTCCGCCCCTTGTGCAGATCGTTGAGGTAGGAGATCCAGCCGCGATCAGTGACTTCGGACGTGATCCGGCCGCTCGCCCGGTCGATGCTGACCCAGGCGTCGCCCCCGGGACGCGGCAGCGCGACATAGGCCTCGCCATCCGACCATTCGGCGGCCCTCCCGCGCGGATCGAGGCGGACCGCGGCGGCGACGCTCGCCGCCACCGCCGCCGGCAAAGGCGCATCGGCAGCGTGCGGCCCGTGCAGCAGGCGCAGCTGCCGCCGTCGCTGCTGCGCCTGCCGGTCGATCACGTGCGGCCTGGCGCCGATCGCGGCGGCGTGGTTGAGGGTGAGGCCGGTGATCGCGAACAGCAGCATGCCAACCAGCGACACCGCGGCGCTGATCCAGTGCCAGGTGTGGAGCTGCTTCAGCCACCAGGCGCGGACCTTGCGGCGCGGTTTGGGCGCCGGTGCGATCGGGGCGATCTTCACAGCTCGGCCCAGCGGCGCAGGAGATTGTGGTAGATGCCGGTCAGCCGCACCAGCGCGGGCGCGTCCGGCGCTGCCGCCTCCGCCAGTTCCTGGATCGAGCGGTCGAGGTCGAGCAGGGTCGCGCGCGCGGCCTCGTCCCGCACCATCGATTGCACCCAGAAGAAGCTCGCCAGCCGCTCGCCGCGCGTCACCGGCGTGACGCGGTGCACGGTCGCCGCCGAGTAGAGCAGCATGTCGCCCGCGGCGAGCTTCACCGGTGGCTGACCCCCGGCGACCAGTTCGCCGCCGTCATACGCGCCGGGATCGCTGAGGAAGAGCGTCGCCGACAGGTCGCTGCGGATGCGGAAGTCGCTGCCGCTGCGGATGCGGATCGCACTGTCGACATG
>CAXTUG010000233.1:0-2148 GCA_964247375.1 uncultured Sphingomonadaceae bacterium
CGACGGCGGGCGGTTCGGGCGCCGGGTGGAGGGCGAGGACCTGACGGACATGTACGAGAAGACCCGGGCCGAGGGGTTCGGCGCGGAGGTGCGGCGGCGGGTGATGATCGGCACCTACGTGTTGTCGGCCGGGTATTACGATGCGTATTACCTGCGGGCGCAGAAGGTGCGCGCGCTGATCGTCCGCGATTTCGAGCAGGCATGGGAGCGGTGCGACCTGCTGCTGACGCCGACCGCGCCGTCGGCGGCGTTCGCGCTGGGCGAGAAGGCGGACGATCCGCTCGCCATGTACCTGAACGACGTCTTCACCGTGCCGAGCTCGCTCGCCGGTCTGCCCGCCATGTCGGTGCCGGGCGGGCTCGACCAGGCGGGCCTGCCGCTCGGCCTGCAGGTGATCGGCCGGCCGCTCGACGAGCAGGGCGTGCTGAATGCAGCCCTTGCGATCGAGGAGCGGGCCGGCTTCACCGCGCGGCCGCGGCAGTGGTGGTGACTTCCAGGCAGATCTGACAAAGGCGATGCGGCATCGCTTTTGCGGTGGCGGATCAGGTCCGGGGCCTGCCCCAAGGCGCGGTTGCGGAGAGGGGCAGCGTCGGGGCGGCGTTGCCGTCGCACCCGAAGGGCCTAGTATAAGGCGATGAAGAAGCAATTCACCGCTAAGCCCAGGCCGGTCGTGCGGCTTCAGGGGAACGTCCTGGCATCGTCGGAACGCATGCTCCTTACCTGGCTGTGCCGGCGCATGCCGCCCGGCGTCACGCCGGACAAGCTGACCATCTGCGGGATGGTCGGCGCCGGAGCGACGTTCGCGGGCTATGTGGCGAGCATCAGCAACCCGAACTGGCTGTGGCTGGCGATCGCCGGCTACGTGCTTCAGTGGCTCGGCGACTCGATGGACGGGAGCCTCGCCCGGTACCGGCAGATCGAACGGCCGCTCTACGGCTACTTCATCGACCATAGCTGCGACGGGATCGCCACGCTGCTCATCCTTACCGGTATCGGTCTCAGCCCGTTCGTACGGCTCGACGTGGCGCTGATCGCGCTGGCCGGGTACCTGCTCCTGTCGATCCATGCTTACCTGGCGGCGCGGGTGATCGGCGACTTCAAGCTCTCCTACCTGGCGGCCGGGCCGACCGAGCTTCGGATCATGCTCATCGGGCTGACCGTCGCCATGCTGATCTTCGGCCACGGGCCCGGGCTCTTCGGCGACACCTCCGGCTTCGACATCTTCGTCGGAACGGTGGGAGTGGTGCTGATCATCCTCTTCATCCTGCAGACCATCGCCACGGCACGGCGGCTCGCCGCCCGGGGAGAATAGACGATGCAGCCTGCGCGGGCGGCGCAGATCATCGCCGGGCCTTGATCTCCGGTTTGGGCACGGTGACGATGCTGCCGGGCGGCACGTCCTGCGCCAGCACGACGTTGGCGCCGATGGTGGAGCCCTCCCCCACCACGACCGGCCCGACGATCACCGCGCCGGCACCGATCTGGCAGCCGGGGCCGATCACGGGCTTGAGCCAGCGCGGGTCGCCGTGGCGACGCAGGCCGAAGGTCGTGTTCTGGCGGATGTGGACGTCGTCGCCGATCTGCAGCGCCTCCAGCGTCATGCCGCCCTGGTGCCAGATGCGGACGCGGCGGCCGACCTTCACCGTGTAGGTCAGGTCGATGCCGCACAGCCACTGCACGTGCTTGGCGAGAATGCGGTACAACAAGGTCAGCGGCGCGCGGAGCAGGCCGCTGCGCACGCCCATCCGCCAGTTGCCGAAGCGGTGCACCGCGATCGCCCAGAAGCCCTGCGCGAACAGATCGCGATCGTGGGTGGCGTAGTCCTCCGCGATCAGCGCGCGCAGCGTCATGCCGGGCGGATTGCGGTTGAAGTGGCCGAGCTCGACGTCGCTCTGCGGACGGAGCGCCGGGTCGCGTGACGGATGGGCGGGCAGGTCAGTCACGGCCGTCTCCCATGCGCCGCGCGCGCCCGGCCGGCGCGTACATGATGCCACGCCGTCCATAGTAAGCCGACAGGAAGCCGCGCCAGAAACGGGGCGGATCGTCGCGCTGTGGGCGACCGGGCAGGCGCTCGATCGCCTTGCCGACCGGATAGGCCAGCAACCATGCGGCATTCATCAGATGGGTGAAGACCAGCCCGTAGCGTGC
>CAXTUG010000233.1:2158-5306 GCA_964247375.1 uncultured Sphingomonadaceae bacterium
GGGGCGCTCCGGTCGCGGGCGCGGGCCGCTACCCAGTCGCGGGGCCGCGGCCGCCGGGTGCGCGCGACGCCGGTGAGGCCGGTCGACTGGCCGCCGATGTGCGTGACCCGGCTCGCCGGCACGATCCAGCTGGCGAAGCCGGCCCGGGCGGCGCGGGCGCAATAGTCCGTCTCCTCGAAGTAGAGAAAGTAATCCTCGTCCATGAGGCCGATGCGTTCCACCACGGCGCGGCGGATCATCATGCTGGTGCCGCTGACCCAGTCAGCCGGTGCGGGTCCGTCCGTCACCGGCAGCGAACTGGTGCGATTGCCGAGCAGCCGGGTGAGCGGACCGAAGGCGAAGGCCGCGATCAGTTCGGTCCGGAGCGAGGGGAACCGAAAGGCGCTGGTCCACACGCCGCCGTCGGTCCACAGGCAGCGGCTGCCGGCGATGCCGACGTCGGGATGGCTCTGCAGAAAGCCGACGAGCTTATCCATCGCGCCCGGTTCGGCGACCGTGTCCGGATTGAGCAGCCAGGTGAAGGCGGGGATTTCACCGGCGACGTCGCGGTACCAGCGCCAGGCGGCATTGTTGCCCGCCGCGAAGCCGCCGTTGCGGGTCTCCGGCAGGAGCGTGCACCAGGCGCCGAGGCCGCACCGCTCGATGCCGGCGGCGATGATCTCGGCCGACCCGTCGCCCGAGCCGTTGTCGACGATCATCACATGCGCATCGCCGCGTGCGGCAATGTCCCGCTCCAGCGCCTGAGCGGCGTCGAGCGCCAGCGCGGGCGTGCGGTAATTGACGATCACGACCAGTACGGAAACAGGCGTCATCTGGCACCTGTCACCTGATGACCGTTACCCTCGCGAAGGCCGGGATGACGGAGGGAGTAAGCGAAAGTCATCAGTCCCTTTCAGCCTCGTCCGACGCCTCTAAGGCAATTGCCCGCGCACACAGGAATTGACAATGGTCCCCGCCTGATCGACCGGAAGCCGCATGACACAGGTTGCTTATCGCATCGAGGGCGCGACCGGCCCGTGGGAAGTCGTGATCGGGCTGGAGGTCCACGCGCAGGTCACGTCCAATGCCAAGCTGTTCTCCGGCGCGGCGACCGCGTTCGGCGCGGAGCCGAACACGCAGGTCAGCCTGGTCGATGCTGCCATGCCGGGCATGCTGCCTGTGCCCAACGGCGAGTGCATCCGCCAGGCGGTGCGCACCGGCCTGGCGATCGGCGCCGTCATCAATCGCTGGAGCCGGTTCGACCGCAAGAACTACTTCTACGCCGACCTGCCCCAGGGCTATCAGATCAGCCAGCTCTACCATCCGCTGGTGGGCGAGGGCGCGATCGAGATCAGCCTGGACGAGAAGGATCCCGAGGCGGAGGTCAAGACGATCGGCGTCGAGCGCATCCACGTCGAGCAGGATGCGGGCAAGCTGATGCACGACCAGCATCCGACCCGATCCTATGTCGACCTCAACCGATCGGGCGTGGCGCTGATGGAGATCGTGTCCAAACCGGACATGCGATCGCCGCAGGAAGCGGGCGCCTATCTGCGCAAGCTGCGCGCGATCCTGCGCTATGTCGGCTCGTGCGACGGCAACATGGACCAGGGATCGATGCGCGCCGACGTCAACGTCAGCGTCCGCAAGCCGGGCGCCGAACTCGGCACCCGTACCGAGACCAAGAACGTCAATTCGGTCCGCTTCGTCATGGCCGCGATCGAGGGCGAGGCGCGCCGCCAGATCGACGTGCTGGAGAGCGGCGGCAGCATCGTCCAGGAGACGCGGCTGTACGATCCCGACCGCAACGAGACCCGATCGATGCGCTCCAAGGAGGATGCGCACGACTATCGCTACTTCCCCGATCCGGACCTGCTGCCGCTGGAGCTGAGCGAAGCCTTCATCGCCGACTGCGAGGCGAGCCTGCCGGAATTGCCGGACGCCAAGCGTCATCGCTACGAGCGCGCGCTCGGCATCTCCGCCTATATTGCCGGGGGGATCAGGGCCGAGGGCGTGACGGCGCGGGGGTTCGAGGCGGTGCTGGCGGCCGGCGCCAGGCCGGCGGCGGCGGCCAACTGGCTGACCTCCGAGCTGTTCGGCGCGCTCAACCGGCTGGGCAAGGAGATTGGCGAGAGCCCGGTCAGCCCGGCACAGGCGGCCGAGCTGCTGAAGCTGGCGGCGGACGGCACGCTCAGCGGCCCGCTCGCCAAGCAGGTGTTCGAGATCATGCTCGAGACCGGCGATCCGGCGGGCAGGATCGTCGAGGAGCGCGGCCTCAAGCAGACCAGCGATACCGGCGCGATCGAGGTGGAGATCGCCAAGGTGCTGGACGCCCATGCCGACAAGGTCGCGGACTATCGCGGCGGCAAGGACAAATTGTTCGGCTTCTTCGTCGGCCAGACGATGAAGGCGATGGCGGGCAAGGCCAATCCGGCAGTGGTGAACGAGCTGCTGAAAAAGGCGCTGGACGGGTGATCTGACCCGTCATTCCCGCGCAGGCGGGAATCCGTCAGCACTGCAGGTCGAACGGGTTCCCGCCTGAAGCGGGAACGACGCTTGCGATTTAAAGGACTCGGGTCGGCTCAGCGCTCGACGCTCTGGTCCTGAACCTTGTTATCACCGCCGGTACCGGCGGTGCCGGCGAAATCCCCCGGACTGTCGTCCACGGACTCGCGGCTGGGCTCGCCGCCCGGGGTGTCCTGCTCGACCGAGCCGGGCGTATCCGTGGGCGGCGAGTCGGGGTGCGCGTCGGGTTGGCTGGCCATGTCTCTCTCCTTGTTCGCGCCAATAACGATCGGGAACGTTGCCGGCTCCCGCTTGTCCTTGCCCTCGCCGCCCGGCTGCTATAAGCGCCCCGCTTCCGACGAGCGTCCCGCGGGCGTGGCGGAACTGGTAGACGCGCTGGATTTAGGTTCCAGTATCGCAAGATGTGGGGGTTCGAGTCCCTTCGCCCGCACCAGTCCCGTCGCTTCAGCCGGACCGCAAAAGACAGATAGAGGCCCTTTTCCACCATGCAGACCGTCGAGACGCTCAACGAGGGGCTCAAGCGCGCCTACACGCTCAGGATCAGCGCCAAGGAGATCGACGCCCGCGTCGACGCGCAGCTCAAGGAGGTCGCGCCGCAGATCCGCATGCCCGGCTTCCGCCCCGGCAAGGTGCCCGCCAACCT
>CAXTUG010000234.1:0-5295 GCA_964247375.1 uncultured Sphingomonadaceae bacterium
TCTCTATGGCAGCCATGACCCATGTCCGCCCGTTCGCAAGCTTTGCGATACAGGCGCGCGCGTTCCTGATCCGTCGGTTGGATATAAGCTTCGGGAGGCGGCTCCGCCGCCAGCCATTCACGGTAGGCCCGCTCTTGCAATACGATTTGGCGAGCATCTGCCGGCGAAATCCTCGGCGTCGCGATTGACATGCAGTCGCGAGCGCAAATGCGCCGATGAAGGCAAGGGTCGTCTGTCGGGCCATCGCTGCGAACATTGGCAAACGGGTGGAAGCGGCTCAAGCACTTTGAGGACACAAGCCGAGGGCAGGGCGCAGGGCTCCACCACGCTCGACATCGCCAAGGGCCTGATCGACGTGGGTTTCCACCCGATGAACACGGGAGAAGTAAGACGAGAGACTCCGTTCGTCATTCGCGGCGTGGTCCGGAAATATCAACCGCTCTAGCGGCTACCGATTGACTTCTCCGCGGAGGAGGAGGATTTTCGTATGGGGTCGTCTTGGGGTGAGGGCGATGGCTATTGATCTTGCGCAGCTTCGTACGAAACTTGCGAAAGGCGGTTTTGTCCATGGCGTCGTGCCGGGCCAACCCGACGCAGATGTCTACACCGCCCTGTTTGCTTTTGCTGCCGGGCATTCCATCAATCCGACGATCGAGGCGATCGGCAAAGCAGCCGCGGTCTATTTCCCTCAATATGGCATGGATACAGCCAATCGGATTGCCGAATTCGTCGCGCAGACGGCGCATGAAACTGGCGGCTACACCCGCTTTGACGAGAATTTGAACTATGGTGCGGAAGGCTTGGCAAGGACCTGGCCTAATCGTTTCGCGATAGACCCGCACGCCGCCGTGAAGCAGCCGAACGCCGCGGCGCAGAAAATCGCGCATCAGCCGCAATTGATCGCGGACGCGGTGTATAATCGTCCGAAGGAAGGTAATACCCAGCCGGGCGATGGGTGGCGCTATCGTGGGCGCGGGATGCTCCAGCTTACTTTTCGCAACAATTATGCTGCAGCTGGCAAGCGGATTGGCGTGGATCTGGTCGGCCATCCGGAGCTGGCCGCCGATCCGGCGGTCTCGCTACGTATCGCGCTTGATTTCTGGCAGCGCTGCGCGGTGAACGGTTGCTGCGACAGGGGCGACTTTTACGGCGCGCGCGGACTCACGAATTGCGGATCGAAAACCCCGCCCGCGCCGCCCATCGGCTTGGCGGACGTGGCGGCACGCCGAAGCAGGTTGCTTCCGCTGTTGTCCTGATCTCACTTGCTGACGAGCGCATGGCGCAGGGCTTCACCACGCTCGACATCGCCAAGGGCCTGATCGACGAGGGCTTCCACCCGATGACGGTCTATTTCCCGTTGGTGGTGCACGGCGCGATGCTGGTCGAACCGACCGAGACCGAGAGCAAGGCCGGCCTCGACCAGTTCGTCGGCGCGCGGCAATCGGTGGCGGAACGGGCGAGGGCGGGAGGCGAGAGCTCAGATCCGCCCCACACTTGCGCTAAGGCGCAGGCTGAGCGTCAACGCTATCGGGCAGAGCGATAATATGCTGTCCCTGTTGTGCCTACCAGCAGCGGACCGGCAGCAAAGCGCCAATCGGTCGAAGAGCGATACCTGAAGAAGTCTTCGCATCTGCGATGTGGCTGACGGCATCTTACAATCTGGTTGACGCGCTACCCCTATGTAGATAATCTATTAACCATGTCTAAAAGTCAGCCGCGCTTTACCACCAACGTCGCCGCTGTTTTCGACGTGCTGTTGACAAACCCGGCGAGTTCCGGGGCGGAAATCGCCAAGGCGACAAATTTGAAGTCGGGAACGCTCTACCCCATTCTCCTTCGCCTAGAGGAGGCGGGATGGCTTGCGAGTGAGTGGGAAGAATTGAGCCCTTCGCAACTTGGTCGTCCTCGCCAGCGTTTTTACTCCGTCACTGGCGCTGGGCGCGCACATGCTCGCAGCAATGCTCAAGACGCTCACGCGCTTTTTGGGAGGTTGGCGTGCTCACCTTCCTGATCAGCAGCGTAGTCGTACCCATCCTAGTGTCCATGCTTTGGACGGAAATAGACGCCCGAGGACCAAAACTCGCGCGCCTTTTTCTCGGTTGGGCGGTTAGAAGATTGCCCATAAGCCAACAAGAGCGATATTATGAACAATGGAGTGCCGATATAGAGGCTCAGAGTACTTCTATGTCCAAGGTGGTCTTCGCATTCGGACTAATGCTAGCTGCTCCTCGTATGCGACTTCAGCTTGAGGGGCTGCCTTGGTTGATATCAATCGCTCAGGAATGGTGTTTCCGGTCATTAGATATACTCTTCGCATCGATGTTACTAATCTTTCTTGCGCCCTTGATGCTCACCGTATCGACCTTGTTGTATATCACTGATCCAGGCCCAGTAATTTACGGGCACCGCCGCATCGGTCAATATGGCCGCGAGTTTCGTTGCTTTAAGTTCCGTAGCTTAGCGCCTGACTCAGCAGAGCGACTGGCTGGTTTATTAGAGGTCGATAAGCATGCGCGGATCGCTGGGGCGCGAGATCACAAACCCAGTAACGATCCCAGATTTACGCTGTTGGGCCGCTTGCTTCGGGAAACCAGCCTCGATGAATTGCCGCAATTGTTCAATGTTCTTCGAGGTGAGATGAGCTTGGTGGGTCCACGCGCTATCATCCCCGAAAAAATTGAGCGCTATAGGGTAAATGCCGAACATCTTGAGGCTGTTCGACCCGGCGTATTGGAATCAGGGCAGGTTCTTAAAGGCGACATTGATACTTACCGCCGCCGCTCAGACCTTGATGTATCTTACGCAAGTTCGCGATCCATTCGCCTTTACCTCCTTGTTCTTCTGCGAACCGTAGGGCAATCATTCCGGAAATCGAGCGGTTGCACGATGCAGTTTAACGACGATAAAATGGATCAGACTGCTACAAACGTGCAAAAGGGGAAGAGCTGCACAGAAGATTGATTTCCCCAAAGGTTTATGGGCGACAATTGCTAAACACAATACAAGACTGGGACTTTACAAGGGCTTAGATTTGATCGCGTCGAGCCGGTGGATAAGCAAGGCTCAGCCAGAACAGTTTTTTGAAGTTGCTTGTAGGGAACGGCTAAACACCAACCCCATCGTCACCGCCGCAATCCGCGCCGCCATCAGCCCCGACAGCAGATACCGATCATCCCGCGCCGGCACATATTCCACCATCGCGAGGCCCGCGATACTGGCCTTCTCCGCCACGCCGCGCAGGATGCGGATCATGTCCTCGTAAGTCAGCCCGCCCGGCGTCGGCATGTTCACGGCTGGCAGCACCGCCGGATCGATCCCGTCGCAGTCGATCGAGACGAACACCCTGGCGCCCGGCTCGATCAGGTCGGTCACCGCGCCCACGCCCGCCTCGTGCAGCCGGTAGGAGGTGATGAGCTGCGACCCCCAGGCGCGGGCATCGTCATGCTGCCAGCGCTCGCCCGATCCCAGCCCCCTGATGCCCACCTGCACCATGCGCGCGACCCACGGATATTCGGCCGCGCGCCGCATGGTCGATCCATAGCCGTACGGATTGCCCTGCAGCACGTCGGCCCAGTCGACATGCGCATCCACCTGCAGGATCGTCAGCGGCCCATGCCCCTCATAGGCCGCCAGCATCGGGATCGGCACGCTGTCGTCCCCGCCCAGCAGGATCGGCACCGCGCCCGCCGCCAGCACCTTGCGCGTCGCCGCAGTGATCCGCGCCCGGTTCGCCTCCGCCTCCCACGCATTGGTCGGCACGTCGCCCGCATCGACGCAGCCATTTTTGTCGTCCCGGTCCGGGAACATCGTCGCGTCGAGATCGAAATCATACTGGCCCAAGGACTTGCCGAACTGCGCGGAGGCCTTGCGCAACGTCGCCGGCCCGTCCGCGGAATGGCTGGCCTCGCCCGGCACGTAGGGCGAGGCCTCGGAGGCGCCGAACACGACGACGCGCGCGCCGTCCAGGTCGTCGAAATCGGCTTCGGGCAGGTCGATGAAGGTCTGGCGCTTGGGCATGGCGGGCAGACGTTTCGCGCCGTGCCGGGTTCCCGCAAATGCAATAGTTCGAATCTGACATTTTCGCAGTTTTCGGGAGGTGGATGGTTTAAGCCGTTCCGTTCGTCCCGAGCGAAGTCGAGGGACGCTTGAACCGTGTCTCGACTTCGCTCGACACGAACGGCGTCGTTCAAAGGCGCTCAGTCGTCCTCATCCTCATAATGCGCCAGCGCCAGCGCCCGCGCCTTGATCTGCCGCGTCATGCACCAGTGGACCAAAGCCTCCTCGCGCCCGTGCGTCACCCACACTTCCTGCGGCGCGAGCTCGCTGATGGTGGCGGTGAGCTCGTCCCAGTCGGCATGGTCGGACACGATCAGCGGCAGCTCCACGTTGCGCTGGCGGGCGCGCTGGCGCACCCCCATCCAGCCCGACGCCATCGCCGTGATCGGATCGGGCAGGCGGCGCGACCAGCGATCGTTGAGCGCGCCGGGCGGGCACAGGATGATCGCGCCCTTCATCTCCGCCGCCTTGCGGCCGGTCGCGGGCAGCAGCGGGCCGAGGTCGATCCCGAACTCCTGGTACAGGTCGCACAGCCGCTGCAGCGCGCCGTGCAGGTAGATGGGGTCGTGATGGTTGCGGCCGCGCAGCTCCATGATCACGCGCTGCGCCTTGCCGAGCGCATAGGCGCCGACCAGCACGCACCGCTCCGGATTGGCGTGCAGCGCCTCCAGCAGCCGGTCGATCTCCGACGGCGTGTCGGGGTGGCGGAAGACGGGCAGGCCGAACGTCGCCTCGGTGATGAACACGTCGCACGGCACCGGCTCGAACGGCGCGCAGGTCGGGTCGGGCCGGCGCTTATAGTCGCCGGAGACGACGATGCGCTCGCCGCGATGCTCCAGGATGATCTGCGCCGATCCCAGCACGTGCCCGGCCGGCACGAAGCTGACGTCCACCTCGCCCATCCGCACGCTCTCGCCATAGGCGATCGGCGTCCCGTTCTGCGGGCCGTAGCGGCATTCCATGATCGCGATCGTCTCCGGCGTGGCGAGTACCGCACCGTGGCCGCCGCGGGCATGGTCGGCATGGCCATGCGTGACCAGCGCGCGCTCCTGCGGCGTCGACGGATCGATCCACGCGTCGGCGGCGGGCACGTAGAGCCCGGTCGGATGCGGTTCGATCCAGGTGCCGAGACGTGCCATTCAAAGCTATATGGTTGTGCGCGACTAGCGGTTCCATCTGCCCCAATCCGTTCGTGTCGAGCGAAGTCGAGACACATGTTCGAGCGCAGCCGAGAACCGG
>CAXTUG010000235.1:0-5284 GCA_964247375.1 uncultured Sphingomonadaceae bacterium
CCTTCTGGAAGATGACCTGCTTGGCCGCCTGCGCGGCGATGCGGCCGAACTCGATATTCGGCAGCGGATCGACGATATAGTCGCCGACGACGGCGCCGGGCTGCAGCTTCTGCGCATCGGCCACCGACACCTGGGTGAAGTAATTCTCGACCTCTTCGACCACCTCGACCACGCGCCACAGGCGGACGTCGCCGGCATTGGTGTCGATCTTGGCGCGAATGTCGTTCTCGGCGCCGTAGCGGGCCTTGGCGGCGCGCTGGATCGCATCCTCCATCGCCTCGATCACGATCGCCTTGTCGATCAGCTTCTCGCGCGCGACGGCGTCGGCGATCGCAAGCAGCTCGGCCTTGTTGGCGGAAATGGCGGTAGCCATGACGTGTATTACCCTTCCTCTGAAATCCGGTCCGCACCCTCGATCGAGAGGGGCGCCGTAGCCTTGATCAATGCGTCGGTCAGCAACAGCTTGGCGCTGGCGATCTGACCGAGGGGAATCGCGATCTCGCCGACGCGCTCGGCATACACCGTCACGGTGTCGCCTTCGAGCCCGATCAGGCGCGCGTCGAACTGCTTGCGCCCGTCCAGCGGCTCGGACAGCCGGATGCGCGCGTCGTAGCCGGCCCAGTCGGCATAGTCCCTGGCGCGCGTCAGCGGCCGGTCGATGCCGGGCGAGGACACTTCCAACCGATACGCTTCCTCGATCGGATCGTTGGCGTCCAGCAGGTCCGACACGCGCCGCGACAGCGCCTCGCAATCGCTGAGGTCCAGCTGCCGCGTGTCGGGCCGCTCGGCCATGATCTGCAGCGTCGGATCGGACTTGCCGCCGAACATCGCCACGCGCACCAGATCGAAGCCCAGCGCCTTGGCTTCGGGCTCGATCAGCTTGGTGAGGGCGGCGATATCGGCCAAATCTGTTCCCAACGCGTGGAGTTGTGCGCCTTCACGCCGGTGCCTTGCGGCGCCGGCCTCGGCAGAGTTTCCAATGTCGAGAAGACAGGGGCCACATAGTCGCTCAAGCGAGCGGCTGCAAGCATTCCGCATCGCCGCGCGGAAGGCCGGAGGCGCGATAGCAGGCCACGAGCCCGGCCAGACGCTCGCGGATGTCTTCCGGCAGGACGAAAGGCGTGCGATGATAATCCTGCGTGCCGGCGATCCGCCGCTCGACCAGCGTGTCGTGCAGGTTGCCCATCAGCCCGTTGATTGCCGCCAGCGCGCGCGACATCTTCAGATATTCGTCCGACGGCGCGATCGTGCGCAGCGTGTCGTAGAACGACACCTGGCGACTGGCGATCTTGCGTGTGGCGTGAAAGGTGCGGCCGGTCACCCACGGCTGCCGCACCACCGCGTCCAGCGTGTCGATCTCCCGCGCGAGATAGCGGCGGAAGCCGGCGGTATCGGTCCAGCGTAGCCGATCCTGCTCCCGGCGCAGCACCGCCTGCGGCAGGGGCGACAGGAAGAATCGGCACAGCAGCGCTTCGCGCCGGACGCGGGCGCGCTGACCGTTCTTGAAGGCGTCCTGAAGATGGCCCAGCGTGGTCGTCATCCAGTCCATCACCGTCGGATAGCGATGCTCCGTGCCGTAGAGCGCGCAGGCGAAGCGGAGATGCTTGAGCTTGGCGCGGGCATATTTGAAGGCGAGCCGATCGGTCGGGTCCAGGTCGCCGTCGTCCCCGACCTTGCGGATGAGCGCGGCGAAGGCGCGCCGGTCCACGCCTTCGCGCCACAACTGGCGGCAGATGCGGTAGCAGTCGATCAGCTGCTCCGGATTGTGATCCAGCGTGATCCGGTCCGGCAGTTCGGTGACGGCGTCGACCTCGTCGTCGACCAGCACGGCCTGGAACAGCCGGTCGAGCTGTTCGGCGGAGAAGCGTCGGCGGTCGAGCGCGGCGGCGTCGAGGACCCGGTTCATGCCCGCGACAGGTCCAGCGCCGGGTGGCGGCGGTAATGGGCCCGCGCACGGTAGCTCTGCAGCGTCGGGATCAGCATCAGCAGGCCGCCGGCGATCGTGCCGAGCAGGAAGGCGATGCCCGCGCCGATCAGGCCGTATGCGTGCGTCAGCAGGTAGAGCAGGCCGATGTAGAGGATCGCCGCGGCGCTCTGCGCGATCAGCGCGGTGCGCTGCCGGTCGACCATGTACAGGAGCGATTCCAGCGGAAAGGCCGCGGTGGAGATCACCAGCGACCAGGTCATGATCTTCAAGAGGTCGAACGCCTGGATATATTTCTGCCCGAAGATGAAGCCGATGACCGGCTTGCCGCCGACGATCACCAGCAGCACCAGGCCGACGCCGACGCAGGCCGACAAAGCGCTCATGCGCAGGCCCAGCCGCCACGGCTGCTTGCTCGCGGGATCGAGCCGCATGATCTCGGGGTAGAAGCCGCGGCTCAGCAGGTCGGCCGGTTTGGAGGTCGAATCCATCAGCGTGCTGGCGATCTTGTAGAGCCCGGCCGCGACCGGTCCGAGCAGGGATGCCACCACCAGATTGCCGAGCGGCCCCCACGCCGCATAGACGGAGTGGGCGATGTTCGTGGTCCAGACGAAGCCCCACGCGTGCGGCAGGCGCCGGGCGGTGCCGAACAGTCCGGGTTTCAGCGCGTCCAGCATGCCGCGGCGGCGCAGCTCGCGCGCCGCCAGGAACCAGGTCACCAGATCGCCGCCGATATCGGCCAGGTACCAGGTCAGCACGTAACCGCCGAAACCTGCATGGCTGAAATAGGCGATCAGCGATCCCGCCGCGCGCAGGACGGGCGTCACCGTCTGCTGCGCGCCGATCAGGTCGAAACGGTCGAGCAGGCGCAGCACGCCCACCGCCGTCGCCGCCGACATGGTGGGAACCAGCGTGCAGTAGGCCAGCGCCAGCCACAGCGTCGGACCCTCGATGCCGAGGCGACTGCCCAGCAGCGGCAGGGCGATCATCGCGCCCGCCATGCCGACCAGCCCGCTGGTGATGTCCAGACCGAAGGCGAAGCGGATCGCGTCCTTCGCGAAGCCCTCGTCGTCGCGCTGCAGCGCGGGCGCGCCGTAGCGGACGATGAACTGCCACGTCTGGAACTTGACCAGCGCGCCCGCACCGGTGGCGTAGGCGTGCACGATCATGAGGATGCCGAACGTCTCGCGCGCGAGCCCGTGGCCGGCGCACGACAGCGACACGATGCCCAGCAGCGCGCCGGCCAGCTTGCCCGAGCCGAGGAACCCCGCATTGCGCAGGACGGCGCGGAAGCCGTGATCCCTGAACCAGCGCCTCACCGCCGTGGGCCTTCGTGATGGAACGGACGCATCGATCAGGCGGACCGCTGCGCGAGCACGTCCCGGATCGCCTGCTTCGCCGCATCCAGCACCTGGTCGAGCGGGGCGGTGGAATCGATGTCGACGATCGGCGCGCCGGCGAAGGTCAGCCGAGCCAGGTCCGAGATCTTGGTCTGGAGCGACGTGGCCCGGTGATCGGGCTTGCGCGCGATCGCCGTCGGCAGGTCCACCGTCAGCCGGATCACCAGGTCCGGGCGATGCCCCACCATCCAGTCATAGTGACGCCGCTCGCGCCGTGCGAGCCAGCGCACCCATGCATTGGCATGGGCGGCCTCCGCCAAGCCTAAACCGTCCATCGGGCCGGCAATCTCGTTCTGCGGGAAGCGATCGGTCAGGATGGTGACGCCCTGCCGCCGCAGCCGCAGCATGCGCCGGAACCGGCGCACCCGCCGCATGGAGAACAGGTAGATGACCAGGGCGGTGACGCCGCTCGGCCCGCCCGGATCCTTGGCACGGTCCGCTTTCCTGGTGAGCGAGGACGCGAAACGCTCGCCGAGCAGCGGCCAGCGGCCGATCGCGCGGCCGATATTGCCGGTCTGTTTGCCGAGGTGGCACAGTTCGGCGCGGCGGCTCTGCTGCAGCCACGTGAGCAGCGCTTCGCCGACCGTGGACTTGCCGGACCCGTCGGAACCCACCAGCGCGATCAGCGGCGCTTCACGAATAACTGACACGATCGCGCTCTCGTCGAAGGAATGGAAATCCGACCCGGCGCCGGATCAGCGCGCGCGGGCGGCGAGCCGATCGACCCGGTTCAAAATCGTGCGAACCCGGTCCAGCGCCTCGCGCCGCACGTCGCTGTAAAGGCCGCGTGCGTCAAGGTCGACGATGCGCGCGCCGTGGAAGTGCAGCAGCGGCGTGACGCGGACCTTCTCCCGCAGCAGGTCCGGCTTATGGTCCGGCTTGCGCGCGAGCGCCGTATCGGCGTCGATGTTGAGACGCAGCACGAGATCGGGCCGGAAGCCTGCCATTTGCTCGTACATTCGCCGTTCGCGGCGCGCGAGCCACGCGACCGGCCTGCTGCCCGCATGCGCCGCCGACAGGCCGGGGCCGTCGTAGAATCCGGCGACCTCGGTCTGCGGGTAGCGATCGGCGAGCACGGTGACGCCCTGCCGCCGAAGCGCCAGCATGCGGCGGAACCGGCGCAGGCGGAGCAGCGAGAAGGCGAAGATCACCAGCGCCGTCGGCAGTCCGGGGATCGTCCTGCTCTTGTCGCGTGCCTGCCCGGCCTTCTGGGCCAGCGTGCGCTCGATGAGCGGGCCGATCAGCGGCCACTCCTTGATGCGGTTGCCGAGTTCGCCCGATCCCAGGCCGAGGTAGCAGAGCTCCACCGAGCGATCGTCCCGCAACGTCGTCAGCAGGTCGGCGGACAGGGTCGACTTGCCCGCCCCGTCGCAGCCGACGATGGCGACGAGCGGCGCCAGCGGCGGCGGCGAGAGAAGCTGCTTCTCGAACGCGGCCAGCGACGCGCCGCCGATCACGAGCAGCAGCGCCGGCACGGTCATGGTCGCTTCGACCACGCGCCGCGGGGCGTGATGCGTCAGCAGCAGGAAGCTCAAGGCCAGCCCGATCACTGCCAGAATATAGGTCAGCCTGAGCGGCACCAGCGGCAGCCCCAATCGCTTATGCATAGGTCACGAAAATACTCGCTTTCACAAAATTGCAATACTGCCTTTTCTCGGCCTGTGGCCTCATGCGCCCTGCCGCGTGACCGAGATCTGAATGACGCCTCGCCGGGAGGGATCGCGGACTGTCCAGATGCCGGTATGATCGGCCGGCCGCACGAAGGCTGGCTGATCCCGTTCCGAAGCGCTAACGCGCAGCGATCCTAAGCGCTCTCGTGGAGATCCGCATGTCTCGGCGCCTGCTGTCGTTCCTTGCTCTCTCGTCCCTGCTCTCCTCCCCCACCTTCGCCCAGAGCAATGCGGGTCCTGCCGCCGCCGACGACGGACGGCCGTTCGCGCTCACCACCGTCGATCATTTC
>CAXTUG010000236.1:0-5278 GCA_964247375.1 uncultured Sphingomonadaceae bacterium
ATTACCGCGCACATCGCTGCGCGCTTTCACCCTCCCCGGCCCCGGCCCCCCGGCGGGCGGCATTGGTTCGGGACCTGGCCGCCGCCAGCCCGGCGGCGCGCGCCGTGTTCGAGGAGGTGGACGACGCGCTCGGCCAGGGTCTGTCGCGGCTGATGGCGCAGGGACCTGCGGACGAGCTGACGCTGACCGAGAATGCGCAGCCGGCGATCATGGCCAATGCGCTGGCGGTGCTGCGCGTGCTGGAAGCCGAAGGGGGCATGCGGCTGGCCGACAAGGCCGATTTCGTCGCCGGCCACTCGCTCGGCGAATATAGCGCCCTGTGTGCGGCGCAGGCATTCGACCTGACGACGACGGCGCGCCTGCTGAAGCTGCGCGGTCGGGCGATGCAGGCGGCCGTGCCGGTCGGCGAAGGCGCGATGGCGGCGCTGCTCGGCGCCGACTTCGCGCAAGCGGAGGCGATCTGCGCGGACGCCGCCGAGGGCCAGGTATGCCAGGCGGCCAACGACAATGGCGGCGGGCAGGTGGTGATCTCCGGCCACAAGGCCGCGGTCGAGCGTGCGATGGGCCTTGCCAAGGAGCGCGGCGTGAAGCGCGCCGTTGCGCTCCCCGTATCCGCCCCGTTCCATTGTGCGCTGATGCAGCCGGCCGCCGACGCGATGGCCGACGCGCTCGGTAAAGCCAGGGTGCAGGCGCCGCTGGTGCCGGTCTACGCCAACGTGACCGCGGCGCCCGCGAGCGACCCCGACCAGATCCGCGACCTCCTGGTGCAGCAGGTCACCGGCACCGTCCGCTGGCGCGAGAGCGTCGAGGCGATGTGGGAGGCCGGCGTGACCGACTTCGTCGAACTCGGCGCCAAGGTCCTCGCCCCAATGGTCAAGCGCATCGCGCCTGACGCGAGCACCGTCAGCGTAGTGACGATGAGCGACATCGAGGCATTTGCAGCAAGTTTTTAATTCACGCGGAGACGCGGAGACGCAGAGATGGAGCGGAACATTGATAAAGTCAGTGGCGATGTTCTGAGCATTGCCTACCGCATTCATTCAGAATTAGGGCCGGGCCTCCTGGAGAGCGTCTATGAAGCCGTTCTGGCCGGAAAGCTCATCCGGATGGGTTACCGCGTTGCCCGTCAAAAGCCGATCGACATCGAATATGACGGAATGCGCTTCGAGGGAGCGTTTCGGATTGACCTGCTTATCGACGAGCGTCTGATCGTCGAGATAAAATCGATAGAGCGGCTGACAGCCGCTCACATGAAGCAGGTTCTGACTTACCTCAGATTGACTAAGCAGCCCGTCGGGCTGCTTATTAACTTTGCCGGCGCGACGCTGAAGGAAGGCGTTCGTCGCATCGTCAACGACTACCGCCCCTCTGCGTCTCCGCGTCTCTGCGTGAACTAAAATCTAAGGAAGTCTGAAAAGATGTTCGATCTGAATGGCATGACCGCTCTCGTTACCGGCGCTTCGGGCGGGATCGGGTCCGCGATTGCCCGCGCTTTGGCCGCGCAGGGCGCCAAGGTCGCGCTGTCCGGCACGCGGGCGGAAGCGCTGACGGCGCTGGCGCAGGAGATCGGCGGCGGCGCGCTGGCGGTGCCGGCCAATCTCGCCGATCCGGCCTCGGTCGAGGCGCTGGTGCCGGCGGCGCTCGAGGCGCTGGGCGGCAGGCTCGACATCCTCGTCAACAATGCCGGCGTGACCCGCGACAATCTCGCCATGCGGATGAAGGACGAGGAGTGGGATCAGGTGATCTCGGTCAATCTCGAGGCCGCCTTCCGCCTGATCCGCGCCGTCGCGCGTCCGATGATGAAGGCGCGCTTCGGCCGGATCGTCTCGATCACTTCGGTCGTCGGCTCGACCGGCAATCCCGGCCAGGCCAATTATGCGGCGTCGAAGGGCGGTCTCACCGCCATGACCAAGGCGCTGGCGCAGGAGTTCGCGAGCCGCAGCATCACCGTCAACTGCGTGGCGCCCGGTTTCATCGCCAGCGCGATGACCGATGCGCTAAGCGAGCAGCAGCGCGCCACGATTCTCACCCGCATCCCGGCCGGCGATCTGGGGCAGGGCAGCGACATCGGCGCCGCCGTGGCCTACCTCGCCAGCCGCGAGGCCGGCTACGTCACCGGTCAGACCATCCATGTCAACGGCGGCCTGGCGATGCTCTGACACTCTTGCGAGACGATAAGCACGTCGCTAGGGCAGCGGCAAATCAGACCTAGGGAAGGCAGAAGAACGATGAGCGACACCCCCGATCGCGTGAAGAAGATTGTGGTCGAACACCTGGGCGTCGAGCCCGAGAAGGTGACCGAGGATGCGAGCTTCATCGATGATCTCGGCGCCGACAGCCTCGATATCGTCGAACTGGTGATGGCGTTCGAAGAGGAATTCGGCGTGGAGATTCCGGACGACGCGGCCGAGAAGATCACCACCGTCAAGGATGCGATCAGCTACATCGACACCCACAAGGGCTGATCTACACTTCCGTTCGCCCTGAGCTTGTCGAAGGGCTGCCCTGCTTCCGGCAGGGAAGAACGTGGCTTCGACAGGCTCAGCCCGAACGCGGGTTGGGCCTGTTCTGCTGTTTGAGGAATTAGGAGAGATACCATGCGCCGCGTGGTCGTGACCGGATTGGGACTCGTGACGCCGGTCGGCGCCGACGTCGAAACCGCTTGGGAAAACATCAAGGCCGGCAAATCGGGTGCCGGGCGGATCACGCGCTTCGACCCGTCGGATCAGAAGTGCACCATCGCGTGCGAGGTGAAACCGGCGGACCATCCCTGGGGCTTCGATCCCGGCCGGCGCGTCGATCACAAGGTCCAGCGCCAGGTCGATCCGTTCATCGTCTACGGCATCGATGCCGCCGGCCAGGCCTATGAGGATGCGGGCCTGGGCGAGCTCACCTACGAGCAGTCGACCCGCGTCGGTTGCGTGATCGGGTCGGGCATCGGCGGCCTTCCGGGGATCGAGAGCGAATCGATCGTGCGCTTCGAGAAGGGGCCGAGCCGCGTATCCCCGCACTTCGTCCACGGCCGTCTGATCAATCTCATCTCGGGTCAGGTCTCGATCAAGTACGGGCTGCGCGGGCCGAACCACGCGGTGGTGACCGCGTGTTCCACCGGCGCGCACGCGATCGGCGACGCCGCGCGGATCATCGCTGCCGACGATGCCGACGTCATGCTCGCGGGCGGTGCGGAAGGCGCGATCTGCCCGCTGGGCATCGCCGGCTTCGCGCAGGCGCGGGCGCTGTCGACCGGCTTCAACGACACGCCGGAGAAGGCGAGCCGTCCCTACGACAAGGATCGCGACGGCTTCGTCATGGGCGAGGGCGCCGGCATCGTCGTGCTGGAAGAATATGAGCATGCCAAGGCGCGTGGAGCCAAAATCTACGCGGAGGTGATCGGCTACGGCCTGACCGGCGACGCCTATCACGTGACCGCGCCGCATCCGGAGGGCGACGGCGCCTTCCGATCGATGCAGATGGCGCTGCGCAAGGCAGGGCTCGAGCCCGAGGACATCGACTAT
This sequence comes from uncultured Sphingomonadaceae bacterium, assembly GCA_964247375.1. Classification (GTDB taxonomy): domain Bacteria; phylum Pseudomonadota; class Alphaproteobacteria; order Sphingomonadales; family Sphingomonadaceae; genus Sphingomonas_I. The sequence continues at coordinate 3,516 of CAXTUG010000236.1, forward strand.
ATCAACGCGCACGGCACCTCGACCCCGCTCGGCGACGAGCTGGAACTGGGCGCGGTGCGCCGGCTGTTCGGCGACGCCATTTCGACCGTGTCGATGTCGTCGACCAAGTCGATGATCGGCCACCTGCTCGGCGGCGCCGGGGCGGTGGAATCGATCTTCTGCATCCTGGCACTGCGCGACCAGATCGTGCCGCCGACGATCAACCTCGAACACCCCAGCGACGGCTGCGTCGGCGTCGATCTCGTGCCGAATACGGCCAAGCAGCGGCCGGTTCGGGCGGTATTGAACAACAGCTTTGGTTTCGGCGGCACCAACGCCAGCCTGGTCATGCGCGCGCTTGATTGAGGCAGCGCGTCAGTCCTATCGTTCCCCGGGAAAGCCGGGGTCCAGATCGGCTGCTATACCGGACCCCGGCCTTCGCCGGGGAACGGGCTAAGGTTCGTTGGCGAACGAGGTAATCGATAGGTGGCCAGGCGTCGTTCCTTTTTTTCCGGCGGTGTAGGCTGCCTGCTGATCGTCGCGCTGATCGTGGCGGCGGCGGGCTGGCTGACGATCCACCGCAACTGGACCGGTCCCGGCCCGGCGCGTCACCCGACGACGGTCGTCGTTCCGGAGGGCACCACGCTCGCAGGCGCGGCCCGCGAGCTCGAGAAGGTAGGGGCGGTCCGCTCGACGACTGGTTTCCTGCGGTTCGCGCGGCGGTTCGGGTCTTCCGCGCCGATCCGCGCCGGTGAGTATGAGGTCGCGTCGCATATGAGCGCGCGCGACGTGCTGGCGCTGCTGCAGAGCGGCCATACCGTCCAGCGCATGATCACCATCCCCGAAGGCATGCCCTCGATCGAAGTGTTCGAGCGGATCGCCGGCGAGAAGCTGCTCACGGGCAAGCTGCCGATCCCGGCGGAAGGATCGGTGCTGCCGGGCACCTACAGCTTCCAGCGCGGCGAGCCGCGGCGCAACGTGCTCAGGCGCATGCAGGACGACATGACGCAGACGCTCAACCAGCTGTGGATGACGCGCAAGGCGAACAGCGTCGTCAACTCGAAGACGGAGGCGCTGACGCTCGCCTCGATCGTCGAGAAGGAGACCGGCGTGCCGGAAGAGCGGCCGATGGTGGCCGGGGTCTACTCCAACCGGCTGCGTTCGGGCATGCGGCTGCAGGCCGACCCGACGATCATCTACCCGCTGACCAAGGGCAAGCCGCTCGGCCGTCGCATCAAGCTCAGCGAAGTACGCGCCAAGAACGACTACAACACCTATGCGATGACGGGCCTGCCGATCGGGCCGATCACCAATCCGGGCAAGGACGCGATCGCGGCGGTACTGGCGCCGGCCACGACCGAGGCGCTCTACTTCGTCGCGGACGGCAAGGGCGGTCACGTCTTCGCCAACGACCTGAAGGACCACAACGCCAACGTGCAGCGCTATTACAACCTGCGGAAGGCGCAGGGTACGCGTTGAGACTATCGGCGGTCGGTCAGAGAAGCCGCAGCCCTTCCGTCTCCGGCAGCCCGGCCATCAGGTTCAGGCTCTGCACCGCCGCCGCCGCCGCACCCTTGCCGAGATTGTCGAGCGCCGCGACCAGCCGCACCTGACCGTCCTCGTCATTGCCGAACACGAACAGGTCGAGCCGGTCGAGGCCGGCCAGCCGCTCGATCGCAAGCGTCGGCTCGCCATAATCCGGAATGACCCGCACGATCGGCGAGTCGCCGTAGAAGGCAGTTAGCGCGTCCTGCAAAGCCGCCGCCGAGGGTCGACCGGGCAGC
>CAXTUG010000237.1:0-5255 GCA_964247375.1 uncultured Sphingomonadaceae bacterium
GGCTCAGTCACGGTTGCGTGCGGGAAAAGGACATCGACCAGCTCGCTGCCGAACTGATGAGCGGCGGCGGCGACGAACCGGCGCTGCAGGCCGCGCTGGCGCGGCCGCGGACGGCGACGCTGCGTCTGCCGCAAACGTGGCCGGTCTACATCGTTTACTTTACGGCGGACGTGGGCGACGATGGCGGCGTGGTGAAGTACCGCGACCCTTACGGCTATGACGTCAAGATACTGACGGCGCTGGATGGTCCGCCGGTGCAGCTCGCATCGAATTGACGGCCACGGCTTGAGCTTGCCGATACGGCCATGAAAAAGGGCCGCCCGACATCCGGACGGCCCTCCTTCTAACCCTCAGCGGGCCGGACGATCACTCCATGTTGGAGGTATTGTCGCCCATCATGCTGTTGTCAGCCATGTTGCCCATCGCGTTGGTGTCGCCCATGGCGTTCATGTCGGTCGCCGACATGTCGTTCATGCTGCCTTCCGACGCGTTCATGTCGGTCATCGACACGTTCTCGGTGGTGTTGGTCGTGGTTTCGCTCTTGCAGGCCGCGAGGCTCAGCGCGGCAGCCGCGATGATCGCAGCAGCCGTGGTCTTCTTGATGACGTCTCGCATGTCAGACTCCCTAGAATTTTCGATTTGGAGCGGACTTTGTGGACCATTTACCCAAATCGGCGGCAAGCTTACCATAAAGCGCCGCCGCCTCAAGCGGGAATGACGCTCCGGCCAAGCGCTTGAAGAAAATGCGGGAATTCCAGCGCGAGCGCCTCGTCGAAGGTCTGCTTCGAGGGATCGATGCCGAGCGCCGCCAGACTGGTAACGGAATAGTCGGCGATGCCGCAGGGTATGATAGCATCGAAATGATCGAGATCGGGATCGAGGTTCACGGCAAAGCCATGGAGCGACACCCAGCGTCGTACGCGCACGCCGATGGCGCCGATCTTGGCCTCGCGCCCCTGCCGATCGTCGGTCCAGATGCCGATCCGCCCGACTGCCTTGCGCGCGGTCAGGCCGCGACGCCCGAGCGTCCGGATCAGCCAGTCCTCCAGCGCGGAGACATAGCAGCGCACGTCGCGGCCGCGCCGTTCCAGATCGAGCAGCACGTAGCCGACACGCTGGCCGGGCCCATGATAGGTGTAGCGACCGCCGCGTCCGGCCCGATGCACCGGAAAGCGGCCGGGCTCCAGCAACTCGATCTCCGCGGCGCTGGTGCCGCCGGTGATGACGGGCGGATGCTCCAGCAGCCACACCAGCTCGGGGGCGCCGTCCGCGCGGATCACGGCGGCACGCGCCTCCATCTCGCTCAGCGCCTGCGCGTAGTCGGTGAGCCCGGGCGTCACGCGCCATTCGATCCGGTCGAGGGAAGCAGCCATCGTGGGCCATGTGGCGGCGCCTGGACGGCGGCGCAAGCAAGCGCTTGATTGCCTTTCGTCCGGCAGCCGTCAATAAGCCTGGTACAGGGAGAATGTGCCGGTGAAGTCGCTGTCGATCGAGGAGGCGCTGCAATGGACGCAGCGGCTGGTGCTGCGGGAATGGCGATTGCTGCTGCCGGTCGCACTCGCCTTCTTGGCGCTGCCGCAGCTCGCCTTCGGGCTGCTGCTGCCGCCCTCGATCCAGGCGGCGATGGTTCAGCTGCAGATGCAGCCGACCCAGGCTCCGGCCGCGCCGGTGGTGCAGGCGGCCTATTGGCTGCTGCCGGTCGCGCTCCTCATCCAGCTGATTACGCTCCTCGGCATGCTGGCGATCGTGTCGCTCGCCCTGGTGCCGCGCATCAGCGTGCGCGAGGCGTTGACGCTGGCGGCTCGGCGCCTGTGGGTGTTCGTGGCGGCGTTCCTGTGCCTGTTCGTCGCGCTGCTGCTGATCGTCACGGTGCTGGCCCTCCTGCTGACGCTGCTGCACGTCGGCCTGGCGTCCGAACAGGCGATGCTCATCGGGGTGATGCTGGGTATCGCGGTCGTCTTCTCGGTGCGACTGGCCGTGCTCGCGCCGGTGATCCTGGCGTCCCGCGCCGGGCCGATTGCGGCGCTGCGATTGGCTTGGGAGCTGACGGAGGGCGCCTTCTGGCGTCTCGCGATGGGGCTGCTGGCTTACGGCGTCGGCGCACTCGTCGTCCTGCTCGCCTCCACCTTCGCGATCGGCACGATCTTCGTGCTGGTCGCCAACGCACTCGGCGTGCCGCTGCTCGGCACCATCCTGTCCACGCTGTACGTCAGTTTCGCCCGCGCCTGCCTGTCGACCGGGCTGCTGGTCCTGACGGCCGCATTCTACCGTCAGCTCGGCGGACCGATCAGGGGGATCTGAGGCGCCGCGTCCCGCGGCAGGACGCCGAGCAGCCGCGGGTCGGCGAAGATCTCGATCGCCCGTTCGAACGGCACGAAGCCGTGGCGGCGATAGAAGCCGAGCGCGGCCGGATGGTCCAGCGTGCAGGTGTGCACCCACATCCGCGCCACGTCTTCCCGCCAGCCGATCGCGAGCGCCTGGGCCATCAGCCAGTTGCCGTGCCCCTTGCCGGCGAGCTCGGGCACGAGGCCTAGAAAGCCGATCTCGCACGCGCCGGCGGTACGAAAGTCGAGTTCCAGCAGCCCGACTTCGATGCCGGCACGGTCGGCGACCGCGTAGATTTCCACCATCGGATCGCCGATGATCGCCTGCAGCGCCGCATCGGCCATCACCAGGCGCGAGAACCAGAGCCAAGGTGCGCCGACCCGGCGGAAGAGGATGCGATAGGCGTCGACGTCCGGTCGTCGCCAGCGCACAAGGTTCAGGGATGAGGCGGGCAGAGTCCGCGGCCTCGGCCGCGTGCGCATCTCCAGCGACGTGACGATCGCCGCCAGTTCATCGGATGGGATGGGTTTCAGCATGCATCGGCACCCCGGGCGAGGATCATGTCTCCTCATGGGCGGATGAGGAGGAGGATGCCAGTCGATCGCATAAATCGGTGGCGACAAGCGTGTTACTTATCTAAAGCACTTCTATGGCGCAGGCGATCCGGTATGGATGGAGGTGGGTGTGGCGCGCGCTGCTCGGCACGCTTATCGTTATCCTGCTGCTGCCCGCCGTGCTGCCGCCGTTTCTCGACCGCATCTACTATCGCGGACCGCCGAGCAGCCACTATGACGGCGCGCACTTCCGCAATCCCGACGGCGACGCGACGAGCAGCCCGCACGGGATCGGCGCCTTCCTGCGCGTGGCGCTCCGGCTGCGCCGGGCGGAAGCGGCCGCACCCTGGCCGGACCACGTCGCGACGCATCCGGGCAAGCCGGCGCAGGTCAGCGGTCGCGGACGGATGGTCGCGACCTGGATCGGCCACTCGACCGTGCTGGTGCAGGCAGGCGGGATCAACATTCTGACCGATCCGATCTACGCCGAGCGCGCCGGGCCGTGGGGACTGCTCGGGCCGAAGCGGGTGCGCGATCCGGGCATCGCCTTCGCCGACCTGCCGCACATCGATCTGGTGCTGGTGAGCCATGACCACTGGGATCATATGGACGTCGCCGCGCTCAAGCGGCTGTGGGACCGCGATCGTCCGCTGATCGTCACCAGCCTCGGCAACGACACGATCTTGCAGCAGCACGGCATCCCCGCGGTGGCGCGCGACTGGGGACAGCGGGTGCCGGTACGGCCGGGCATCGCGGTGATCGTCGAGCGGGTGCATCACTGGGGATCGCGCTGCGGCGCGGACCGCGACCGCGCCTTGTGGTCCGGCTTCACGGTAACGCTGCCGGGCGGCAACCTGTTCTTCGCGGGCGACACCGGCTGGGGCGACGGCAGATGGCCGGTCGAAGCTGCCAAAGACGGACCGTACCGGCTGGCGCTGATCCCGATCGGCGCGTTCCGTCCGCGCGAGGTGATGCGCCCCAACCATATCGATCCCGTAGCGGCAGTGGACGTATTCCGCCGGATTGGCGCAGGCAGTGCGCTCGCGATCCACTGGGGCACGTTCAAGCTGTCGAGCGAGGGGATGTACGATCCGCCGCGGCTCCTGCACGCGGCGCTGGCGCGGCAGGGCGTCGCACACAGGCGGTTCAAGGCTCTGGAGGTCGGCGTGAACTGGGACGTGCCGCCGCTGCGGTAACGTTCTGCCGCCGACGGCAGTTATCGCTGCGATCCTGCTCTCGTCGAGAGCCGGCGTCGCGTGTGCCGTGCGCCCACTGGAGCGACCTACAGGATATTGATCTCCTCGAGCCAATTCTCGACCAGCTTCGGCCACATCTCGACGGGATGCCCTACGTGCCTGAGCGCGAATGCGTGGTCGCCTTTGGCGAACAGGTGAACTTCGGCCGGCACGCCGACAGCATCAAGCTGGCGCGCGTACATGGTGCTGTTGCAGATATCGTCGGTTCTGTCGTCCCAGTCTTGCACGATGAACGTCGGTGGCGTTCGTTTGGTGATGCGGATGGTAGGATCGAACCGCGTGCCTCCGCGGCATAGATGGCCTGGGTAAGCCGCCACGGCAAAATCCGGACGGCTGCTGACCTTATCGATCGCGTCGACTGGCTTATAGGCAGGTTCGAAGATGTTGCTGGTTTGTGCGACGAGATACCCGCCGGCCGAAAAGCCGATGACGCCGATCTTGTCGGGATCGATGTTCAGCTCACCCGCCCGCGCTCTCGTGATCCTGATTGCGCGCTGCGCGTCCTGCAGGGCACGCAGAACCTTGGGCGACTTTTGGCAATCGCAATCGGGGTCGCCATAGGTATCGCTCTTCGGGACACGATATTTCACAAGAACACAGGTCATTCCCTTGGTCGTGACCCAATCGCAGATCTCCGTACCCTCAAGATCCATTGCCAAGACCCTGAAGCCGCCGCCGGGGAACACGATCATGGATGCCCCGGTATTCCGCCCTTTCGGCGGGTAGATCGTCATGGTCGGCACGGTCACATCGTGGATCATGGTGGTGGGCAGGCCGCCGACGCTGTGGGATTCGACCGCCATCGTCTCCCGGGCTTGTGTCACGCCTGCCATGCCCGGCACCGTTCCGGGCCAGATCGGTATCTGCCTGAGCCCGGAAGGCGGTTGCCACGAGGCCTGCTGCGAAGCGCGTTCCGCTGTAACCGTCTGAACCTTTGCCGCTCGGCCGTCGGTGAGACCGGCCATGCTCAGGACGCCGAATGCGCACGCGATCGCCACCCCGGCTCGATGCTTCATCAAAATCTCCATTTGCCGCAGTGAAGTGCCACCGGAAGATAACGACAGCCCGCATCGGCGGATAGTCGGCACAAAGTCGGCGTTTTGGCGGTCGATGATCAGGT
>CAXTUG010000238.1:0-5217 GCA_964247375.1 uncultured Sphingomonadaceae bacterium
ACCTTGTTGTGCTTGAGATTGTGGAGCAGCGCATGGGGCACGCCGCCGGCGCTGGAGGTCATGAACACCGCCGTGCCGGGCACGCGCGTCGCCGAGTTGGCGGCGGAGCGGACGAACACCTGCACCGGGATCGACGCTTCGCGCATGCGGTCGATCATCAGCGCCCGGCCCCGCGCCCAGGTGGTGAGCAAAGTGAAGATGAGGAAGCCCATCAGCAGCGGGAACCAGCCGCCGTCGGGCACCTTGGTCAGATTGGCGCTGAAATAGGCCAAGTCCACCACGCCGATGATGGCGAGCAGGAGCCCGGCGACCAGCTTGTTCCACTTCCACAGCTGGAACAGCACCACCGACACCAGGCAGGTGTCGATCAGCATCGCGCCGGTCACCGCGATGCCGTAGGCTGCCGCCAGATTGGACGAGGAGCGGAAGAACAGCACCAGCAGCGTGACCATGATCATCAGCGCCCAGTTGATCGCCGGGATGTAGATCTGCCCGGCCGAGCTGGCGCTGGTATGCTCGATCCGCAGCCGCGGCATGAAGCCGAGCTGGATCGCCTGCTGCGTCACCGAGAAGGCGCCCGAGATCACCGCCTGCGACGCGATCACCGTCGCCATGGTGGCCAGGATGACGAGCGGCAGGCGCATGCCTTCCGGTGCCAGCAGGAAGAAGGGATTGTGGATGATGTGCGGCACCTGCGCGTCCGGCGCCGCCAGGATCATCGCGCCCTGCCCCAGATAATTGAGCATCAGCGCGGGCAGGACGAAGGACAGCCAGGATACGCGGATCGGGTTGCGCCCGAAATGCCCCATGTCGGCGTACAGCGCCTCGGCACCGGTGACCGCCAGCACGACCGAGCCCATCGCCAGGAAGGCATGGATACCGTCGTCGATGAAGAAGCGGATGGCATACCAGGGGTTCAGCGCCGCGAAGACGCCCGGCGTCGCGACGATGTTGGTGACGCCGAGTACCGCCAGCACGATGAAGTAGACCACCATCACCGGGCCGAACATCAGCCCGACCTTGCCGACCCCGCGCGACTGGATTGCGAACAGGCCGATCAGGATGCCGATGGCGATCGGGATGACGAACGGCTGGAAGCCGTGATTGACCACGGTCAGGCCCTCGACCGCGGTCAGCACCGAGATTGCCGGCGTGATCATCGAATCGCCGTAAAACAGGGCGGTGGCGAACACGCCGAGCAGGATCAGCCCCTTGGTCCAGCGCTTCCTGGTCGAGTTGGTGCGCGAGATCAGCGCGAGCAGCGCGAGGCTGCCGCCCTCCCCCTTATTGTCGGCGCGCATGATGATCGCGACATATTTGATCGTGACGACCAGCATCATCGACCAGAAGATCAGGCTGAGCACGCCCAGCACGTTGTCGTCGCTTGGCGCGAGCACGTGGTGGCCGGCGAACGTCTCGCGAAAGGCGTAGAGCGGACTCGTGCCGATGTCGCCGAACACCACGCCGACCGCGCCGAGCGCGAGGCGGCCGAGGCTTTGTCCGCCATGATCGTGCGTTTCCGAGCCGATCGGCGGCGCGAGCGTATCGGCATGTTGGGGAACGGCAGTGCCGGAAGTCATCGAACCCAAGGAACCCTAAAGCAAGCAGCCACTTCGTTCCACGTCCGGCTGACCTGTGCGGCAGTAGCGGCGGCGCGCGGTAGCAGGTCCATATGGTGCTCGCAACCGCGGCTGGTAAGGGGCCGGGGGTCGCCGCCGGGGAGCGACTGCTGACGGGGCAGCTTCTTTGTCACTTCAGCAGCGCATCCGCCTCGCTGCGCGTCGGCACCGCGCGCAGGACGAAACTGCTGCTGATCGTCGTTACCCGGGGCAGACGGCCGAGATGTTCGCGGTGCAGCCGCTCGTAATCGTCCAGGTCGCGGCAGATGATCTTGAGCCGGTAATCATGCACGCCCGACACCAGCATGCATTCGACGATGCCGTCGATCTGCGCGACGGCGCGCTCGAACTGCTCGAGCTCCTCCTCAACCTGCGTGGACAGGGTGATGTCCACCAGCGCGGTGACTGCGAAGCCGAGCGCGCGATGATCGAACCGCACGCCATAGCCCTTGAGCTTGCCCGACGCTTCCAGCGCCTGGATGCGGCGCGTACAGGCGGACTGCGAGAGCCCGACCTGTTCGGCAACGGAACTGACCGACGCCCGCGCATCCTGCGCGAACAGCTTCAATATGGCGCGGTCGGCACGGTCGAGTTCGAACATGATTTCACCAGATCAACGATCATCCAGGCAGGAATCCTGCATCCCATAGCCGATCGAGCGGCATCTTTGCACGGATTTGCCATGGCGGATGCGCTATATCGCCGCCCCTGGATCGAGGAGCGTGAATGATGCGGATCGGTGTTCCCAAGGAAATCAAGAATCACGAATATCGCGTGGGCCTGACCCCGCCGTCGGTGGCGGAACTGGTCGCGGCCGGTCATGACGTGGTGGTCGAGACGCAGGCCGGCAGCGGCATCGATTTCGGCGATCAGGATTATGTCGACGCCGGCGCGACGATCCTGGCCGATGCCGATGCGGTGTTCGAGCAGGCCGAGATGATCGTGAAGGTCAAGGAGCCGCAGCCGGTCGAGATCGCGCGGCTGAAGCCCCGCCACCTGCTGTTCACCTACCTGCATCTCGCCGCCGACAAGCCGCAGGCGGAGGGCCTGATGAAATCGGGCGCGACCTGCATCGCCTATGAGACGGTGACGTCTCCACGCGGCGGTCTGCCGCTGCTCAAGCCGATGTCCGAGGTGGCGGGCCGCATGTCGATCCAGGTCGGCGCGCATTATCTGGAGAAGGAACAGGGCGGCCGCGGCGTGCTGCTGGGCGGCGTGCCCGGCGTGGCGCCGGCGCGCGTCGCGATCCTGGGCGGCGGCATCTCGGGCGTGAATGCCGCGCAGATGGCGGTCGGCATGCGCGCCGACGTCACCATCTACGACATCAACAACGATCGGCTGGCCGAGCTGGACATGTTCTTCTCCAACCAGATCAAGACCGCCTACGCGTCCAAGGCGGCGATCGCCGCGGCGGTGTCGCGCGCGCACCTGGTGATCGGCGCGGTGCTGATCCCCGGCGCGGCCGCGCCGAAGCTGGTCACGCGCGACATGCTCAAGACGATGAAGCGCGGCTCGGTGCTGGTCGATATCGCCATCGACCAGGGCGGCTGCTTCGAGACCAGCCATCCGACCACCCACGACGATCCGGTGTTCGAGGTCGACGGCATCATCCATTACTGCGTCGCCAACATGCCGGGCGCGGTGGCGCGCACTTCGGCCTTCGCGCTAAATAACGCCACGCTCCCGTTTGCGCTCAAGCTCGCCAACCTGGGCGCTGAGGCCGCGATGCAGGCCGACCCGCACCTGGCGAACGGCCTCAACGTCTCCGGCGGCAAGATCCGCCACGCGGCGGTTGCGGAAGCGCTCGACCTGCCGCTGAACTGACGTCTCGGCGCGTCAATGCGAGCGGGGCGAAGCAATCCAGTTCACGGTCTGGATCGCGTCGCTGCGCTCGCGATGACGTGACGCGTTCACTGCATCACTCCAGGCGCAGGAAGGGGGCGATCGGCGGCGGGGCGATCGCGCCCGCGGCGACGAAGCCGGGATTGAAGAAGCGCGGCTTGCCGTAACGCATCGGCGCGCCGTCGGGCGCGAAAACCGTGCCGCCGGCGGCACGCAGCACCGCATCGCCCGCGGCAATATCCCACTCCATGGTCGGCGCGAGCCGCGGATAGAGGTCCGCCGCCCCTTCGGCGACGAGGCATAGTTTGAGCGAGGAACCACGCGAGACGCGTGTCGTCACGTCAAACTGGTCCAGATAGGCGTCCGTCTCCTGCGTGCTGTGGGAGCGCGATGCCACCACGTCCAGCCCGTCGGGTGGAGTCTGGCGGATCCGGAGCGGCGTAGCCGGCCCGATCCGGCCATCATCGCCGACGATCGCCTGCCAAGCGACGCCGTACGCCACGTCGCCGGCATAGAGCCGCCGCTCGACGGGCGCGAACACCACGCCCAGGCTGGGCGCATGATCCTCGATCAGGGCGATGTTGACGGTGAAGTCGCCGTTGCGTCGGACGAATTCCTTGGTGCCGTCGAGCGGATCGACCAGCAGGAAACAATCGTCCGTTTCCGGAATGCGCCCTGCGGCGACCTCCTCCTCGGCGATCACCGGTATGTCCGGCGCCAGCTCGGCCAGGGCGGCCAGGATGATCGCCTCGGCCGCCGCATCCGCATCGGTGACAGGAGAGGCATCACTCTTCAGGACGACGGTGAAATCCCGGTCATATACTGCCATGATGGCGGCGCCGGCACGGATCGCTGCATCCACCATGCCGTCCAGCAACGCTTTGCGCTCGAGGTCCATGGCACATCGATTAGGAGGCGGTATGAGTTGCGGCAAAGATTTTGTGTCGAGACGTGAGCGAGCGTCCGTGCTTGAGATCGCTGGATGAGCGCATCGCTTACTCATCTCCAGCGGCTCGAGGCCGAGAGCATCCACATCCTGCGCGAGGTCGTCGCCGAGACCGAGAAGCCGGTCATGCTCTACTCGGTCGGCAAGGATTCGGCGGTGATGCTGCACTTGGCGCGCAAAGCCTTCTACCCTGCGCCGCCGCCCTTTCCGCTGCTCCACGTCGACACGACCTGGAAATTTCGGGCCATGTACGATCTGCGCGACAGGGCCGCGCGCGACGCCGGCATGGAACTGATCGTCTACCAGAATCCCGACGCGAAGGCGCGCGGCATCAACCCGTTCGACCATGGCAGCCTCCACACCGATCTGTGGAAGACCGAGGGACTGAAGCAGGCGCTCGACCATTACGGCTTCGACGCGGCGTTCGGCGGCGCGCGGCGCGACGAGGAGAAGAGCCGCGCCAAGGAGCGGATCTTCTCCTTCCGCTCGGCCAATCACCGCTGGGATCCCAAGAACCAGCGGCCGGAGCTGTGGCGGCTCTACAATGCGCGCAAGGCCCGAGGCGAGAGCATCCGGGTGTTCCCGATCTCCAACTGGACCGAGCTCGACATCTGGCAATATATCCAGCTGAACGACGTGCCGATCGTGCCGCTCTACTTCGCTGCGAAGCGCCCGACGGTCGAACGCGACGGCATGCTGCTGATGGTCGACGACGAGCGCTTCCGGCTGCTGCCGGGCGAGGTGCCGGTCGATCGTTCGATCCGGTTCCGCACGCTCGGCTGCTATCCGCTGACCGGCGCGGTGGAAAGC
>CAXTUG010000239.1:0-4892 GCA_964247375.1 uncultured Sphingomonadaceae bacterium
AGCCTCTCGTTCACCTACACCGCACTTCCGTCGCACGTCATCTTCGGTCTGGACTCGTTCGACCGGATCGTCGATGAGGTCGTACGCCTCGGGCTCGACCGGGTGCTGGTGCTGGCCAGCCCGCGCCTGGTCGACCTGGTCAAGCAGCGGCTGCCGATCTGGATGAGCCCCGGCACCTGGCGCGCGATCGGCGCCGCTGCCCGCACGCGCGTGCTCGCGCGGCACACGGCGGCGCACCGCGCGCAGGAACTGGAAGATCATCTGAACGAGGCCGCGGCCGAGCTTCGTTCGCAAGAGAGCGTCGCGGGGGCGGCAGCGTGACCGGGGGAAAACAGAAACGGCCAGGGAAGGGTCCTGACATGCTCACATCCGCACCCTACTTCATTATCGTCGCCGGCGGCGCGGGCTTCATCTGCCTGCTCAACCGCCGCGCGCTGCTCGACCAGGGCCATCAGGTGATCTGCCTCGACAATCTGCAGACCGCGCGCCCCAACAATCTCCAGGACCTGGAAGGCCGCGACGGCTTCCATTTCATCGAGGCGGATATCGTCAATCCGCTGCCGCCGGCTCTGATGGCGCAGGCCGATCGCATCTCGCGTGTCTACAATCTCGCCTGCGCCGCTTCGCCGCCGCAATATCAGGCCGATCCCGAACATACGATGCTGACCAACGTGGTCGGCACGCACCACCTGCTGCGGCTGTGCGAGCGCGCCGGCGCCCGCTTCCTGCTGACCTCGACCAGCGAAGTCTACGGCGATCCGGAGATGCACCCGCAACCGGAGAGCTATCGCGGCTGGGTCAGCTGCACCGGCCCGCGCGCCTGCTACGACGAGGGCAAGCGCGCCGCCGAAGCCATGACCTTCGACTATGCCCGGCTCGGCCGCGCCGAGGTGCGGGTGGCGCGCATCTTCAACACCTACGGGCCCAACATGCACCCCGACGATGGACGGGTCGTGTCCAACCTCGTCTGCCAGGCGCTGTCCGGCCGCGACATCACCGTCTACGGCGACGGCAGCCAGACGCGCAGCTTCTGCTATGTCTCCGATATGGTCGACGGGCTGATGCGGCTTATGGAGAGCGATATCGACGGATCGGAGCCGGTCAATCTCGGCAACCCGACCGAGCTTACCGTCAACGAGCTGCTGGACGAGGTGCTGCAACTGACCGGGACTGCCGGCAAGGTCGTGCACATGCCGCTGCCGCAGGACGATCCGCGCCGCCGCCGCCCGGACATCAGCCGCGCCAAGGCGCTGCTCGATTGGGAGCCACGGGTCGGGCTGCGCGCCGGACTGGAGCGCACCTGTCGCTGGTTCGCCGAGAATGCCGAGGCGCCGCCCGCCAAGGCTTCGCGCTTGGTCCCGGAAGCGTCGCTGCAAAGGATGTCTGCCTAGAGGCTGGGCACGCCCCTCCCGCTTGCGGGAGGGGCTTAGATGGATGCGTGTCGGCGCTTCAGGAAAGCCGCCGGCGCTCGCGGCGTGGCGTCTTCTCGATCACGCCCACCAATATCGCAAAGATCATCCGCAGCATTGTATCCACCCCCTGGATGCAGCGGCTCTACCATCGACCTGTTGCGATCAGGTTACGGCGCGCGTGTCAGGTCCAGCTGAGATTGGTCAGCGAATCGCTCGGCAGCGCCACCTCCGCCATGCGGCCGCCATTGCGCACCTGCACCGTGCGAGCGGCGCCGCTGTTGGTGAGCAGCATTGTCTTGCGCCCGTCCGGACAGAGGAACGCCACGTGCGCCACCCCGTCGATCGTGCCGGTCGAGGCGAACACCGTGGCGCCGCGCGGCGCCACGTGGTTCAGGTGCTTGATCGCCCAGTAATTGGGTCCGCGCGCCGTGACCTGCCGGGAGTGCGAGTCGACGGTGAGCGTGCCGTTCAGGTCGAACGGGCCGAGGTTCGGGTGGCCGGTCTCGTCCAGCACGACGTTCCAGTCGATCATGCAGCGCACCCAGTTGCGCAGCGCGTGCGTCGCGCCCAGCCCGGACCGGGCGATCGCCGCATCTTCGCCGAGCTTGGGCCTGGACTCGCCCGTGCCCGCGCCGGCGGTCATCGGTCCGGGCGTCGCGGCGAACTCGATGGTGCCGGCGCCCGCCGCCAGCTCGAACCCGCCCTCCGTCCAGTACATGCCCTTGGTCGGATAGGCGTTGTGGATGCGGGTCATCGCCTCGGCCGCGCCGACATAAGGATGCCACGCGACGCCATCAGCATATTTGAACACCGACGGGTCCTCCAGCGTGTTGAACACCCGGCCCCACAGATTGAAGTTATGGTCCAGCAGCCAGATCTTCGTATCGAGCCCGGCGGCGGCGATGGCCGGGCCGAGATGCTTGCCGACGAACGACACCTCATGCTCCTGCGCCCAGGCGCTGGCCGGCATGCGGCCGGCCTGATCGGTATCGGATTCGTTCTGGCTGGTCACGGCGTCGATCCGCACGCCCGCCGCCTGGTAGGCGGCAAGGAACTTGACCAGATACTGCGCATAGACGGCGAAGTTGGCGGGCTTCAGGTTACCGCCGAGCATCGACCCGCCATTCTTCATCCAGCCCGGCGGACTCCAGGGCGACGCCAGCACGAACAGGTCGGGATTGATGCGGCGGGCGGCGACCAGTCCCGGCACGACGTAGGCGCGGTCGCGATCGATCGAGAAGCGCGCCAGCGTCGGGTCGGGCGTGCCTTCGTCATAGCTGAAGATCGCGGTCGCATAGTCGCTGGAGCCGATACAGCAGCGCGTGACGTTGATGCCGAGCCCGTCCGCAGAGAACAGTTCGTGCAGCAGCGCCGCGCGAGGACCCGACGCCATCCGGCTGATGATGTAGGCCGACGCTTCGGTAAAGGCGGCGCCAAAGCCGAGCACCTCCTGGAAGGTCGTCGTGGGATCCAGCAGGATCGCCTGCGCCGCATCGCCCGCCGCGGGCAGCCAGTCCAGGCTGGGTCCGGTTGCAAACCTCTTACCTGCGGCGGTTTGCCGGACGGCTATCGCTGCCGCTGGCCTGGCAGTTGCGGGTATCGCGGTCAGAGCCGCCAACCCGGCCCCGTGCACGAGTGCTTCACGTCGCGTCGCTCCGATCATTGTCCCTCCCCTGACATCGTTATCAGTCTGCTTTTAGCGGGAAGGAGCGGCTCCGGTAAATAGCGTCGTAGAGATCAGCGTGCGCGCGGATCGTCGGCGCGCCGGCGCACGCCATCCTCCACCAGGGCGCAGGCGCGCGCCGGATCGCTGATCGCGGTGACCGTGAAGTCCTTGCCCTTCAGATCGTTGTAGGTGCGGAAGAAGTCGACCAGTTCGTCGACCATGGCACGGCCGATACATTCCAGATCGTTGACATCGGCATAGATGCGCGACTGGGCGATGCGGCCGATCAGCCGATCGTTGCGGTTGCGCCGACCGTCGCGCTCGGTCTGGCACGCCTCGATCACCCCCAGCAGCGTCACCGTCACGAGACAGCCCACCGGCAGATTTTCTTCGGCGAGGATGACGATGTCGATCGGATCGTCGTCGTCGGCAAGCGTGCCGGGTACGAACCCGAACGCCATCGGAAAAGCCATGCCGGCCGGCAGCACGCCCTGCAGCGCGAACAGTCCGCTCTCGGCGTCATAGTCGAACTTGGCGCGATAGCCGGCAGGGGTTTCGACGATGGCCCGAACCGTGCGCTCCTCTGCGTTCAACTGGTGCGGCAGCAGGAGAAGATCGGGCAAGAGTTTGGCTCCGGAACCTGTTCTGGTGAGAACAAGTCCCGGAGCGGCCGAACGATCCACGATCGCGCGGCATTCGGAAGCATGGTGCCGTCAGCCGCGACGACCCGGTGGGGGCAATGCCGTGGCGGCCTGCGCCTGCTCCAGAATGTTGGTGTCGCCGCGTGGCAGCGGAGAAACGCGGCCCTGCACGCCGGGGCTCATCAGCAAGGCGGCTGCGCCGAGGGCGAAGCCGCCGAGGCCGCAGGCAAGGTCGGGACGGTAGAAGCGCAACATGACTTTATCCTGCACGAGAGGGGAAGAGGAACATCGCTGCTCAGCCCGCTAGGACGTCGCCGTGCGTCAGCCGTCGGCACGGCCGTGAATCGCGCGTGAAAAGCGCGAGATAACTGGTTAATGGCGTGAAGAAGGGGGGATAATGTGACTCGCATCCTGCGATTGCTGGGTCCGCTGGTCTTGGAGGCGCCGGGGAGCGCCGCCATCCTGCGAACGCGCAAGGCGGTGGCGCTGCTCGCCTTCCTCAGTCTCCAACCTGCGCGGCGCGCCCGTCGCGATCAGCTCGCCCACCTGCTGTGGCCGCGGGTGGAGAGCGATGCCGCCCGTACCAGCCTGCGTCAGTTGCTGGCGGGTCTGCGCAAGGCGGCGCCGAATGCGGCGGGACTGATCGAAAGCGACGGCGACTGGCTGGTGCTTGCCGCGGACATCGACGTCGATACGATCACGTTCGTGGCCGCAGCCGCTCGTTCGGAGGCGGCGGACGCGGTGGAGGCGGCATCGCTCTATCGCGGTGCATTGCTTGCCGAAGGTCTGTCGATCGACTCGGCCGAGTTCGAGGAGTGGCTGGATCAGGAGCGGGCGCGGCTCTGCCGGATCGCGGTGGCGGCGCTGGAGCGGGTGGCGACCGCCGCGATCGACGGCGCGCTGGACCGCGTCCAGGGCTTTGCCGCGGCCGAGCGAGCCGTCGCGATCGATGCCTATAACGAGCATGCGCATCGCCAGCTCATGACGCTGCAGGCGGCGAGCGGCCGCCAGGACCTGGCGCTGCTCCATTATCAGGCGCTGACCGAGACGCTGCGGCGCGACCTGCAGGTCGCGCCCGACGCCGAGACGCAGGCGCTGCACGAGCGTCTGCGGGCGGAGCGCCGGCCCAAGCGCGTCGGTACCGCGCCGTGGGACCTGCCGGACCCGATGCAG
>CAXTUG010000239.1:4902-5208 GCA_964247375.1 uncultured Sphingomonadaceae bacterium
GACCCGGCCGACCAGCCGCCCGCGCCGTCCGCGGCGCTCGCCATCGACTCGTCCCCCCGGCCGATCACGCCGCCAGCCGCCAGCATGCAGCCGCGACGCGGCATCAGCCGCTACGCGCCCGCGGCGCTGGTCGGGGTCGCGCTGGCGCTGCTGCTGACCGCCGGCATCGGATTGCGCCGCTGGATCTCGCCCGCCGCGTCGGCGCCCGAGGTGTCGCGCCTGTTCCCGGTGGTCGCCGATCCGAACCTGGAGCAGCGCCCGTCAATTTCTCCCGACGGTACCCGGGTCGCCTACACGGCGCGGCTG
>CAXTUG010000240.1:0-5103 GCA_964247375.1 uncultured Sphingomonadaceae bacterium
AGCAGGAAGACGATGACGGGAGCGAGGAGCGTCGGCGCGGCCGTCGCGGTCGCCGGGGCGGCCGACGTCGCAACCGCGGCAGCGGCGAGGCGGCTGCCGTGACATCCGAGGTCGGAGACGAGCAGGACGCCGCGGCGGAGGAGCTGGCGGAGGCGCTGCCCGAGGCCCTGCCGGTGTCCGAACCCGAACCTGCGCCCGAAGCGGCGGAGAAGCCCCGTCGCCGGCCGCGCGCCCGCAAGCCGGCAGCGGAGACTGCCAAACCGGTGGAGGCCGTCGCCGAAGCGGTGGTGGAAGCTGCTCCGGAACCCGCGGCGGAGGTGCCGGCTAAGCCGCGCCGATCGCGCAAGCGGGCGGCCGAACCGCTCGACGTCGCCGTTGCGGCGGAGATCGCTCCGCCTGCGGAGGAGGACGGTGCGACGGCAGCGGAATCGGTTGCGGCGCCAGCACGCCGCCGGCGTGCCCCCAAGGCCGCTGCTGCACAGGCCGCACCCGAGCCGGCGATGGTGAGCGAGCCGGTAGCGGAGGTTCCGGAGTTGGAGACGGATCCGACGGCCGAGCCTGCGGCGGCGCCGCGGCGCGGCTGGTGGCAGCGCACGTTCGGCTGATGATAAGGGTGTCCTGCCCCGCTCCGGCGGAGCGGGACACCCGCTTTTCAGCCGCGGTTCAGCGCCTGGCGGCTTGATGCATCCAGCATGACTTCGACCCGGCGCATCCTTCATTCCGTCTGCGCGGCTCTGATCGCGGTAACGTTGCCGGCCGAGCAGGCCTGTGCGCAGGAACGCGGGCCTGCCATCCTGCGAGATGCCGAGACCGAGAAGTTTCTGGAGGACATCACCGCGCCGATGGCGGCCGCGGCGCACCTGTCGCCCGGCGCGGTCAAGCTCTACGTGATCAACGATCCGGAGATAAACGCCTTCGTCGCGACCGGGCAGAACATCTACATCAATTCCGGCACGATCGAGCGGGCGGAGAATGCCAACGAGCTCGAAGGCATCATTGCGCACGAGCTCGGCCATATCGAGGGCGGCGACGCGGTGCGCAGCGACGAGGCCATGGCCGCGGCCGGGCGGGTGACGCTGCTGTCGCTGCTGGCCGGAATCGCCGCGACCGCGGTCGCCGGCCCGGCCGGCATGCTCGCCATGCTCGCCGGCCAGAGCGCCGCCATGGGAAAGTTCCTCGCCTACAGCCGCCAGCAGGAGGGCAGCGCCGACGCGTCGGCGGTGCGCCACCTCAACGACGCGCATCTCTCGGGCAAGGGCATGATCAGCTTCTTCGGCAAGCTGAAGCAGGAAGAATATCGGCTGACGCCCAGCTACACGTCCATCGATCCCTACGCCGTTGACCACCCGATGACAGCCGAACGGCAGGCGACGCTGATGGCCGATCTCGAGCGATCGCCGTGGTGGAACACGCCGGAAGATGCCGCCAAGCGGGCCCGGTTCCAGCGGATCAAGGCCAAGCTGATCGGCTATCTCGACGATCCGCCGATCGTCGCCAACAAGTTCCCGTCGAGCGACAAGAGCGTGCCGGCCCATTATGCACGCGCCTACGCCTATCATCGCGGCGGCTACCCCGATGCGGCGATGCGGGAGGTCGACAGCCTGCTGGCGACCGCGCCGCACGATCCCTACTTCCTGGAGCTGAAGGGACAGATCCTGCTGGAGGGCGGCAAGCCCAAGGAGGCGATCCCGCCGTTGCGCGAGGCGGTGCTCCAGTCCCGTTCGACGCCCCTCATCACGGCGCTGCTCGGCAACGCGCTGGTGGCGACCGAGGACCCGACCGATTTCAAGGAGGCGGCGCAGGTGCTGCGGGTGGCGGTCCAGCGCGACAACGACAATCCGCAGGCATGGTACGATCTCGGGCTCGTCTACACGCGCATGGGCGACGAACCGCGCGCCAGCCTGGCCAGTGCCGAACGCTACAGCTTGCAGGACGAGCCGCAACGCGCCATGGCCAATGCCGAAATCGCGATGCGCGGCCTGCAGCCCGGAACCCCCGACTACCTGCGCGCGCAGGATGTCGCGCTCACGTCGCGCGACGCGGCCGAGCGCCAGCGCCGCAAGAAGAGGTGAGCCGTACCATCCGCCTGGGCGTGGCCGTCGCCGGAATGGCGGCCTGCCTCGCGATCGGCCTCGCCCTCGGCGCGCAGACGCCGGGCGGCAAGGACGATGCCGCGTTCGACCGGCAGGTCAGGGCCTACCTGTTGCGCCATCCGGACGTCGTCGTCGAAGCGGTCGACCGCCTGCGGATCGAACCATATCGCCGGGCGGTCGAGACGCCCTTCGCCGGAGCCTGGGCAGGCGATCCGCAGGGCGACGTGACGCTGGTCGTCTTCACCGATTATGACTGCCCCTACTGCCGCGCGACCGCGCCGGTCCTGAACCGGCTGCTGACGGGCGATCCCAAGCTGAAGATCGTCTGGCGCGAGATGCCGGTACTCGGGCCGGAGAGCGAGGCGGCGGCCGCGGCGGCGCTGGCGGCGGCCCAATCGGGCAAGTATCCGAGCTTCCATCGCCTGCTGTTCGCGGAAAATCGTCCCGACCGGCGCGGCATTGCGGCGGCGGCGCGAGCCGCGGGGCTCGATCCGGGACAGCTCGCGACCGAAGCCAGGGGAAGGGCCGTCAAGGCCGAGATCGCGGCCAATCTGCGCCTCGCCCAGCAGCTGCAGATCGGCGCCACCCCGTTCTTCGTGATCGGCAATCGTACCTACGAAGGCGCGATCGGCTACGAGGCGCTTGCGGCGGCAGTAGCCCAGGCCCGCAAGGACCGGAGCTGAGCGGCCGCGCTTCTCAGTAAGCGTTGCGGTGGATCACCACCCGCAGCGTGTTGACCAGGATCGAGATGTCGCGCCAAATCGTCCAGCCGTTCAGATATTCGAGGTCCGCGCGCAGCCGGTTGGCGAGGTCTTCCCGCTCGCGCGTCTCGCCGCGATAGCCGCGCACCTGCGCAAGGCCGGTCAGGCCGGGTTTGGACGCGTGACGGTGCCAGTAGCGTTCGTCGACCTCCCAGAACAGTTCGTTGCCGGCGAGCGAGCCGAGCGCGTGCGGACGCGGACCGACCAGGCTCATTTCGCCGCGCAGCACGTTGAACAGCTGCGGCAGTTCGTCGATGCTGGTCATGCGGATCCAGTGGCCCACCCGCGTGACGCGATCGTCATCCTTGCTGGTCGACTTGGCGCCGGCACGATCGGTCATCTCGGCGCGCATCGAGCGGAACTTGTAGGTCAGGAAGATGCGGTTGCCGCGACCGACGCGCGGCTGGAGGAAGAGGACCGGACCCCGGCTGTCCAGCTTGATCGCGATAGCGACCATGATCAGCAGCGGCGCGAGGAAGACCAGGCCGGGAATGGTGAGAATCAGGTCGAGCGTGCGCTTGGTGAAGCGGCGCGACAGATCGAGCGGCGCGTGCCCCACCGCCATCGTGCGCTTGCCGGCGAATATGCCGATGCCGATCGCGCCGAGATCATCCAGCTCGCCGGCGATGATATGGCCGTTGACGCTGGAGCCCTTCAGCAGCAGCGACCAGATCTGCCGCCGCTCGGGCGGGCAGGCGATCACCACCCGGTCGACGCCCCGCAGCTGCATGCCGAGCCGGTGGAGCATGTGCGGATCGTGCGCATCGGGCACCAGATCGTCGCGTTCGGTATCGAGCACGTGCACGCCCGGCGGTGCGGCGAAGGGCACGCCGTCGATGACGAGCAGATCGTAGACGAGCTGGCCGCCCGTGCGGTGACGAACGTAGAGGTGAAAGAGGTAGCGACCCGCCGCCATCGCCGCGAGCGTCGTGACGATCGCGATCGCGGACGTCATGCGCGACATGTCCTCGCTCACCTTCATGTAGAAGGCGAGGAACAATACGGCGAAGACGGCAAAGATGTAGGCCAGGCCGGCGCGCGAGAAGCCGGTCCGCGGCTCGCGCAGTACGTCGGGCGCGTAGGCGTCGCTGTTGATGGCGATGCCGACGAAGATCGGCAGCACCACCGAGAACAGGTTGATGCCGGTGGCCGCAAGCGGATCGCCGAAGCGCAGGAAGTTGCCGATCAGGCAGCCCGCGAAGATGCTGAGGCAGTCCACCAGCAGGATCAGCAGGCAGAGCCGCACCCGGAGCGACTGGAGATCGGACAGGTCGGCACGCGGCTTCAGGGACGGATCGTTCGGCATGTCATTCACGGGCAGCGTTGCTCCGTGCTGCCGGACATCGCCGCCGCGGCGAAGGAACCGTCACTGATCTCGGTCCGCTCCATGGGCCAGCGATGCTCCCGCTCGGCGCATCGTTGCAAGCCTTATTGCATCCGAGGCGCCTCTAACCGCCTGTCATGCGGGAGAAAGCTGAAAATTTCGCAACTGCCCGCGCGGCGGGATGCTCAGCCGTGCTGATCGGCGAGGTTCAGCAGATAGCGGCCATAGCCGGTCTTGGCGAAGGTCTCGCCGCGCTGCCGCAGCTGGTCGATCGTGATGAAGCCGGCATCGAAGGCGATCTCTTCCAGACACGCGATCTGCAGGCCCTGCCGGTGCTGGACGGTGCGGACGAACTCGCTCGCCTCCAGCAGGCTGTCGTGCGTGCCGGTGTCCAGCCAGGCATGGCCGCGCGACAGCTGTTCGACGAACAGCTCGCCGCGCTCCATATACAGGCGGTTGAGGTCGGTGATCTCGAGCTCGCCGCGCGCCGACGGGCGAACCTGATGCGCGAATTCGCATACGCGCGTGTCGTAGAAGTAGAGGCCGGTGACCGCCTGGTTCGACTTGGGTGCCTTCGGCTTCTCCTCGATCGACAGCGCCCGGCCGTCCCGGTCGAGCTCCACCACGCCGTAGCCTTCCGGATGATCGACATGATAGGAGAAGATGGTCGCGCCATGCTCCCGCTCGCGCACGCGTCGCAGGCGCGCGGCCAGGTCTGCGCCGAAGAAGATGTTGTCGCCCAGTACCAGCGCGCCGGGGCCGCCGGCGAGGAAAGCCTCGCCGATCAGGAACGCCTGGGCGAGCCCTTCCGGCCGCGGCTGCACGGCATAGCTCATGGCGAGCCCGAACTGGCTGCCGTCGTCGAACAGGCGGCGGTAATTGTCGAGATATTCGGGCGAGGAGATGATCAGGATGTCGCGGATGC
>CAXTUG010000241.1:0-1376 GCA_964247375.1 uncultured Sphingomonadaceae bacterium
AGGTAATTGGAACGGTCAGCCGGCCCGTGCAGGCAATTGGGGCCGCCCGGACGGACGCTCGATCCCGCCGCAGGCGATCGGTAGCGGGCAGTCGCACTGGCAGGATCGCGGCAACCGGCCGGGTGACGGCAACGGCTGGCGTGGCAATCCCGATCCGCGCCAGGGCGGCCGCGACGGCGACCGTCACGGGAATGGCGACGGTCCTGGTCGAGGCGACCGCATCGATCGCTGGACCGGCGGGGATCGTCCGTGGCCGGGCAATGACGGCCGGCGCGACCCGGGCCGCTGGAATCGCGATCCCCATCGGACGGATGACGGCCATCGCCGGGACGGCGATCATCGCTGGAACGGCAACCATCACGATAAGGGCGACCACCGGTTCGACGGGCGTCGGGGCGGCTGGGACGGCGCACGCTGGCGCAACGATCACCGCTACGACTGGCGAGGCTGGCGCGACAGCCACCGCGACCTCTTCCGCGGCCGTTACTACGCGCCGCGCGGCTATGCCTACCGGCCGCTCTACCGCGGGTTCACGCTGGACACCTTTTTCTACGGATCGAACTATTGGCTGTCCGATCCCTACGAGTACCGGTTGCCACCCGTCGAGTGGCCGCTGCGCTGGATACGCTACTATAACGACGCCGTCCTGGTCGACGTCACCAGCGGCCAAGTCGTCGACGTCATCCAGAACTTCTTCTGGTAAGCGAAAGCACAGACTTTCTCGGACCTGACCGAGTTATTCGCTGCCCGTTCAGGAATATAACTCTAATAAAGTAAAAGAAAAAAGGCGATTTGAGCACGATGTTCTACAACATAATTCGAAAGGAGTGCATGATGCGTAGATTGATATTGGCCAGCCTCTTGGCCGCGACGATTGTCCCCACGGTGGCGCAGGCGCAGAATGCCGAATTGCGGCATGATCGTCGCGACATTCGCGCGGAGCAGCGCGACGTGGCCCGCGATTACCGCAACGGCGCGTCCTATCGCGACGTCCAGGAGGATCGCCGCGACGTACGCGACGCCCGCCGCGAGCATCGCGAGGACTGGCGCGACTGGCGTAGCCGCCATCCCGATGCCTATCGCGGCACGGCCTGGTCCGGTCCGCGCGGCTATCGCTGGCGGCCGGTGACGGTCGGCCACCGCTTCGATCCGGTCTTCTACGATCGGCGCTACTGGGTCGATCCGTACCGCTATCACCTGCGGCCGGTGCGCGGCTACCAGCGCTGGGTGCGCTACGGCAACGACGTGGTCCTGATCGACACCCGCAATGGACGCGTGGTGGATCTCTACAGCAGCTTCTTCTTCTGAGGCGCGGACGCCCCCGCCCGGGCGCCCCCCCCGGGGGGCGCGGGGGGCGGGGGCGAGGGCTAGAGGCG
>CAXTUG010000241.1:1386-5094 GCA_964247375.1 uncultured Sphingomonadaceae bacterium
CGCTGATTCTTCTGAGGCGCGGCCGCCCCGGACGGATCACCCGTCCGGGGCGCTGTCGAGCTTTCTCCGCAGGAAATGGCGATCAGGACCGAACTTCGGTCACCTTACAGCCGCCCGAACGGCAGCAGCTTCTTGGCCAGCAGCGCCGCCGTGCGGCCGTCATTCGCACGCAGGGGAATCAGGATCGCCTGCGCCTGATGCCTGGCGATGCGGTCGAGCGGTGTCGGCGCGGGTGCCGCGGCCGCCTGCTCGGCCAGCGTCCGCGCAACCGCCACGTCCCTGGGATTGAGGCGGATGCGCATCAGCGCGGCGAATCCGGTGAAGAACGGCCGGCCGCCGCCCAGCGCCACGGCCTTGTCTAGCTCCGCCAGCCCCACGTCCTTCTTGGCGCCGAGCACGGTGGTGGCGAGGAAACCGGCATCGACCGTGTCGAGATGCCAGGTCGCGACCGCCAGATGCGCCTCGGGATCCCGCGGGTTGGCCGCCAGAAACGTCTCGAACATCTGTCGCGCCGCTTTGGCGTCGGCGGGCGAATGGGTGAGGCGCGCGCGGTCGCCCGTGGCGACGGCGCGCTGCATCTGCGCTTCCTTGTCGCGCGGGTTGACCGCGAGCGCGGCGTTGCTGCCGGCGAGCGCCTGATTGATCAGCGCCAGCGCGGCCTGCTTGTCGGTCGCCTGGAACGAGGCCTGCGTCACCAGTTCCCGCGGCGTGGCGGCCGCAAGCGGGCAGGCGAACAGCAGCGCGGCGGCCGCACAGCCGGCGCCGCGCCAGCGCTTGAACATTGTCATCATGGGAGAAAAAAGCTTCGCATCCCGAAACGATCCACGACCGCCGGTGCCATGCCTAGTGCGCCAGGGCCTCGCCGATCAGGCGCCGGCTGTTCTCCAGCCCGTAGAGCGCGATGAAACTGCCCATGCGCGGCCCCTGCTCCGACCCGAGCAAGGTCTCGTACAACGTCCTGAACCAGTCGCGCAGCCGCTCCTGCCCGTAATGGACCTTGCCGACCTCGTAGACCTCGTTCTGCGCCGCCGCCGCGAGATCGTCGCTCTCGGCCAGTGCAGCGAGCCGGTCATCGAGGTCGCGCAGCGCGGCCGCCTCCTTCGCCGTGGGCGCGCGGCGCTGCAGCGTCGGGGCGACGTAATCGCGATGGTAGGCGATGGCGTGGCCGATCAGCGCGTCGAGCGCCGGATGATCGGCACCGGGCCGGTAGGCGCGCAGATAATCCCACACGACCTGGCGGTCGGCCTCGCCGATCACGCCGACGAGGTTGAGCAGGAGGCCGAAGCTGACCGGGAGCGGCTCGCTCGGCACCTGGCCGTCGTGGATGTGGTGCACCGGATTGCCGAGCTGTTGCGCCAGCCCCTGCGCCGGATAGTCGGCGACCGACTTCCAGTAATCGTCGATCGCGCGCGGAATCACGCCGATGTGAAGCTGCTTGGCCCGCTTCGGCTCGCGATAGGCGAAATAGCCGAGGCTCTCTTCGGGGCCATAGGTCAGCCACTGGTCGAGGCTGAGGCCGTTGCCCTTGGACTTGGAGATCTTCTCGCCATGCTCGTCGAGGAACATCTCGTAATTGAAGCCTTCCGGCGGACGCGCGCCCAGGATGCGGCAGATCCGGGAGGATTGGACGACCGAGTCGATCAGGTCCTTGCCCGACATCTCATAGTCGACGCCGAGCGCCACCCAGCGCATCGCCCAGTCGACCTTCCACTGCAGCTTGGCCGCGCCGCCGAGCGCGCTCGCCGTGACGGCGCTGCCGTCGGACGCGGTGTAGCGGATCGTGCCGGCGTCGGCATCGACGACCTCGACCGGCACCTGCAGCACCACGCCGGTCGCGGGATCGATCGGCAGCACCGGCGAGTAGGTCGCCTGCCGCTCGGCCCGCAGCGTCGGCAGCATCACGCCCATGATCGCGTCATAATGACGCAGCACGAGCCGCAGCGCATCGTCGAACCGGCCGCTGGTGTAGCACTCGGTCGCCGACAGGAATTCGTAGTCGAAGCCGAACCGGTCGAGGAACTGGCGCAGCATCGCGTTATTGTGATGGGCGAAGCTGTCATACGCGCCGAACGGGTCGGGAATGCGCGTCAGCGGCTTGCCGAGATGGGCGGCGAGCATCGCCTGGTTCGGCACGTTGTCCGGCACCTTGCGCAACCCGTCCATGTCGTCCGAGAAGGCGATCAATCGGGTCGGCACGTCCGACAGCGCCTCGAACGCGTGGCGCACCATGGTCGTGCGCAGCACCTCATTGAACGTGCCGATATGCGGCAGCCCCGAAGGACCATAGCCCGTTTCGAACAGGACATGGCCCTTGGCCGGCGGCGCAGCGGCGTAGCGCGCCAGCAGCTTGCGGGCCTCTTCATAGGGCCATGCCTTCGACGCGAGCGCCGTCTCGCGCAGTTCGTTTGCCATTTGTTCCCGGATCACCTAGCGTTCAGACGTGCGCCTTTAGGGTTCGTAGTGCCTCCGTGCCAAGGGGCGCAGACCCGGTTACGGAGCGGGTGCCGCATCACGGTCCTTTGAGGAGGAGCGAACGCCATGGATATCCTGCCGCCCGACGCCTCCCTGCCGGTGCCGTTCATCCGTCGCCTGAACCTGGAGGCGGAGCGCACGCTGTACGTCGCGCGACCGGGTCTGCGCGCGCTGCCGTCGGGCTCGGGTGCGATTGGCGTTTTCCTGCTGCTCCAGGGTAGCGCCCTTGTCATCCTGCTCTGGACCTTCTGGTGGCCGGAGCCGACCAGCCGCGCCGACTATGCTTTCGCGATCGGCATGACCGTGACGATGGCTCTGCTGGTAGTGCTCGTGCTGGTGCTGCTGACCCGCCGGTTTCCGGGCTTCCTGGTGGCGGTGCTGCGATCGCCGTTCATCAGCATTTCGGTCACCGACCGCAGGCTGCTCTGGACGCTGCCGTGGATGAAGGCGCCGCTGATGGAGATCGGGCGCGAGCGCGTGATCGGCGGCATATTGGGCGTGCTCGACCGGCGCGGCAACGGCCCGGCCGCGGTGATGCTGATGCCCGGGGATCCGTGCGCCGACTTCGACGGCAACATCCACTTCGACCGGCTGCCCGACGCGGCGGCGTTCGTCGACGCGCTCCAGCGATGGTGACGCCGCCGCTGCCGCCGCTGCCCGCACTGCATGCGACGCACGGTGGCATCTGGATCGGGGATGCGGAGGGAACGCGCGCCGTGGGCCGCGGCGAGGCGATCGCGCTCGCATCCGAGACGCCGACGATCGTGCTGAACGCGCCCATGATCGCGGCGCGGCTGGGCCTGAGCGAGCTGTCGGGACTCGACCTCCTGGAGCTGTTCGCCTTCGTGCATCCCGCCAGCTTCGTCGTGCCGACCCCTGCCGGCCTGGCGCGGGTCCTGGGTCTCGACGCACCGAAGGACGATGCCGGTGCGGCGGCGTTCCTGCGTATCGCGGCCGGAGCGCTGCTGGCGCGCCTGTCCGACCCGGACTGGGTCGAGCGCGAGGGCGCCTGGACGAGCGCACAGTCGCTCGCCCGGCTGCGCTGGCCGTGGGCGAACCTGATCCTGCCGCACATCGACAGGCCGGCGCAGGCCGAGCGCTGGCTGTTCTCGCGGCTGCCGCAATGGGAGGAGGCGCCGGCCAGGCCCGATCCAAGCCCGCACCGACTGGACGAGGAGGCCACGCTCGATCGCCTGCGCGATCTCGTCGGGCAGCGCGCCGAGCCGCGCGAGGGAC
>CAXTUG010000242.1:0-5066 GCA_964247375.1 uncultured Sphingomonadaceae bacterium
CAGCCCTCGAACGCCGCTTCCTGGGCGATGCCCTCCCCCAGGGCGGCGCGCAGTTCGTCGAGGTTCATGTCGAGCGGATCGGTCACGCTCACGAACTTAGGCTCATCTCTTCGGCGCGCCTAGGCCGTTCGGCGTCGCGGACCAGCAGCACGGCGCCGGCGATCGCCACCGCGCCGACGAAGTCGAACGGCGTCAGCGTCTCGCCATAGGCGATCCAGCCGATCGTCGCCGCCACGATCGGCTGCAGCAGCAGCATGACGCCGACTACCAGCGCGGAGACGCGGCTGACCGCATACATGATGAGGCCCTGGCCGACGATCTGGCTGCCGAGCGTCAGCAGCACCAGCGGCCACCAGATCTTCGGCCAGATCGGATCGCCGAGGATCAGCGCGGTCGCCAGCAGCAGGGGGATGCCGGCCAGAACCGACCAGGTGAGCGTGGTCCAGGGGCCCAGGTCGGCGCGGGCGCGGTCGGCGGCGACGAGGTAAGCGGTGTAGCAGACGCCGGCGAACAGACAGAGCAGATCGCCCGCCAGGTTGCGGGCGGACAATTCGTAGGAGCGGCCGAGCAGCAACACCGCACCGAAACCGGCGAGCGCGAGCGCGATGCCCTGCTTGCGGCTGGGCCAGGCGCGTGCCGCCAGAAAGCCGTAGACCGGGAACAGGATGGCGGTGACGTTGCCGAGCAGGGTCGCATTGGCGAGCCGCGTGTGCAGGATGCCGGCATGCCAGGCGCCGAGGTCGGCACCGAAGAACAGGCCCGACAGCAGAGCCACGCCGATCAGGGTACGCCTGGTCACGGGTGCGGCGCTGCCCTGCTCCCGCCGCATCGCGACGAGCAGCACCGGCAGTGCGAGCGCGAGGCGCCAGAAGCCGGAGCCGATCGGCCCCACCTGCCCGTCCGTGCGCGCGATGCGGACGAGCCATGGCCCGATCGCGAGCGCGGCATTGGCGATCAGCAGGGCAGGTATGGCAAAATTGCGGGAGGGTCGCGGGACGGTGGCATGCATGGCGCCCCTGTAGAGCAATGCCGCGGTGCGTCGAGGGCAGGCTTAGAGCCCGGCAGTCAGGCGCGTCGCGCCTTTGCCCTCAGCCTCGCGTGCAGGCCCCTGCCTCGAGGCAGGCCGCTCCGATGCGGCACGCAAAAAAAGGGGCCGGCGAACCGACCCCTTAAGTCTTAGGAGAGGATGCCTGAAAGGCAGGTTCGTTATGACCCCAGTTGTGCAGCGCCGCAACGCCTATTTTGCAGTGCACAATGCAAAGTGCGTGAAACCGATTGCATAGAGCGCAATTCAGAAGCTGCCGACGCCTTTGTCGGTGGCGCACACCCGATCCCAGAAGCGGAAGTAGAGGCCGTAATTGCAGCGGTAGTGCTGGTGGTGACGCTGGTGGTGGCTGGCCGTGATCAGCCAGCGGCCGGCGGGACCGTGGACGAGCGCGCGCGGGAACAGCTCCCACCCCATGTGATTGGTGACGCCCATAACCGTCATGACGGTCAGCACCAGCCCGAGCATCGCCACGTGAATCGGGATCAGGAACACGAGCGCGGGGATGACGACCGCGCCGCTGAGCGCCTCCAGCGGGTGGAAGCTCATCGCCGCCCAGGCGGTGGGCGGACGGCTGGCGTGGTGGACCGCGTGCATGCGCCGGAACAGCCACGGCCGGTGCATCCAGCGATGCGTCCAGTAGAAGTAGGTGTCGTGCGCGGCGAGGTAGGCGAGCACGGACACGGGCATCCACCACAGCGGCCAGGCGTGGACGTCGGTGTAGATGCGGGTCCAGCCATGCGCTCGCCAGCCCCAGGCGACGATGCCGGCCGGCACGCCGTAGATCGCCGCCGAGGCAAGGCTCCAGGCGATCTCCCGCCCGATCTGGCCGTTGAGCCCGGCATAGAGCTGCGGGTGCCGCATCCGGGTCGCGAGCGCGAAGCCGCCGCTGGAGGCGAGGTAGCGCACCGCCACGATGACGGTCATGGCAAGCGCGGCCAGCAGGATCGAGACCAGCATCCGACCCCTATAGGCGCGGCGGCCCGCGATGGGTAGAAGCGCGGGCGATGGCATCAGCGGACAAGGTGGATCTGGTAATCGCGGGCGGCGGGCTGGCGGGCGGGCTGATCGCGCTGGCGCTGCAGGCGCGGCGGCCAGACGTGCGCGTGACGCTGGTCGAGGCGGGCGAGCGAATCGGCGGCAACCATCTCTGGTCCTTCTTCGACAGCGACATCGCCGAACCGGATCGCGCGCTGCTGGCACCGCTGGTGACGTATCGCTGGGAAGGGTACGACGTCGCCTTTCCCGGCCACGTGCGAACGCTGGCCGGTACCTACAATTCCATCGAGTCGGAGCGGCTCGACGCGGCGGTGCGCGCCGCATTGTCGCCCGGGCAGGTCGTGACCGGGGCGGACGTGGTCGCGATCGATGCGGCCGGCGTCACGCTGGCCGATCAGCGCCGGATCGATGCCGCCGGCGTGATCGACGCGCGCGGCGCGGGCGACGCGGGCGCGCTCGATCTCGGCTGGCAGAAGTTCGTCGGCCGCCTGTTGCGGCTGCGGCGGCCGCACGGGCTCACCCGCCCGATCATCATGGACGCGACCGTATCCCAAATTGACGGCTACCGGTTCGTCTACGTCCTCCCGTTCGCGCCCGACGAACTGTTCGTCGAGGACACCTACTATTCGGACGGGCCGGAGCTCGACGAAGCGACGATCGAGGCGCGCGTGCTCGGCTACGCCGCAGCCAAAGGCTGGGACGTGGCGGAGGTCACGCGGGGCGAGCGGGGCTCGCTGCCGATCGCGATGGGCGGCGATCCGGAGCATTTCTGGGGCGAGGACGGGATCGGCAAGGCGGGAATGGCGGCGGCCCTGTTCCACCCCATGACCGGCTATTCTCTGCCCGATGCGGTGCGCACGGCGGCCCTCGTCGCACGGCTGCCCGACCTCTCCTCGGCATCCATCGCCCGGGCGCTGCACGATCACGCGCTGCGGACGTGGCGCGAGCGGGGCTATTACCGGCTGCTCGCGCGTTTGCTGTTTCGCGCGGGATCACCCGAACTCCGCTATCGGGTGCTGGAGCGATTCTACCGGCTCGACGAAGGATTAATCATGAGGCTCTATTCCGCGCGGCTGACCGCGTTCGACAAGGCGCGCATCCTCGTTGGGAAGCCGCCGGTGCCGTTCGGCAAGGCGGTGCGCATCGTGCTGGCGGGCGAGCGCTGATGGCGCGCACCGCATGCGTGATCGGCGCCGGCTTTGGCGGCCTCGCGCTCGCCATCCGGCTGCAATCCGCCGGGATCGCCACCACCCTGATCGAGGCGCGCGACAAGCCGGGCGGGCGGGCCTACGTGTGGGAGCGCGACGGCTTCACCTTCGATGCCGGGCCGACGGTGATCACCGATCCCGCCTGCCTGGAGGAATTGTGGGCGCTGAGCGGCCACCGGCTGGCCGAGGACGTGACCCTGCTGCCGGTCACGCCCTTCTACCGGCTCAACTGGCCCGACGGCGTCAGCTTCGACTATTCCAACGACGAGCCGGAGCTGCGCGCCGAGATCGCCCGGCTCAACCCGGACGACGTCGCCGGCTATGCCCGCTTCCTCGATTATGCCGCGGGCGTGTATCGCGAGGGTTATCAGAAGCTCGGATCGGTCGCCTTCCTCGACTTCGCCGCCATGATCCGGGCCGCGCCGGCGCTGGCCCGCTACCAGGCGTGGCGGTCGGTCTACTCGATGGTGTCGTCGTTCGTGAAGGACGAGCATCTGCGCCAGGCGCTGAGCTTCCACACCCTGCTGGTCGGCGGCAATCCGATGAGCACGAGCGCGATCTACGCGCTGATCCACAAGCTGGAGAAAGCGGGCGGCGTGTGGTTCGCCAAGGGCGGCACGCACGCGCTGATCCGGGGCATGGTGCGCCACTTCGAGCGGCTGGGCGGCACGGTGCGGCTGGGCGATGCGGCGATCGAGATCGAGACGATGGGCGACCGGGCGACCGGCGTGCGTACCGCGAGCGGCTGGAGCGAACGGTTCGACATGGTTGTCTCCAACGGCGACATCATGCACACCTATCGCGACCTGCTCGGCACCAGCGCGCGCGGGCGCAAGGCGGCGCGCGCCCTGGAGCGCAAGTCCTTCTCGCCGTCCCTCTTCCTGATCCACTTCGGCGTGCGGGGCAGCTGGCCGGGCATTCCGCACCACATGATCCTGTTCGGGCCGCGCTACGAGGGGTTGCTGACCGACATCTACAAGCATGGCGTGCTGCCGCAGGACTTCTCGCTCTACCTGCACCATCCGAGCATCACCGATCCGTCGATGGCGCCGGAGGGCTGCTCCACCTTCTACGCGCTGGCGCCGGTGCCGCATCTGGGCAAGGCGCCGCTCGACTGGGAGCAATTGCAGGAGAGCTATGCCGACCGCATCCTCGACGAGATCGAGCGGCGGCTGATGCCCGGCCTGAAGGAGCGGATCGTCACCCGCTTCCACTATACGCCGGTCGACTTCGCGCGCGACCTCAGCGCGCACATGGGATCGGCCTTCAGCCTGGAGCCGCTGCTGACCCAGTCGGCCTGGTTCCGCACGCACAATCGCGACGACGTTATCCGCAACCTCTACTTCGTCGGCGCGGGCACGCATCCGGGTGCAGGCATCCCCGGCGTGGTCGGATCGGCCAAGGCGACGGCGGCGCTGATGCTGGGGGATGCGTGAAGCGGCTGGCAGTCTATTGCGGGTCGGCGTCGCCGGCCGACACGCGCTTCATCGCGCAGGCGCAGGCGGTGGGCCGGGCACTGGCGGAGCGCGGCATCGGCGTGGTCTATGGCGGCGGCCGGCTGGGGCTGATGGGTGCGGTCGCGGACGGCGCGCGGGCCGCGGGCGGCGCGGTGATCGGGGTCATTCCCGAGGCGCTGGTCAACCTGGAGGTCGCGCATCGGGGCTTAAGCGAGCTCCACGTCGTGCAGACGATGCACCAGCGCAAGCAGGCCTTCACCGATTTGTCCGACGGCTTCCTGACGCTGGCGGGCGGCACCGGGACGATGGACGAATTGTGGGAGGCGCTGAGCTGGGCGCAGCTCGGCTATCACGCCA
>CAXTUG010000243.1:0-5051 GCA_964247375.1 uncultured Sphingomonadaceae bacterium
GCGATGCCGCGCGCCGCGCCGAGGCGACCTTCGGCCAGTCCCGCCGCCCGCACGTCATGCGCCAGGGCGACCGGAAGTCCCAGTCCCTGCGCGACGACGTCGCGTACCGGCACGTCCCGCCAGCCGAGCAGCGCCGCCCCCTCGACCAGCGGGGGGGCGGTCGCCAGGGCGTCGGCGAGTCGGGCGCCCTTCTGCATGGTCGCGCGGGCTTCGGCCAGCGTCGCTTCCTCGCCCGGCTCGGGGGCGGCTGCGCGCAACTCCGCGACCGCATGCTCCAGCCACTCGCGGTCGCGATTGGCATGGTCCAGGTCGGCCGTCGCCGCAGCGAGTGCAGCTTCGGCCGCACGCCAATGCTCATAAGCCAGAGCGACTTTGCCCGCGTCGGCGCGCGCGAAGCTGTCGAGCAGCGCCCGATGGCCGCGCGCGTTCAGCAGTCCGCGGTCGTCATGCTGGCCATGGATTTCGACCAGGGCCGCGCCCAGGCTGCGCAGCAGTCCGGCGGAGGCGGGCTGATCGTTGACGAAAGCGCGGCTGCCACCGTCGGCCCGCACGGAGCGGCGGATCACCAGCGGCTCGCCCGGTTCGACCGTCAGATCGCTATCGGCGAGCAGCGCGCGCGCGGCATGGTCCGCCGGCAGCTCGAATGTCGCCGCGACGCTCGCCTGCGCGGCATCGCGCCGCACGAGGCCGCTGTCCGCGCGCGTGCCGAGCGCCAGGCCGAGCGCATCCAGCAGGATCGACTTGCCCGCGCCGGTCTCGCCCGTGAGCACGCCAAGACCGGCCCCGAATTCGAGGTCGAGCGCCTCGATCAGCACGACGTCGCGGATGGCGAGAGCGGTCAGCATCGCGCCCAAGATAGCGATGCAAATCCGCGGGCGGTAGCGGTCAGGTAAGGATCAGAGTTCGGCGGTTTCAGGCCAGCAGGTCACCTTCAGGCCTTGGCCTTCTTCGCCTGCCGGGCGACGCGCGGTATCGACACGCCGTCGCTCTTCTGGATCAGCGCGTAGGCGCGCTGGTACCAGTCGGAGCCGGGGAAGTTGGTGCCGAGCACGGCGGCCGACTTGCGCGCCTGCTCGGGCACGCCCAGCTCCAGGTAGGATTCGGTCAGGCGCAGCAGCGCCTCCGGTACCTGGCTGGTGGTCTGGTAGGTGTCGACGACCTTGCGGAAGCGGAAGGTCGAGGCGAGCCACTCGTGGCGCCGCTGGTAGAAGCGGCCGATGTCCATCTCGCGCCCGGCGAGATGGTCGTTGATGAGGTCGATCTTCAGCCGCGCGTCGGCGGCGTAGGAAGTGTCGGGATAGCGGCGGATCAGCTCGCCCATCGCGTCCAGCGCCTGCTGCGCGGTCTTCTGATCGCGGTTCACGTCGCCGATCTGCTCGTAATAATCGACCGCGATCAGGTACATCGCGTAGGGTGCATCCTTGTTGCCCGGGTGGATCGACAGGAAGCGCTGCGCCGCCTCGATTGATTCCGGATAATCCTGCGCCAGATAGTGGCTGAACGCGCTCATCAGCTCGGCCCGGCGCGCCCACACCGAGTAGGGATGCTGGCGCTCGACCTCGTCGAACAGGGTGGCGGCGACCTTGTAGCGCTTGCGGTCGAGCTGATCCTTGGCGGCGTTGTAGAGCGTCTCCACGTCGCGCGCGACGTAGCGGTTATTCTCCTTGGCCGACTTCTTGGCGCCGTCGGCGGCCGAAGCGGGGCTGGAGAGCAGCATGACGGAGGCGAGGCTCGCGGCGAGCGCGGCGTTGAAACGGGACAAGCGCATAGAGGCGACCCCTTTAGCCCAGCGCCCGGTGCGCGGGAAGACATATGCGATGCCGCGATAAGGCGCGGCAGCTTGCTCCTGGATGAAGCGGATTATCCGGATCAGCCGATCCGCTCCGCCCCGGCCGGCGGTCCGCCGCGCTTCTTGGGCTCGGCGAGCTGCGGCGTGAGGCCGAGGCTGATCAGCAGCGAGCTCGACACGTAGATCGAGCTGTAGGTGCCGACGATCACGCCCAGCATCATCGCCGCGGTG
The DNA here is from genome assembly GCA_964247375.1 of uncultured Sphingomonadaceae bacterium. Classification (GTDB taxonomy): domain Bacteria; phylum Pseudomonadota; class Alphaproteobacteria; order Sphingomonadales; family Sphingomonadaceae; genus Sphingomonas_I. The sequence continues at coordinate 2,021 of CAXTUG010000243.1, forward strand.
AAACCGCGCAGCACCGGCCCGCCGAAGATCAGCAGCGAGGCGAGCGCCAGCAGGATGGTGAGCGAGGTCATGACGGTACGCGGCAGCGTCTCGTTCACCGACAGATCGACAAGCGCGCGCATGTCCATCTGCCGGTACTTGCGCATATTCTCGCGAATGCGGTCGTCGATCACGATCTTGTCGTTGATCGAGTAGCCGATGATGGTGAGCACGGCGGCGACGATGTTGAGGTCGAACTCCAGCCGGGTCAACGCGAAGAAGCCGAGCGTCACCAGCACGTCGTGGAAGATGGCGACGAAGGTCGACACGCCGAACTGCCACTCGTAGCGCAGCCAGGAGAAGATCGCGATCGCGAACACGGCGAGGAAGACGGCCAGCAGGCCGTTGCGGATCAGCTCGTTCGAGACCTTGCCCGATACGGTCTCGGCACGGTTGAAGGTCACGCCGGGATATTTGGCGGCAATCGTACTTTGCACATTCTTGACGAGCCGGTTGGTGGCGCCCTCGTCGCCCGTTTTGGGGTTCGGCAGCCGGATCGAGTAGACGTTGGGTCCGCCGAAGGTCGACAAGGCCGCCTCCCCGACGTGGAGCTGGTCGATGTCGTGACGCAGGGCATCTTCGCTGGGCGGTGCTCGGAAGCGCGCTTCGATCATCACGCCGCCCACGAAGTCGACGCCGAGGTTGAGGCCGCGCACGCCGACCAGCACCGCCGCCGCCAGCGTCAGCAGCGCGGTCAGCCCGAACGCCCAGCCGCGCAGCCGAACGAAGCCGATGTTGGTATTGTCGGGGATGAGCTTAAGCAGGCGCATCAGATGTGGATCTCCGTCGGCCGCTTGCGCTTGATCCAGCCGGCGGTCAGCATGCGGGTGAAGGTGACGGCGGTGAACACCGAGGTGCAGATGCCGATCAGCAGCACCACCGCGAAACCCTTGACCGGCCCCGACCCCAGCAGCAGCATGATCAGGCCGGAGATGGCGTGTACGGTATTCGCCTCGAAGATGGTGCGGCTCGCTTCCTTGTAGCCCAGTTCCACCGACTGGACGATGCCGCGGCCGCGTCGCCGCTCCTCGCGGATGCGCTCGTTGATCAGCACGTTGGCGTCGACCGCGGTGCCGATCGTCAGCACGAAGCCGGCGATGCCGGGCAGCGTCAGCGTCGCGGTGAGGATCGCCATGACCGCCAGGATCACGAAGATGTTCAGCACCACCGCCAAATTCGCGTAGACGCCGAAGCGGCCGTAGGTGACGAGCATGAACAGGATCACCGCCACGCTGGCGATGACCGAGGCGACCACGCCGGCGTGGATCGAGGCGGCGCCGAGCTGCGGCCCGACGGTGCGCTCCTCCACCACCTTGAGGGCAACCGGCAGCTTGCCCGAGCGCAGCGCGATTGCGAGTTGGTTGGCGCTGTCGGTGGTGAAGCTGCCGTGGATGATCGCATTGCCGCCCAGGATCGGTTCGTCGATCCGCGGTGCGGAGAGGACCTGGTTGTCGAGGATCATGGCAAACAGCTTGCCCGGATTCTCCTGCGTCGCGCGGGCGAACTTGCGCCCACCTGCCGCATTGAACTTCAGGCTGACCGCGGGCTGGCCGTCCTGATCCTTGTCGAGATTGGCGTCGATCAGGTCGTCGCCCGAGAGGATCGCGCGGCGCTGCACGGCGATGTAAGGCGTGCCGCCGGGATTACCGGGATAGGGCAGCGCCTGCGATCCCGCCGGCGCCTTGCCCTGCGCCAGAAGGCTCGGATCGGCGCTGAGGTCGACCATCTTGAATTCGAGCTTGGCGGTTTTGCCGATCAGCGCCTTCAACCCCGCCGGATCCTGCAGTCCGGGCACCTGGACGAGGATGCGGGTCGTTCCCTCGCGAACGATCGTCGGCTCCTTGGTGCCGAGCGCGTCGATGCGCTTGCGCACGACCTCGGTCGCGGTCTTCATCGCATTGTCGATGCTGGCGGCGAGGCCGGCCTGCGTCGGCGTCATGACGATGCGGGTCGAGTCCACCACGGCGACGTTCCAGTCGCGCTGGCCGGAGTAGCCGGCAGGCTGGGTCAGGCTGCGCGTCTTCTCGACCGCGGCGTCGAGCTGGGCGACGTCGCGCACGAAGAAGGACAATCTGCCGTTGCTGGTCGAGATATCGCCGATCGCGATCCTGGTATCGCCGCGCCGCATCTCGGTACGGATCGTGTCCTCCATCTTCTGGAGGTTCTGCCTCGCCAGGTCGGCGGTGTCCGCCTCCAGCAGCAGGTGGCTGCCGCCGGACAGGTCCAGGCCCAGGTTGATACGGGGGAAGCCGCCGAGGCCGATCTGGCGGGCGGTGCTCTCGGGCATGAGGCTGGGGATCGCCAGGACGACGCCGGCCAGCAGCACCAGCCAGATCCAGATCACCTTCCATCGCGGGAAATCGAGCATGTGCGTGCGCTACCCGCCTCAGTCGTTCGCCGCGCCGCCGAGCGGGCGGATGTCGGTGAGGGTGGCGCGGAGCGCGCGGACGCGCACGTTCGGCCCGAGCTCCAGCTCGACCTCGTCGCCGTCGACCTTGATGACCTTGCCGAGCAGCCCGCCGCCGGTCACGACGGTGTCGCCCTTCTTGGCCGCGTTAATGCGCGCGCGCTGCGCCTTCTGCGCCCTGTTCTGCGGACGCCATACCAGCAGGTAGAAGATGCCGATGATCAGCACCCACGGCACGGCGAGCGTGAGCAGCGACGATGGCCCGGCCTGGGCGGCCCCGGCAGCCTGGGCGTAAGCGGGCGATGCGAACATAGGAGAAGGCCCCGAAAATGCTGGTGCGCCGCGTGGAAGATCGCACACCGGCCGCAGGAAGGCGGGCGCCTATCACGTGGCGTCGAGGCGGGCAATGGCGGGCTTGCGGACGGAGTGCATGATGAACTCCCCGTTTCGTGGCGAAGGCCGGGAACGGTGACCTAGGAATCACGGGCATTGACGCTGCGCGGGGAGGTGCCTAGGAGCCCTGCCCTTGGTCGGGGCGTAGCGCAGCCTGGTAGCGCATCAGACTGGGGGTCTGGGGGTCGCAGG
>CAXTUG010000244.1:0-5007 GCA_964247375.1 uncultured Sphingomonadaceae bacterium
CCGCTGGCGCGGCTTGCGCTGGCCAATCTCCACCGTCCCGGCGCGCAGACCGACCGGCTGGTGGTGGCACTTGGGCTCGGCTTCTCGCTGTTCGTGGCGATGGCGACGATCGACACAAGTCTTTCCGCCGAGCTCGCCAGTACCGCGCCGGCCAAGGCGCCGCGCTTCTTCGCCATCGACCTGCAGCCGGAGGATGCCGGGCGGTTTCGTGCCGCCGTGCAGGCCGCCGCGCCGACCGCGCGGATCGAAGCGGTGCCGTCGCTGCGCGGCGCGATCACCGCGCTCCGCGGCGTGCCGGTCGCGCGGTTGAAGGTGCCGCCCGACACGTGGGTGCTGCGGGGAGACCGGACGCTGACCTGGTCGCCAATCGTTCCGCCCCGCAATCAGGTGGTGGCCGGGCGGTGGTGGCCGCCGGGCTATCGCGGGCCGCCGCTGGTGTCGATCGAGGACCGCGCCGCAGCGGCGCTCGGCCTCCGGGTCGGCGACACGATCACGATATCGGTGCTGGGCGTCGACGTGCCGGCGCGGATCGCCGCGCTCCGAGAGATCGACTGGAGCGCGCTCAGCCTCAACTTCGCGATCATCTTCTCGCCCGGCTATATCGAGGAGGCGCCGCACGCGCTGCTCGCCAGCATCTACGCACCGCCGGACCGCGACGGCGCCATCGCGATGCAGGTCGGCGGGGCACTGCCGTCCGTGACGCTGATCCGCGTCGGCGACGTGCTCGGCCAGATTGGCGGGGTGCTGGGCCAACTCGCCTTTGCCGTGCGCGCCGCGGCGAGCGTGACCGTCGCCGCCGGATTGGCCGTGCTGGTCGGGGCGGTCGCGGCGACGACCCGGGCGCGCCGCTATGATGCGGTCGTGCTGAAGCTGCTCGGCGGCCGCCCGCGCCAGATCCTGGCGGTTCAGGCGATCGAATATGGACTGCTCTCGGCGCTGCTGGCCGTGGTCGCGCTGGCGTTCGGCACCGGCGCGGGCTGGTTCGTGGTCGTGCACGTGCTGGCTCTGCCGTGGGCGCCGGACTGGTCGGTGGTGGCGCTCACGCTTGCCGTGTCCTGCGGCGTGACCCTGGCCGTGGGTCTGCTGGGCAGCCTGCCGGTGCTGCGGTCGAGACCGGTACTGGCGCTAAGAGAACTCTAGGGTCGAGACTCAATCAGGTCCACCATAGGAGGATGGCAGCGATAGCGACCGCGGCGGCATAGTTGCGTGCGAGCTTATCGTAGCGTGTAGCGATACGGCGCCAGTCTTTGAGGAGGCAGACGGGTGCTTTCCGGGATTGTGCACGTGCTTAAAGTCGGCTGTCGCTGGGAGGACTGCCCGTCATTCTATGGGCCGCCGACCATTCACCCGCCGGGCACTAGGCTGGTTCCTGGGCCGGCTCAATCGCCGACCACTGCCGGTCGCTCAACCAAAACTCTCCCGCCATGACCCAAGCTCCGCAGTTTGCCAGCTTGAATCACCCGCTCACAACAAAATCAACCGCCTGATCGGATTTGAAGCCTAGACCAGCCCCTTTTTTGGTCATGCGCATCAGCAGGGGATAAAGTGTTCCCGATAGCAGGCCCATTTCCTTCATCAGGTCATAGCCATGACACCACGCCTGTGAACGCACGGATAGCACCTCTAAGAGGGCAGCATCTGCTTCGACGATCGGCGATTGCGACCCATAAGCTTAGTCAACGTAAGAAGATTTCCATGTCAAGGTGCCGCGCTCGTTCGATAAACTCTGATCTCATGCGCTAAGACTAAGATCGCAACGATTATCCGCACCGTTAGAAATCCGATGCTGCGATCACGTTGGCACCGATGCCTTGCAGCAGCAGCCCGCTATCGATCGTGCTTCCGCCCGAGCCATTCCAGAACAGGAGCGTGTCGGAGCCCACTTGGACCAGTGCCACCTCGTGATCGCCTGCATGCTGATCCAAGCTTGCCTGCGCCAGCGCATGCGCAGTTGAGAGCGAACCGGCTGAACCCACACTGATCACGGCGGCTGGCGCAAAACCGATCTGAATGTGATCGGCACCGTGCTGAAAGTCGGTAATTGCGTCTGTGGTGCTGTTCGTGATCGACGCATCACCCGGCGCGAAGCGGAAGTAGTCATTGCCCGAGCCGCCCGTCAGCGTGTCGACCCCCTTATCGCCTGAAAGGACGTCATCGTTGGCGCCTCCGTCGATCGAGTCATTACCCTGCCCGCCACGCAGCGAGTCGTTGCCGTTGTCACCAGTGATGGTGTCATTGCCCAGATTGCCGTTGACCGTATCGTTGCCTTCACCACCGATGATCTTGTCGCCGTCAGCGCCGCCGTTGATGCGATCTGAGCCGGTGCCGCCATCCAGCGTGTCGCTACCTGCATTGCCCTGGAGATAGTCGTTGCCTTCTCCGCCGCTGATTGAGTCAGAAGCGTCAGCGCCGCCATTCGGAGACTGACCGTAGATGTGGTCGTTGCCCGATCCACCGTCCAGCGTATCTTGGCCGCCGCGGCCATGGAGGACGTCATGCCCAGAGCCTCCGCGGATCAAGTCGTTCTGATCGGAGCCGGCGAGCGCGTCGTTGCCGTCCCCACCGTAGATGCTCCGCTTGTCGATCAGGGTAATGGAGCCATTACCGGGATCGGTGACGACATAAAAACGTCCATCGTCCGTAGCCAAGAGATTGTCGCCGTATCGGACATTTGCCGAATTAGTGGTGCTTGAATGATCTAGCCCATAACGTGCGATTTCGTTGAAAGTTGTCGCGTCATATTCGACTACGTTCGCATTACTGCCAAAGCTATCTGTTTGGTAAACATAAGCGACATGGCCGGAAGGATCGAACGCAACACCATTGACAGACCCAAGATTAATGTTTCTCAGATAGTGCAGATCGGTGTCGTACAATGCTAGGCCCTGGCCATAGATTCCCACGGCAACGAGATTGGCGGATTCGCTGATTGCTTGAACGCCGTAATTGTAGGCACCGGTACCTCCATTCGCCGTCACTGCACCGACGCGATCGTCGAAGATATGCAACGGCCCACCGGACGAGTTCCCATCTGCAATCAACGTAAGATGCCCGTCCTCGGTAAGCGTCTCGCGTCCAGAAACGGAAAAGCCGGTTCCCACCGCGATCGATGTCAGATTCGTGCGATTGCCGGTCCGGAGGTCGAGCACTTCCGGATGAGCTTGCGAGTAGGCGTCGATGTTACTGACAAGGGCCGTGGTATTGTTGACGACCTCAACATCGCTGTAGGCGTTGCCGCTGCCGATATATGTTCTTAGAATCGATCCTGTTTGCGTCGAGACCTGATACAGAAGTGGTTGCCGCGGGTCTGATACGAGCAGGTAAGACCCATCTTCGGACATCGAAAATACGCCAACTGCGGTACCGATATGCCAAGTGGCGATATTGGTATGCGTGTTCAGATCGAACACATCAATGTCCCCGTTACGGGAGACATACAGTTTGGTCTGGTCCGTACTTAATTTCGCGTCGGCCGCCCCCGATACCTCCAGTACTGATGCTGAATAGTCGGCCATCTGCTGCTCCCCTCTAGGTTGAACCCTGGCTCGCATATGGGCAGTTCAGGATCAAGGGGTAGCCAGGGCGAAAAGCAGGGCATCCCCCAATGTGGATGCAAATTGTTCAAGGTGCATGCGTGCCGTAAGCGCAGCAAATACATTCAACCGTACTGACTTCGAACATCTTGGCAGAGGCTGATGCGATCAAAGACACGTTCTCGTTAGTGCAAAATCAGAGATGGTTCGAATTTGCTGGTTGATCAGATCGCAGATGATTGGTTGCAAGCCGACCGGCAGCTTCTCGGCAGCGAGGATGATCCATTACCGAACATTCAGAACATCCTAATCGCTTCCCAGCTTCGGACGTTCGTTAATCTTCTCGGCAAGGCCTTTTTCAAATGCTGAGTAGTAGTCGTCAAATGACGCAGCTTGATTTTTGTGGACCGACAGATTTTAACCACTCGGAAGCTTTGACTGCTAGTTTACCTAACAACCCCTCACGCGCGTCGCGCTTCTCCAGCATTTGCTTGAACACTTCGCTGTCGAAGCGAAACGTTGTGGTCTGGCTCTGCGGGGTCGTCATTGCCATGGCATGCCGGTGCTACTCAGCAGTATAGAGTTTGCAAAGCTGCAAGGCGCTGCGTAATGACCTTCATCGGCTGTCTGATGATGTTTGCATATTTCGCGGTCTTGGCGGTGGTTCTGCTTGCGCACTCTTAAGCGACCACTGCGTCGGACAGCCATGCCTCTCGGATCAGGCATGGCGAATTCGTCTCATGCTGATCTTTATAGAGGGAGTTCACAATATTCTTTGTAGCGGTTTTCACCTGGTCGCGGCTGAGGACCGTCGCGATAAGCAAGAACGACATATGATCGGCGTTGACGAGCCTGCCCCGACCAACAGCATTGACACATTATCACTGAACGAGGTCGAACGAAGTTGCCATTCAGAACCTTGCCGTTGCTCTGATCGCGAAGGGTCAGCCGGGCGAAGCCACGAAGGTGGTCGCGAGGTTGGAGCCGGATGCGTATCAACGCCTGTCGGTCGAGGCCATCGCCAGCGCCGACCGCGCCGGACCGGGCGCTGGCTGAGCTCGTCCGGCTCTACGGCGATGCATCGCAATATCAGATCGCAGAGGTTTACGCGCAGCGGCGCGCGCCGGATCTCGCCTTCGCCGCGATCGCCCGCGCCTGGGATCTGGGCGACCCCGGCCTGATGGACTTCAAGGCCGACCCGCTGCTCGCGCCGCTCCGCTCCGACCCGCGCTTCGCCACGTGGCTCCGCAAGATCGGCTTTCCTTGACCACTTCATCGCGGCTCGGCGCGCGATGCATTGCCGCTTGCTTCTGGCGAGCATCTCGAAGGCGTCGATCTCGTCGGCGTTGGCGCGTCGACGATCGATCGCGCCGACTTCGTCTGATCGGGGTGGCGGGCGCGGCGGTGGCGGGCGGCGATCCCGGAGAGCGGCTATCGGCCTGCTGGGCGTCGCCGCCGTGCTCGTCATCGGAGC
>CAXTUG010000245.1:0-2500 GCA_964247375.1 uncultured Sphingomonadaceae bacterium
CGTCATCACCACCCTCCGCGGGCGCGGCCACATCCTCGCAGAGCAGGACGTCTGAGCCGCCTCCGGGGCGCGGGAGTGAGCGGCTTGCCGGGATCGGCCGAGGCGCAGCCGGCGGAGGGTTGGCGGCAGGTCCTTGCCAACGCCGTCCGGCTGTGGATCGGCCGGCCGTTGCGCACCGGCCGCAACGCCGCCGGAAACGCACCCGCCGGGCGCACCACCGGCTCGCTGACCCGGCGGATGATCGGCGTCGCGGCGCTGTGGATCTTTCTGCTGCTGTTCGGCGGCGGCTTCGCGCTCGACCGCGTGCTGCAGTCCGCGATCACCCGCAATTTCGACGCCCAGCTCGAATATGTCCTGACCGCGATGATCGCCTCGGCCGAGCTCGGCCCCGACGGCGAGGTACGGTTCAACCGCCAGCTCGGCGACCAGCGCTTCCTGGAGCCCTATTCCGGCCTCTACTGGCAGGTCTCGGCGCCGGGGCAGGATCCGTTTCCGTCGCGCTCGCTGTGGGACCGCCGGCTGCGCGTACCGCCGCATCGCGATACCGGCACCCACATCTACGACAGCCGCGAATTCGCGGAGGACCAGCTGCGCATCCTGGAGCGCGACGTCCGCCTGCCCGGATCGGCGGCGACGTGGCGGTTCCAGGTGGCGCAGAGCCGCGAGGCGCTGGACGAGCAGATCAAGGCGCTGCGGCGGACGCTGGTGCGGTCGTTCGCGATCCTCGCCTTGGGGCTGATCGTGATGGCGGCGCTGCAGGCGACGTTCGGGCTGTGGCCGCTGCGCAGGGTCCGCCGCGAGCTCGGCGCGGTGCGCGCCGGCGGGCAGGCGCGGGTCGACGAGCGGCTGCCGGTGGAGATCGCGCCGATGGTCGAGGAACTGAACCAGCTGCTCGACCATAACGAGCGCCAAGCCGAGGAGGCGCGCCGCCATGCCGGCAACCTCGCCCATGCGCTCAAGACGCCGCTCACCGTCATCATGAACGAGGCGACCGCGCAGAGCCCCGACCTCGCCGCGACCGTGATCCGCGAGGCGACGACGATGCGCCGCCAGGTCGACCACCATCTCGCCCGCGCCCGCGCCGTGGGGCGGCGCGGATCGGGGCAGAGCCGCAGCGAGGTGTGGCCGTCGCTGACCGCGGTCGAGCGCGCGGTCAACCGCATGCACCGCCACATCACCCTCGACCTGACCGGCGACAAGGCCGCCGCCGTCCGCGTCGAGCGGCAGGATCTCGACGAGATGCTCGGCAACCTGATCGAGAACGCCGCCAAATATGGGCGGGGGCGGGTGTTCGTGACGGTGTCGCGCGATGCCGGGTTCGTCGCGATCCTGGTCGAGGATGACGGCCGCGGCATTCCCGAGGCGCAGCGCGCCAACGTGCTGGAGCGCGGCGCCCGGCTGGACACCGGCAAGCCCGGCACCGGACTCGGCCTGGCGATCGTCCGCGACGTCTCGGAAATCTACGGCGGCTCGATCGTGCTGGGCGAGAGCGAGGATCTCGGCGGCTCTGCGCGACGCTGCGGCTGCCCGCGGCCTGAGGCGGCAGCAGCGCACGCGGCGGCGTAACGATCGAATCGGCGATCGCAGCGACGAGCCATCCCGATAGGATGCTTGCCTTGCTGCGGAAACTTCCCACTTAGCGTCGGCGCCTGTATCGGCCGAGCGGTGCCGCTTCCAAGTGGCCGGGCACGGGGAGCCGGCATGCGACGATCGTGGATAGGAGCGGCAGCGCTCATCTGCGCCGCCAGCCCTGCGCTTGCGCAGAATGTTCGCGCTAGCGATGTAATCGTGGTCTCGGGTCCCGGCGCCCAGGAAGACGCCGTGAAGGTCGACGGGGAGGAGATTACCGGATCGGGACGGCCAGACCTGTTCCGCGCGCTGACGCGGTCTGGTCCTGGCGTGTTGCTGCAGCATGCACAGGGCAACCCATACCAGCCGAACCTGGTATATCGCGGATTCACGCTCTCTCCCCTGCAAGGTCAGGCACAGGGGCTTGCCGCCTACCTGGACGGCGCCAGATTCAACCAGCCGTTCGGCGATACGGTTCAGTTCGACCTGCTGCCCGAAGCTGCAATCGACCGGATCAACCTGGTGAGCGCCGACCCGATATACGGTCTCAACGCCCTAGGCGGCGCATTGATCGTTGTCACGAAGACCGGCCGATCGGCGCCGGGTCGGTTCGTCTCCGTTAGCGTCGGCAGCTACGGCGAAATCGAAGCCGTCGCCGAAGCGGGCTGGAGAGACGAGCGCCGCAGCCTCTATGTCGCGCTCCAGCACAGCTTGGACGACGGCTGGCGTCGGTTCTCGCCGTCCGGGGTGACCAACTTGTTCGCCGACGCGGGGTTCGATGGCGATAGCGCCGGCGTGCACCTGAAGCTGGTCGGCGCCGAAAGCGACCTGACCGGCAACGGCAGCGCGCCGATCGAACTTCTGGACGCGGATTACCGAGCCGTCTTCACCCATCCTGACAACACCCGCAACCGATATGGTCGCGTGAGCC
>CAXTUG010000245.1:2511-4994 GCA_964247375.1 uncultured Sphingomonadaceae bacterium
TCTACGCTCAGGCTTTGCGGCAGCGGACGCTGAACGGGGACGCCGCGGACATCGAACCCTGCGAAGATGACGATGGGGCGGGGCTCTTGTGCCTCGAGACGGCTAACGGGAAGGGAGAGGCTGTTCTCACATCGAACCAAGGCGAGGAGGTTCTCGACGTTCTCGGCGGCGAAGGCTACGGCGCGCTCAACCGCAGTCGCACCCATACCAGCGCGAGGGGCGTGCTTGCGCAGGTCGTCGATCGGCGGCCGCTTGGCAGTGGCGACAACCAGCTCATCCTCGGGTTCAGCCATGATCGCAGCCGCACGCGCTTTCGTAGCTCGACCGAGCTAGGGGCGCTGACCGACGACCGCAGCGTCGGGGGCTTGGGGCTCATCATCAACCAACCCGACGGAACGATCACGCCAGTCTCGCTGATTGCGCGCACTTACTACGCGGGGGTGTTCTTTTCCGAGCGTTTCCCCGTGACGTCGAGCGTGGCCGTGGAGGGTTCGCTGCGATGGAACGAAGCCAAGATCGATCTGGACGACCAACTCGGCACGGCACTGGACGGCGATCACACCTTCCGGCGGCTCAATCCCGGCGCCAAGGTTACTTGGACCCTCGGCCCCGCCGCCGCCGTACGCGGCACGTATGCTGAGAGCAGCCGCGCACCGACACCGGCAGAACTTTCCTGTGCCGATGAGAAGGCGCCTTGCAGCCTCACCAACTTCTTCGTCGCTGACCCGCCGCTGCAACAGGTGATTGCCCGTACCTTCGAGCTGAGCGGAAACGGCAGGCTCGGCGCCTTCGAATGGCTTCTCGCCGCCTATCGGGCCACAAACGAGGATGACCTTCAGTTCGTCGCCTCTCACATCCGCGGGCGCGCCTTCTTCCGAAATATCGGCCAGACGCGACGACAAGGGATCGAGGCGACCATCGGCTATCGCAGGGGTGGACTGAAGGCGCGCGCTGGATATGCGTTCACCGACGCGACCTATCGCACCGCCCTCGAGCTCAGCTCCCCCAACCATCCGCAAGCCGGCGACGGCGGTGTCGTGCAAGTCGAGCCAGGTGACAGACTTCCCGGAGTGCCGCGGAACAGAGGCATGTTCACCATCGACTACGACACCGGCACCTCGTCCATCGGTGCGGATGTGCAGGTTGCATCCGGCCAATATCTCTTCGGCGATGAGGCGAACTTGGAATCGCAGACTGACTCCTATGCCGTCGTCAATCTTCATGGATCCGTGCGGCTCGTCGGGCCTCTCATGCTGTTCGGGGAGGTACGAAACCTCTTCGATGCACGCTATGCCACCTTCGGGGCGCTGGGCGATACGGAGGAGGTGGAATTGACGGAAGCGCCTGGAGCGTCGGATCCGCGCAGCCTTGGTCCGGGGGCGCCCAGGCGCTTCACTTTCGGCCTGAGCGCTCGGTTCTGATGGTCTCCGATCGCGTTGATTTGCGCCGGGCTAGTCTAGTCGCGGACGAATGCTTCCAGGATGGGCTTTCGGCGACGGTTCCGCCCGCGTAGTTCGTGACGACTGCCGCCAGCCGACTTCGCGGAGCGTTGCGGTCGGTCGTGCGGTCACCTCGCCGGAGGGGCGAGACCCGATAGCGTCCACCGTTCGCGCAATCCGTGATAACGGTTCGCCTCGACCTTGCCCGCCTGCCTCGCAACGCGATCACGCTGCTGTACGAGCGGAGCGGAGCGCCGTTCAAGACGACCGGCGCCATCCAGGCGCGTCTGCGCGATCTCACGGCTTCGAAGCCTGTCGCCGAGGTGATCGCCGACCTGATCGCGCGCGAGGCGATCGCCGAGGGCGCAGGCTTCACCTTCCACGGCCTGCGCAAGAACACCTGCTGTTATCAGCTCGAGCTCGGCCTGAACGATAGCGAAGTTGGCGGCATACTCGGCATGTCGCCGGAGATGGTGCGCCACTACGGCAAGCGCACGCGAGCCCTGATGATCGCCCGCGGCACGGTCGATCGCGTCAGCCGGGGGCAACTTTTTGTGATGCCAGGGGCAGCCGTCCTCCAGCTTCAGCCAAAAACGGCTGATTTCCGGGGTTGGTGACCCCTACGAGTGTAGAACTTTAGTCCCAGGCAAGTCCAGGGCGTCCCTAACTACACTGTAAAAGCAATGTTTTTGCCCTCTAATGTGTTCGTGGTCGGCCGCTCTGATTGCCTTAAACCGTGTCGAAACGTGGGAACGATCGTGGGACCATAGCGCCGCTCTAGGCAGCGTGTCCTCGTCGCAGGCCACGGGGAGCGATTGATGAGCCTGGGCTATGCCTCTTGGTCAAGCCGAGCGGCGCGCGGACCTGGGTGCTGCGGATGCAGCGGCATGGCAAGCGCCGCGACTACGGCCTTGGTTCGGCACTAGACGTCTCGCTGGCCGAGGCGCGCGAGGCCGCGTCGGCGCTGCGTCGTCAGGTGCGCCAAGGCGTCGATCCGGTCGCGGAGCGGCGCAGGTCGCGCAAGGTCGCGCCGAGTTTCGAGTC
>CAXTUG010000246.1:0-4981 GCA_964247375.1 uncultured Sphingomonadaceae bacterium
GTTCACGGTGGTCGCCGATACAAAAAAATATCAGCGCCCGTCAATTTCTCCCGACGGTACCCGGGTCGCCTACACGGCGCGGCTGCAGGACAGGCACAATGTCGACCTCTATCTGGTCACGATCGGCGACCAGACGCCGGTGCGGCTGACCACCGATGCGGAGATCGACGACAATGCGGCGTGGACCCCGGACGGCTCCGCGATCGCCTTCACCCGGTCCGCGCGGGACGGGCACACGCCGTGCGCCATCCTGCTCATGCCGGCGACCGGCGGCCAGGAGCGGCTGGTGGGCCATTGCCGCACCGCGCTGACGTCCCGGCTGAGTTGGGCGCCGGACGGACGGACGCTCTACTTCAGCGACCAGGCGACGCACGGCGGCGTGCTGCGCATCTACCGCCTGGACACGACCAGCGGCACGACCGCGGCCGTGACCGATCCGCCGTCCAACATTCCCGGCGACGGCGAGCCGCAGGTGTCGCGCGACGGCCGCACGCTGGCCTTCCTCCGCAGCAAGGCGTGGCAGTCGGTGGAGCTCGAGATTCAGGATCTGAAGACGGGCGAGCACCGTTCGCTGAGCCACGACGGCAAGACGATCTGGGGCCTGACCTGGGGCGCCAAGGACCAGGGCCTGATCTTCTCGTCGGACCGGTCGGGAGATACCGGGCTATGGTGGATCGCACGGAATGGATCCGGGCTCAGCCGGCTGGCGCTCGGAGACGTCGAGTACCGGACGCTGTCCTTCGCCCGCAATCGCGACCGGCTGGTCTACGAAGGCCTGAAGGACCATGCCACCTTTCAGGAGGTCGGACGCGACGCCACCCCGGCGGTGCCGCCGCAATTCCTCGCCAACCTGCGTACCAACCTGTTCGATCGCTTCTACGTCGAGGCAGGCAACGGTCGCGCCGCCTTCGTCTCGGTACGGGGCGGGCCTGAGAATCTGTGGGTCGCGGATCGCGGCCGGGCGCCGCACCAGATCACCTTCACGCAGGACATCTTCTACCAGGAGCCGGCCTGGTCGCCCGACGGCAGATGGCTCGCCTATATCGGCGTGACGAGCGACCAGAGCGATCTGCTGCTGATCAGCGGCGACGGCGGCCGCCCGCACGCGGTGACGCACGATCAGGCGGTGCAGCAGTCGCCGGCCTGGACGCCCGACGGCAGGCACCTGTATTTCACGTCGCGCAAGTCGGGCGCCTGGCGGATCTGGCGGATCGATCCGTTCGGCGGCGCGCCGCCGCGGGCGATCAGCGGCGACGGCCCGCGGGTGGTGCGCCCCGACCCCGACGGCAAATATCTCTATTATGCCATGGACGGCGTCGCCGGCATCCGCCGCCGCGCGCTGGCCGCGGACGGACTGTCGCTCACCGGGCCGGAGGAGGTGGTGGTCGCCGCGCTCCACCCGAGCGACTGGCGCAACTGGTGGCTGGCCGACGGCGCGATCTTCTACGCCAAGCGGGGCGGCGGCGATCCGGCCGGCACGATCGTGCGGCACGACCTGCGCGGCGGCGGCGAGCGCGACGTGGCGGACGCGACGGACCTGTTATGGTCCGCCAGCTTCTGGGCGCGGCCGGATGGATCGCTGGTGCTGACCCATCGCGACCTCCAGATCGACATCAACGGCGTGGATTTTTAAAGGGCTTCGACAAGTTCGGGCGGAACGGTATTGAGCGCCTGAAGCTTAGCTACGATGACCCCGCTCGACGCCCTCCACCAGACCTTCGGCTATCATGAGTTCCGCGGCCGCCAAGCGGACGTGATCGGGCGCATCATGGCCGGGCAGCACACGCTGGCGGTGATGCCGACCGGCGCGGGCAAGTCGCTGACCTACCAGATACCCAGCCTGTGCCGCGGCGGCACCGGGCTCGTCATCTCGCCGCTGATCGCGCTGATGCACGATCAGGTGCGCAGCGCCGAGGCGGCGGGCATCCGCGCCGCGGCGCTGACCTCCGCCGACGCCGACCGCGACGAGACGATGCGGCGGTTCCGTCGCGGCGAGCTGGACCTGCTCTATGCCGCGCCCGAGCGGGCGACGCTGGACGGCTTCCGCCGGCTGCTCGACGGGGTGCCGCTGGCGCTGATCGCGATCGACGAGGCGCACTGCGTCTCGGAATGGGGCCACGATTTCCGGCCCGATTACCGCCAGCTGCGCAGCCTGCTCGACGCGCAGCCGGACGTGCCGCGGCTGGCCCTCACCGCCACCGCCGACAGCCACACCCGCGCCGACATCCTGGCGCAGCTCGGCATTCCCGACGATGGCCTGATCCTCGCCGGCTTCGATCGGCCGAACATCCGCTATGCGGTCAATCCACGCGACGGCCTGGCGCGCCAGCTCGCCGACGTCATCGGCGACAATCCCGGTCCCGGCATCATCTATGCGCAGAGCCGCGCGGAGACCGAGAAGCTGGCCGAGGCGCTGCGCGCCACGGGACGACCGACCCGCGCCTATCATGCGGGGCTGGAGTCGGCGCAGCGCCAAGCCAATGCCCGCGCCTTCGTCGCGTCGGAGGACATGGTGATGGTCGCGACCGTCGCCTTCGGCATGGGCATCGACAAGCCAGACGTGCGCTTCGTCGCGCATGCCGGCATCCCCAAGTCGATCGAGGCCTATTACCAGGAGACCGGCCGCGCCGGCCGCGACGGCGATCCCGCGGCAGCGCAGCTCTTCTGGGGCGCCGAGGATTTCGCCCGCGCCCGCCGCAGGATCGAGACCGAGGTGGAGGAAGCGCGTCGTCCGGGCGAGCGGCAGCGGCTGAACGCGCTGGCCGGGCTGGTCGAGGCGACCGGCTGCCGCCGGGCGATCCTGCTGCGACACTTCGGCGAGCAGCCGCCGCCGGCCTGCGGCAATTGCGACAATTGCCTGAACCCGCCCAACGCGGTGGATGCCACGGAGATTGCGCGCAAATTCCTCTCCGCGGCGTTCCGCACCGAGATGCGGTTCGGCGTGACGCACCTGAGCGACGTGCTCGCCGGCAAGGAGACGGACAAGGTGCTGGGCCAGGGTCATCACCGCCTGTCCGTCTTCGGCATCGCCAACGAGGACGAACTGCGGCTGGTGAAGCCGGTCGCCCGCGCGCTGCTGGCGCGCGATGCGCTGCGCGCCGACGATTTCGGCGGCCTGTCGTTCGGGCCGGCGGCACGCGCCATCCTGAAGGGCGAGGAGACGGTCCCGATCGTGCTGCCGCCGCGACGGGAAAGGCGGCGGCGCGGACACGACGAGGGGCCGTCCGATCCGCTGTTCGAAGCCTTGCGTGCGCACCGGCGCGAGGTCGCCAAGGCGCAGGGCGTGCCCCCGTACGTGATCTTCCATGACGCGACCCTGCGCGAGATGGCAGAGTCCAAGCCGCGCGACGCGCGCAGCCTCGGGCGGATCAGCGGCGTCGGCGCCCGCAAGCTGGAGGCTTACGGCGACGGCTTCCTGGAGGTGCTGGGCAACTTTGCCTGACGGCTGCAGCTGAAGAGTTCGTCATTGCGAGGAGCGCAGCGACGAAGCAATCCAGGCCCCACCGCTAGAGGCGAAAGCTGGATTGCTTCGCTGCGCTCGCAACGACGATTTAATCTGATGCGAGTCACGTCATTTGGGCGGGGCGACCTGGTCCGCCACGGTCGCGTTCCGCTTGCCCAGCGGCCGGGCCGGTCCCTTGGTGGTGTCGCGCTTCAGCTGCCGCTCCATCTCGGCGTTGATCGACGCGCCGAGCAGCACCGCGTAGGCCGACACGAACAGCCACATCAGCAGCACCACCACCGCGCCAAGCGAGCCGTAGGTCGCGTTGTAATTGCCGATCGTCTTCGCATAGGCGCCGAACCCCAGCGTTGCCAGCAGCCACAGCACGGTCGCGATCACCGAACCGAGCGATACCCAGCGCCACTTGGCATCGTGCCGGTCGGGCGCGTAGCGATAGGCGGCGGCGATCGCGAAGCAGGCGAGGCCGGCCGCGATCGCCCAGGTCGCCGCGCCGATCGTGATGGTCGTCGCATCGCCCAGGCGGTTGGCCCACTTGCCGAGCAGCGCCAGCGCGCTTCCCGCCAGCAGCCCGCAGATGCCGACCGCCACCGCGCCGATGATCATCGCGAACGAGATCAGCGTGGTGCGGACGAGCGATCGCCGCTCATGCTGCTCGTAGATGACGTTCATCGCCATGATGATCGCGCCGCTCGCCCGCGTCGCACCGTAGATCGCCACGAACAGGGCGACGATCAGGCCGATGCCCTTCTTGCTGGATGCGGTCGTGACGAGGCTGACGATCTGGTCGAGGATCAGCTTGGCCGCATCCTTCGGCACCAGCCGGATCACGGTCTGCATATGCTCGGCGATGGTCGAGGGGTCGGCGAGCAGGCCGTAGCTCATGACAAGCGCTCCCAGCAGCGGCACCACCGAGAGGAAGGCGTAGAAGGCGACGCCCGCCGCCATCAGGCTGATATTGTCGTTGCTGGTCTTGGTCCAGACCCGGCCGAGGATCTCGCGCCAGGCGTGGCGCGGCAGCGCCAGCGGGCTGCTGGCGTCGCGTCCGTGCGGGTCGTCGCCGGTGACTGTCTGCTGTGCCATGCCGAACTCCCTGTCGGCGCGCACAACGCACGAAACTTGGCGAAGCACCACGGTTGCGGATAGTCTGCGATCGCGGACCAGATCGCGCGCGCCGCCAGCGGGAGTCAGGACACTATGTCGCGGTCGCGCGAGCGTGCCTTCATCGATCTGCTGCGGCCGCTCGCGTCGGACCCGGCCGCGCGCAGCCTGCTGGACGATGCCGCCGTGCTGCCGGTCGGTGACCATCAGCTGGTGCTCACGCACGACATGCTGGTCGAGGGCGTCCACTATCTGCCCGGCGATCCGCCCGGCGACGTGGCGTGGAAGCTGGTGGCGGTGAACCTGTCGGACCTGGCGGCCAAGGGTGCGCGGCCGATCGGCCTGCTGCTGGGCTACAGCCTGGCTGCGGACAGCGCGCTAGACGCGGCGTTCGTCGCCGGCTTGAGAGAGGCGCTCGCC
>CAXTUG010000247.1:0-4670 GCA_964247375.1 uncultured Sphingomonadaceae bacterium
CTAGGCTTCAAACCCGATCAGGCGGTTGATTTTGTTGTGAGCGGGTGATTCAAGCTGGCAAACTGCGGAGCTTGGGTCATGGCGGGAGAGTTTTGGTTGAGCGACCGGCAGTGGTCGGCGATTGAGCCGTTGCTGCCCAGGAACCAGCCTGGTGCCCGGCGGGTGAATGATCGACGGGTCCGGGATTGTGCACGTGCTTAAAGTCGGCTGTCGCTGGGAGGACTGCCCGTCATTCTATGGGCCGCCGACCACGATCTACGATCGGTTCAATCGCTGGTCGCAGCGCGGCATCTGGCAACGGCTGTTCCAGACGCTGGTCGAACTGGACGCGACCGATGTTCAGATGGTCGACAGCACCACCGCCAAGGCGCACCGCTCCGCCGCGGGCGGAAAAGGGGGGCAGATGCTCAGGCCATTGGCCGATCGCGCGGCGGGCGTTCGACCAAGACGCATGCGGTCGTCGACGCCAGGGGACGGATCATCGCATTCCGACTGACTGCCGGGCAGGCCGGCGATCTGCCGCAAGCCATCGACCTGCTCGGGCCGCTGCCGCCTGCGCGCCAGTGCCTGGCGGACACAGCCTACGACGGCAATCGCTTCCGAAACTTCCTCACAGATCGCGGTACCCTGCCCGTCATCCCCAACAATCCGCGTCGTGTGCGCGTCCAGCCGTTCGACCCACGTCCGTACCGCGGCCGCAACCTCATCGAACGCGCCTTCTGCCTCCTCAAAGACTGGCGCCGTATCGCTACACGCTACGATAAGCTCGCACGCAACTATGCCGCCGCGGTCGCTATCGCTGCCACCCTCCTATGGTGGACCTGATTGAGTCTCGACCCTAGCGCATCGCTCTCTCATTTGAGCCGAGCAATTCCGCCAATCGCGTTCCACTCTGTGTTCAACGACTCCCAGCGATAGGTCGGAAACGCGCCCGGCGACGTGCCCGCCTGCGGCAGCACGTCGTGAAAAACGAAGTTGCCGACGCTGTAGAAGATCGGTGCCCCCCGATAGTATTCGACCTCCTGAATCACGTGCGGGCCGTGCCCTATGATGACGGAAGCGCCAGCATCGATGATCGCTCCCGCCAGCGGCCTCTGATATTCGGCGATTTCATGCTGGTGCGCGGCCGCCCAGCCGAGCGGCACACCCCAGTGAATGTTGAGAATGACGATGTTCGCTTGCTCCGCAGCCCCGCGGACGGCCGTGCACAGGCGCTCTACGTCCTCTTCGACAGCCTCGGTGTGCACGAACGGCGCCATGCCCGGCACCTCCTCCAGCGTTACCGGGTCGAGAGCGTAGCTGTTCCTCACTCGCACCGGCGCAACCCCCGAGCGGAAAGCTCCCGCCGCGCTGCCGTTCGGCAGGTTGGTCGATGCGCCGAGAAAAGCGACCGCGACGTCGTCGACCGTCGCGACGTGTGGTTCGAGGCTGTCATTCAGCGTGGATCCCACGCCGACGGTTGCCAGACCTGATGCCTGCGTCGCGGAATACAGCGAGATACCTGCGATGCTGCCGATCACGAACATGCGATAACTACTCGTTGCCAGCAGGCGGCGAATCGACGCACCCAGTTTCATCGACGCCAGCAACGTCCGCGGACCGGCGATCTCCCGGTCGGCTGCCTGCGGTCGAGGGTCATGCAGACACAGCCAGATTGCCGGCCCCAGCAGGACGCCGGGCACGCCCGCAACAAGAACGCGGCTCGCCAGGTCAACGACGATGCCGCCACCGCGCCGATCAGCAGACCGAGACAGCTCCCAGCCGGCACCCCAAGATAGAAGATCGCCATTGCAAGCCCGCGTTGTCGTGGAGAAAAGCAATCCACGATGAGCGAGGCAGAGGCCGACTGGGATCCCGCTTCACCGACGCCGACCCCCATGCGTGCGATCGCCAGCTGCACGAAATTTCCAGCCAGTCCGCAGCACGCCGTGAGAACGCTCCACAGCGAGATGGCAACGGCGATCAGCCGCGTCCGACCGACGTGATCGGAGAGCCGCGACATGGGAATAGTGAGAAAGGCGTACATCAGCCCGAAGGCGGTACCGGTCAGCAACCCGAGCTCCGCGTCGGTCAGGCGGAGATCGAGCTTTATCCGTTCGGCGAGGATGCTGATCGCCTGACGGTCGAGCAGGTTGAACGTCGCGGTGAGAAAGAGAAAGAGCAGGGTCAGCCAGCGCCGGACAGGCGTGACGCTTCTCCACAGGCTATCGCCGGTCCTTCCTTCCGAGCCGTCATCGCCTGACAGTTGCGTCATCCTAACGTGACCCACCGCGGGCGCCACGGCTGTCTTGCCGGATCCCTCCCGGAATGCTTTTCCGGGTATCGGCGCTAAGCCGCTATACGTGGTGACGCGCGACTTGATTGAATGTGGCGGGCTCGTCGCCGCCGGCGTCATCGGGCGTGAGGCTGGTCTCGTGCGCTACGGCGTCGCTGTGCGTCGCTCGGTTGCGCCGCCGCCGGAAGCAACGGCAGCGGGTCTGGATCGAAGCTCGGTTGCACTGCAGCCAAACGTCGATTGAAACCAGCGAGAGAGAGCGCTGAGGCTCTGGAAACCCGTGAAACAGGACATTCGGTCAGCGACTGGTTTGGGTTGTCGAGCGAATCCTGGACGATCTGAAGCCAAACGTCCTGCGGAAGGGACAGATACGTCACGCCCTCGTGAACAAGGCGCCGGTTGAGCGTTCGCCGATCGATCATGAGCTCATCCGCGACGGCATTCGACGAGAAATCGCCGTCTTCCAGGCGTTGACTGATCATCGGCGAGAAGCTTCAGGAAGGCGTCGAACGAGATGATGTCGTCGGGATCGTCCATGCTCGCCGGATTGATCCCCGCCGCCTCGAGCATGGCTCAAGGATCGAGGCCGTTCTGGCTCGCAACTTCCTCATAGCCCTTAAGCGTCGCCGGCCGCTTAGTCATCCCGCCGCGCGCTGTGGATGAAGGCTGGTGCCGGCGCGCCCGGGGCGCAGCGCCGTGAACCAGCTGATCGGATTGAAGTAGTTGGTCGACCCGTCGAAGCTGAACGTTATGAACTCGGCGCGGCCGCCGATATTCTCCCACGGGATCGGACCGCCCAAGCCGTTGAGCGACTCGGGCACGCGGCTGTCGGCGGACTCGTCGCGATTGTCGCCCATCACGAACACCTGGCCTTGCGGCACGGTGATCTCGGGAAAGTCGTCCGGGATGCCGGGCGCGTAGCCGTCGTCGATCGTGTCGTAGCTGACCCCGTTCGGCAGCGTCTCGCGGAAGCGCGGCAGCGCGCAGTAGCGCTTGCCGTCGCGGCCGACCGTCTGGAACTGCGCCTCGCGATCGTTGCTGCAGGGCACGTTGGCGTCGATCGGGATCATCGCCGGACCGACGGATACACGCTTCACCGGTACGCCGTTCAGGATGACAACGCCCTCACGCACCTCGATCCGGTCGCCGGGCAGGCCGATCACCCGCTTGATATAGTCGGAATCCTCCTGCGGCGGCTTCAGGATCACGACGTCGCCCCGCTGCGGCACGCGCCCGAACATCCGGCCATGGATGAAGGGCAGCAGGTGCATCGGCGCGGGCGAGACGTAGGAGAAGCCGTACGGATATTTGGTCACGACCAGCCGATCGCCCTTGATCAGCGTCGGCATCATCGATTCGGACGGGATGTAGAAGGGCTTGGCGACGAAGCTCCACACCGCCAGCACCGCCAAGATCAGCCAGGCGAAGCTCTTGACCTCGGCCACCCAGTCGGTGGCGGGCTTGGCGCTCGCCGAGGCGGCGGGAACGGTGGCGTGCGGTTCGGTCAAGTTGGTCTGGTCCCGTCAGATCGGTCGTGCGTAGAGGATGACGAAGGCCTGCGCCCATGGATGGTCGTCGGTGAGCGTCACATGAATGTCCACCGCGTGGCCTGCCGGCGTCAATGCGTCAAGCTTCGCCTTGGCCCCGCCGGTCAATGCGAGCGTCGGTGCGCCGCTCGGCAGGTTCACCACGCCGATGTCGCGCAGGAACACGCCCTGGCTGAAGCCCGTGCCGACCGCCTTGGAGAAAGCCTCCTTGGCGGCGAAGCGCTTGGCGTAGGTGGCGGCGCGCGTCATCACCCGCCGGTCCGCCTTGGCCCGCTCGATATCGGTGAATACGCGGTCGACGAACCGTTCGCCGAAACGATCGAGCGAGGACTGGATCCGCTCGATGTTGCACAGGTCGGAGCCGAGACCGACGATCATGACGGCCTCAACAGGCCGTCACCCCAGCGCAAGCTGGGGTCTCGCGAGACCAGCGGAAACATGAAACCTCCTGAGATCCCAGCTTCCGGTGGGATTACGCCGCTTGATTTCACCGCGCCGCCTCCATCTCTGCGCGCATGCGGCGGACCGATTCCGCCAGCCCGATGAAGATCGCCTCCCCGATCAGGAAGTGGCCGATATTCAGCTCCGCGATCTGCGGGATGGCGGCGACCGGGGCGACATTGTCGTAGGTCAGGCCATGACCGGCATGCGGCTCGATCCCGTTCTTGGCGGCGAGCGCGGCCATGTCGGCGATGCGCTTCAGCTCGTCGGCACGCGCGGCGCCGATGCGGTGGGCGTAGCGGCCGGTGTGGAATTCGACCACCGGCGCCCTGAGCGCGATCGCCGCCTCCACTTGGGCCGGCGTCGGCTCGATGAAGAGGCTCACGCGGATGCCGGCGCCGCTCAGC
>CAXTUG010000247.1:4680-4917 GCA_964247375.1 uncultured Sphingomonadaceae bacterium
TTCATCGGGCCGAGCGTCTCGCGATGGCCGTCGGCGTCGAGCCCGCCCTCGGTGGTCCGCTCCTGGCGCCGCTCGGGCACGATGCAGGCGGCGTGCGGCCGATGGCGCAGCGCGATGCCGACCATCTCCTCGGTGGCGGCCATCTCCAAGTTGAGCGGCAGGCTGATCGTCGCCATCAGCCGTTCGATATCGGCATCGGTGATGTGGCGCCGATCCTCGCGCAGGTGCGCGGTGATG
>CAXTUG010000248.1:0-714 GCA_964247375.1 uncultured Sphingomonadaceae bacterium
GACCGTGAACAGCCCGGCGGCGACGAACAGCTCGCGCTCGCCCAGGCCGCCGATCAGCCGGAACAGCGGCGTGAAGACGTAGCGGCCGGCCAGCACCAGGCCGATGACGGCACCGACCGTATAGAGCGCCATCTGCCAGCCCGGCGGCGCCGCGCCGGGTGCGGCGGGCACGCGCGAGAGGCTGGCGACGATCGTGATCAGCGGCACGATCGACAGATCCTGAAACAGCAGGACCGAGAAGGCGCGCTCGCCGAACGGCGTGTTGAGGCGGCCGGCGGACTGCAGCATCGGCAGCACCTGCGCAGTGGAGGACAGCGCCAGCGGCAGGCCGAGCGCGATCGCGGCGGGGCCGCTGAAGCCGGCCAGGTAGATGACGCCGGCGAGCGCCGCGCCGCACGCCACCACCTGGATCAGACCGAAGCCGAATATGTCGTGACGCAGCCGCCACAGCCGAGTGAGGTTCAGCTCCAGCCCGACCAGGAACAGCAGCAGGGTGATGCCGAGTTCCGCAATCGACAGCTTGGATCCGGAGCCGTCGACCAGGTGCAGCACCTGCGGGCCGATCAGCGCGCCGGTGACGAGATAGCCCAAGGTAGCGCCGAGGCCGAGCTTGCGGAACAGGAGGACGAAGCCGAGCGCAACGCCCAGCATGATCACGCCGTCGGTGACGACCGTCTCGGTCATGCCGCCTGCGCGGCCGCGGCCCGCGCAGGC
>CAXTUG010000248.1:724-4885 GCA_964247375.1 uncultured Sphingomonadaceae bacterium
AACGCGAGGCGGATCGCGGCGTGGCGCGCCGGATGCGCGCGCGCCGGCGCGAAGATGTCGAGCCCGGGCCAGTCGCCCGGATCGTCGCGCCTGCCCGCCAGATAATCCGTGAGCGCGTCCCGGGCCGTCACCAGTTCGGATTGATCTCGGCCGATCGCCGCTGCGCCCATCAGCGCGGCCGACGCCTGGCCCAGCGCGCAGGCCCGCACCTCCTGCCCCAGCTCGGCGATGCGGCCGCGGTCGTCGAGCACGACGTCCACCGTGACGCGGCTGCCGCAGATCGGCGAGCGGCGCTCCGACGTTCCCTCAGGCTGGGCAAGCCGCGCCTGGTGGGGAATGGTTGTCGCCAACCGCAATATCTGGCTGTTGTAGAGTGTTGCGCTCATTTCCGCTCACTCGCTGTTCGCCGGCGGCTGGCTGACGGCGGCCGCATTGTCGGGCACGGCCCCGTGCATCCGCCGACGATGCACCCAGTCGACGACCGCACGTCCGCTGGCGTTCAGCAGCGGATAGGTGCGCGAGGTACGGATGAAGTCGGGCCGCCGGGACTCCGCGCCGTAGATCGTGTCGAATACCAGGTTCACGCCCAGGAACAGCACGGTCGCGATCAGCAGGCCCTTCACGGCGCCGAAGCCGAGCCCGAGCACGCGATCCACCGATCCCAGCACCGACTTCTTGGTGCGCTGGCCCAACGATGCCGCCACCAGCTTGCCGCCGAAGAACACGACGCCGAACACCAGCGCGAAGGCCAGCACCGCCGCGCCGCTCGGATTGTGGACCACGTGCAAGAGCAACGCGGCCGTCGGTCCATGCAGCAGCTTGAGCGCGAGGATCGCCGCCACCCACGCGAACAGCGACAGCACCTCCATCACGAAGCCGCGCAACGTCCCCAGCACGGCCCCGCCTCCGATCAGGAGCAGGACGACGATATCCATCGCGGTCAGCATGGCGCTGCTATGGCGACAGCGGCTGGCGATCACAAGGGCAGCGATCGGGCGGGCGAGGTGGTCGTCACTTCTGCCGTGCTCCCCCCCGCCCGCCGGGGGGGGGGGGGGTGGGGGGCTGACGTTCGGCCCGCGTCCCGCGGCGGGGGGGGTCCCACGGACGTAAGGACATCTCTACTTGCGCTTCCACCGGCCTTTGCCCACGTCCCCATCATGCCCATGCACGTAAAAATCTGCGGCCTCTCTACCCCCGACTCCGTTGACGCAGCCATCGCGGGCGGTGCCGCGTGGCTCGGCTTCGTCCTCTATCCCGGCAGCCCGCGTGACCTGTCGCCGGAGCAGGCCGCCGCCCTGATCGCCCGCACGCCGGCGCAGATCGGGAAGGCGGCAGTGCTGGTCGATCCCGACGATGCGCTGGTAGCGCGCATGCTCCAGACAGGAGTCACCGCCCTGCAGTTGCACGGCGCGGAGAGCCCGGAACGGGTGGCCGCGCTCCGACGGTACGGATTGGAGCTCTGGAAAGTGGTGCCGGTCCGCACCCGTGCCGATCTGGAGACGGCGCGGCTCTATCGCGGAGCCGCCGACCGCATTCTCTACGACGCGAAGACACCGAAGGGCACCTTGCCGGGCGGCATGGGCCTGCGCTTCGACTGGACCTTGCTGGACGGCTTCGCGCATCCGCTGGCCTGGGGCTTGTCGGGCGGATTGGATGCCGGCAACCTGGCCGAGGCGGTCGGCACCACGGGCGCGCGGCTGGTGGACGTGTCGTCCGGCGTCGAGCGTGCGCCC
The DNA here is from genome assembly GCA_964247375.1 of uncultured Sphingomonadaceae bacterium. Classification (GTDB taxonomy): domain Bacteria; phylum Pseudomonadota; class Alphaproteobacteria; order Sphingomonadales; family Sphingomonadaceae; genus Sphingomonas_I. The sequence continues at coordinate 2,458 of CAXTUG010000248.1, forward strand.
GGCGTCAAGGATGTGGACAAGGTCACCGCCTTCCTTCAAGCGGCAGCGCGGCTATGACCCTTCCCAACTCCCTCCGGCAGCAGCCCGATGCGTCGGGCCATTTCGGCGATTTCGGCGGCCGCTACGTCGCCGAGACGCTGATGCCGCTGATCCTCGAGCTCGAGCGCGAATATCGCGCGGCCAAGATCGATCCTGCCTTCCAGGCTGAGCTCGGCGGTCTGATGACCCACTATGTCGGACGGCCGAGCCCGCTCTATTATGCGGAGCGGCTGACCGAGGCGCTGCGGGACTCGGCGCCGGCCGGCATGGGAGCCAAGATCTACTTCAAGCGCGAGGAGCTGAACCACACCGGCGCGCACAAGATCAACAATTGCGTCGGCCAGATCCTGCTCGCCCGCCGCATGGGCCGCACCCGCATCATCGCCGAGACCGGCGCCGGGCAGCATGGCGTCGCGACCGCGACCGTCGCCGCCCGCTTCGGCCTGCCCTGCGTCATCTACATGGGCGCCAAGGACGTCGAGCGGCAGCAGCCCAACGTCTTCCGCATGAAGCTGCTGGGGGCCGAGGTGGTGCCCGTCACGGGCGGCGCGCAGACGCTGAAAGACGCGATGAACGAGGCGCTGCGCGACTGGGTCGCCAACGTTCACGATACCTTCTACCTGATCGGCACCGCCGCCGGCCCGCATCCCTATCCGGAGCTGGTGCGCGACTTCCAGGCGGTGATCGGCCAGGAGGCGCGCGCGCAGATCCTGCAGGCGGAGGGCCGCCTGCCCGACCTGCTCGTCGCGGCCGTCGGCGGCGGATCGAACGCGATCGGCCTGTTCCACCCGTTCCTCGACGACGCCGACGTCGCGATGCTCGGGATCGAGGCGGCGGGGCACGGCATCCACACCAGTCAGCACGCCGCCAGCCTCAACGGCGGCGCACCCGGCATCCTGCACGGCAACAAGACCTACCTGCTGCAGGATGAGGACGGCCAGATCGCCGAGGCGCACTCGATCTCGGCCGGGCTGGACTATCCCGGCATCGGGCCGGAGCATAGCTGGCTCTACGACATCGGCCGCGTGCAGTACGAACCGGTGACCGACCAGGAAGCGCTGGACGCCTTCCAGCTCTGCTCGCGCACGGAGGGCATCATCCCGGCGCTGGAATGCTCGCATGCTTTGGCGGCAATCACCCGCAAGGCGCGAGAATATCGGCAGGATCAGATAATCCTGCTCAACCTGTCCGGCCGCGGCGACAAGGACATCTTCACGGTGGCGAGCGCGCTCGGGGTCGAGTTGTGAGGAGACAGCAAAAGCCCTCTCCCCTTCAGGGGAGAGGGTTGGGAGAGGGGGACGTGGGTGCGTGATCCCGAGCTAACAGCACGCGCAAAGACCATGCGGAGCGCTTCTTCCGAACCTGAACAGCGCATATGGCTGGCGCTTCGTGCCAAGCGCTTCGCCAATGTGAAGTTCCGGCGGCAGAAAGTCATCGGGCCGTACATCGTCGACTTCGCTGCACGCGATCCGATGCTGGTTATCGAGATTGATGGCGACGCGCATGCCATGCAGCGAGACTATGATCAGAAGCGGACCATCTTCCTGGAGCAGCAAGGTTATCGCGTCGTGCGCTTCGCCAACACTGACATCATGAGCAATCTGGACGGCGTTCTTGCCTCAATCGACACCTTGATCGGCACGCCCCCTCTCCCAACCCTCTCCCCTGAAGGGGAGAGGGCTTTGTGACTCGCCTTGCCGCCACGTTTTCCAAAGATCGCACCGCACTTGTGACCTTCGTCACAGCGGGTGACCCGTCACCCGCCGCCACGCCGGCCATCCTCGACGCCCTGGTCGAAGGGGGCGCCGACGTGATCGAACTGGGCATGCCCTTCACCGATCCGATGGCGGACGGCCCCGCCATCCAGCGCGCCAACTTGCGTGCGCTCGGCGCAGGCACCCGCACCGAGGACATCTTCGCGATCGCGTCCGGGTTTCGCGCGCGGCACCCCGACGTGCCGCTGGTGCTGATGGGTTATGCCAATCCGATGCTGCGCCGGGGTGCGGCCTGGTTCGGGGAGCGGTGCGCGTCTGCCGGCGTGGACGGCGTGATCTGCGTCGACATTCCCGCCGAGGAGGACGGCGCAATCGGTCCTGCCCTGCGCGATCACGGCGTTGCGCTGGTGCGGCTGGCGACGCCGACCACCGACGCGGCGCGGCTGCCTGCCGTGCTGGAGGGTGCCGGCGGCTTCCTCTACTATGTGTCGGTGGCCGGCATCACCGGCATGCAGCAGGCGGCGAGCGACAGCGTCGCCCAGGCAGTTGCAAGATTGAAGGCGAGCACCGATCTGCCGGTCGCGGTCGGCTTCGGCGTGCGCACGCCGGCGCACGCCCGCGACCATGAGCGAGGGGCGGACGGCCGGGGGGTGGGATAGGCGATCGTCGAGGAG
>CAXTUG010000249.1:0-4874 GCA_964247375.1 uncultured Sphingomonadaceae bacterium
CCTCCCGCAAGCGGGAGGGGAGAAAGCCACTCCGGCTCACCGCGCCACCTCCGGTCCGACGAGGGGAAAGCGCGGGATGCGCACGTTGAAGGTCTCGCCGTCGGCGCCGATCATCTGATAGCTGCCCTCCATCGCTCCGGTCGGGGTGTCGAGCGGGCAGCCCGAGACGTAATCGTAGGACTGGCCGGGCGCGATCACCGGCTGCTCGCCGACCACGCCCTCTCCCTCGACGCTGTGCCGCGCCCCGCGGCCGTCGGTTATCACCCAGCGGCGCGTGAGCAGCTGCACCTCCTGCGCGCCACCATTCTCCAGCCGGATATGATAGGCCCAGAACCAGCGGCCGTTCGCCGGCTCCGACTGCTCGGGCAGGAAGCTCACCGATACCCGCACCATCACACCGCGCGTCTCGGCGCTATGCGGGAACAGGACGGACAGGGTCGACGCGGTCACAGGCCGACCGCTTTCAACGCCTGGTCGAGATCGTCGATCACGTCCTGCGGATCCTCCAGGCCGACGTTCAGCCGCAACATGCCCTCGCCGATACCCATCTCCTGCCGCACCTCTTCGGTGAGACCGGCATGGGTGGTCGAAGCAGGATGCGTCATCAGCGAGCGGGAGTCGCCGATATTATTGGAGATGTCGACCAGCTGCAGCGCGTCGAGCAGGCCGTGCGCCTGCGCGCGGCCGCCCTCGACGTCGATTGCGATGATCGTGCCCGCCGCCGCCATCTGCGCCATCGCCAGCGCGTGCTGCGGATGGCTGGCGAGCCCGGGATAGAGCGTCGCCACCCGCGCATCCAGGAAGCGCGCCACCGCCAGCGCATTCTCGCTCTGGCGGCGGATACGCAGGTCCAGCGTCTCCAGCCCCTTCAGCACGACCCAGGCGTTGAACGGCGACAAGGTCGGCCCGGTGTTGCGGGTGAAGGCGAGCAGGGTCTTCTCGATATACTCGCTACCGCCGCACACCGCGCCGGCCAGCACCCGCCCCTGCCCGTCCATCATCTTGGTCGCGGAATAGGCGACCACGTCGGCGCCGTATTCCAGCGGCCGCTGCAGCATCGGCGTGGCGAAGGCATTGTCGACCACGCTCGTGATGCCGCGATCGCGCGCCAGGCCGCACACGGCTGCCAGGTCGACGATGTCGAGCGTGGGATTGGCGGGCGTCTCGAAGAAGAACAGTTTCGTGTTCGGCCGGATCGCGTCGGCCCAGGCCTGGGTGTCGCGACCGTCGACGATCGTAGTCGCGATCCCGAACCGCGGCAGCAGCGTGTCCGTCAACCAGCGGCAGGAGCCGAAGGCCGCGCGGCCGGCGACGACATGGTCGCCTTGCGCCAGCTGGCACAGCAGGGACGCCGTCATCGCCGCCATGCCGCTCGCCATGGTGCGGCACGCCTCCGCGCCCTCCATCAGCGCGATGCGGCTCTCCAGCATCTCGACCGTCGGGTTCTGCAGCCGCGAGTAGGTCATGCCCGACTGCTCGCCGGCAAAGCGCGCGGCGGCGTCGGCAGCCTTGTCGTAGCTGTAGCCCGAGGTCAGGAACAACGCCTCGCTGGTCTCGCCCCACTCGGACCGCGCGGTGCCGCCACGCACCGCCTGTGTCGCCGGACGCCAGCGGCTGGTGATCGAACGGTCCTGCCCGGTGTGGCGCTTCATGACGGACCTGCCTTTAAGCGGCGCACGGGACGCGTCAATCTACCGACTGGATCCGGCCTGCGCCGGGGAGCCGCTAGAGCCGGATCGTGAGACCGAACGTTACCGCAGTCGGCGTGACGCCATCGACGTAGCGGCCGAGGATCAGGTCGAAGTCGACCTTGCCCTGGTGCGGCGTCCAGCGCAGGCCGATCTGTCCGCCCGGCTTGTCGATCGTGCGCGTGAAGCTCTCCACCATCAGGCTGAGATCGTGTCCGACATCGGCCTCCAATTGTCCGCCGACGAAGAGCGCGTGCGTGCTGCCGGTCCTTACCCACTGCCAGCCCGTATCGACATTGATCCGAACCTTCGATCCGAGCGGGATTGTCAGCGGTACGATCACATTCGCCGTTTCGATCCGGGCGCTGTCGGCCGAGTAGCTGAAATTGGCATTGAGCGCGACGCCGACGCCTTTCTCCTCCGGCCGCAGGGTCAACTTGCCGGTGAAGCCAAGCGACGTCGCGCGGCTGCCCGGCGTCCGGTCGTGCAGGACGAAGCCGCCCACTTCCAGGTTCGGCAGCGCCCTGGGCGTGCATGCCGGCGCCACCACGAGCAGGCCCGCCCTGCGCCCCTGGCGCGTGATCCAGTTCTCGAAGTGGCAGCCGCCGGGCTCTTCGACAGACGAATCGTCGACTACATGCGCGCCGCCGGCGCACCAGGCGGGCATGCCCGCCGTCGCGCACCAGACGGTGGCGATCGGCAGGGCCAGGTGCAGGGTCTGCCCCGCACGCCAGGTGCCGCGATCAGCCGAGCGCGGCCAGCACGGCATCGCCCATCTCGACGGTCGTGGTGCGGCCGCCGAGATCGGCCGTGCGGGCGCCGCCGGCCAGAGCCTCCGCCACCGCCCGCTCGATGCGGTCGGCCTCCGCCGCTAGGTCGAGCGAATAGCGCAGCATCATCGCCGCCGACAGGATCGTCGCCAGGGGATTGGCCCGGCCCTGCCCGGCGATGTCGGGCGCCGAACCGTGGATCGGTTCGTACAGGCCCTTCTGATCGGCGTCGAGCGAGGCCGAGGGCAGCATGCCGATCGATCCCGCGCACATGCTCGCCTGGTCCGACAAGATGTCGCCGAACAGGTTGCCGGTGACGATCACGTCGAACTGGCCGGGATCGCGCACCAGCTGCATCGCCGCATTGTCGACCAGCATATGGCTGAGCGCCACGTCGGGATAATCGGCGGCGACCTCGACCACGACGTCGCGCCACAGCTGCGACGTCTCCAGCACGTTGGCCTTGTCGACCGAGCAGAGGCGGCGCCCGCGCGCCCGTGCGGTCTGGAAGCCGACGTGCGCGATCCGCGCGACCTGGTCCTCGTCGTACGACATGATGTCATAGCCTTCGCGCCGCCCGGCGGCGGTCGTGCGCATGCCCTTCTCGCCGAAATAGACGTCGCCGTTCAGCTCGCGCACGATGACGAGGTCGATGCGCCGCGCAATCTCCGGCCGCAGGGCCGACGCATCCGCCAGTTCGGGGTAGTAGAGCTTGGCCGGCCGCAGATTGGCGAACAGGCCCAGTTCCTTGCGCAGGCCGAGAATGGCCTGCTCCGGCCGCAGCCGCCGCTCCAGCGTGTCGCACGACGGATCGCCGACCGCGCCGAACAGGATGGCGTCGGCGCGGCGGGCGAGATCGAGCGTGTCGTCCGGCAGCGGATGGCCCTGCTCGTGGTAAGCGGCGCCGCCGACGGACGCCTGCTCGAACGTCAGCCGATCGCCGCCCACCCGCTCCAGCACGCGCCGCGCCTCGGCTACCACTTCCGGCCCGATCCCGTCCCCCGGCAGCAGCGCGATCAGCATGGCTCAAAATCCTCCCGTCATTCTCGCGAAAGCGGGAATCTCGCTTCTTGTCAAAAAGAAGAAAAGCGGGGTTGCGGCGTGCGCGGGAACGACCGGGAGACTACCGCATCCGCCACCAGCGGCGCGCCGCGAGCGCGAGGCCGCCGATCGTGCCCACTCCAACCGCCGCCACCCCGAACGCACCGGCCCCGACCCACAGGGCGGACGTCGCCAGCATCAGCATGAAGTCGCCGATCGCCAGGACGCCGCCGACCATCGGTTCAGTCCGGCCGCACGAATTCGGACACGATCCGCGCTCCATCGGGAAGCAGCATGCCGCCGGCATGGTCGGTGCACGCCTGCTCCGCTTCCTCCGCCGTCGGGCAGATCTTCAGCGTGCGCCAGCCGAACAGACCGCCCGCCTGCGCCACGTACCAATCGCGATAAGCGCGCCCGGAGAACACCGCCTCGATCATGTTCTTGCGCTGCAGGATCACGCGATACTTCTTGGCCATCTCACTCCGCCGCCAGCAAGGTTTCCGCTCCGCCCAGATCGACCGACACCAGCCGGCTGATCCCGCGCTCGATCATCGTCACGCCGAACAAGCGGTGCATGCGACTCATCGTCACCGCATTGTGCGTGACCACAAGATAGCGCGTTTCAGTCTCGCGCGTCATCTGCACGAGGAGGTCGCAGAAGCGCTCGATGTTCGCATCGTCGAGCGGCGCGTCGACTTCGTCCAGCACGCAGATCGGCGCCGGATTGGTCAGGAACAGGGCGAAGATCAGCGCAACCGCGGTCAGCGCCTGCTCGCCGCCGGACAGCAGGGTCAGGCTGCCGAGCTTCTTGCCGGGCGGCTGCGCCATGATCTCCAGCCCCGCATCCAGCGGATCGTCGCTGTCGATCAGCGCAAGATGCGCCTCGCCGCCCGCGAACAAGGTCGTGAACAACCGGCGAAAATGCCCGTCGACCGCCTCGAATGCGGCGAGCAGCCGCTGCCGCCCCTCGCGGTTGAGGCTGCCGATCGACCCGCGCAGCCGGTTGACGGCGAGGGTGAGCTCGTCGCGCTCGGCGGCATTGGTCTCGCGCGAGGTCGCGAGCTCGGCCAGCTCGCTCTCCGCCACCAGGTTGACCGGTCCGATCCGCTCGCGATCGGCGACGAGGCGATCGTGCCGCGCGCCTTCCTCCCCGGCGGGGGCGACGCTGCCCGCGTCGAAGCCGACCTTCTCGGCGAGCACCGCCGCCGGACATTCGAACCGCTCGCCCGCCAGCCGCGACAGCTCGCCGCGGCGGCCTTCCTGATTCTCGGCACGGGCCTGCGCGCCGGCGCGCGCCTCGCGCGCGGAGGCGAGCGTTTCCGCCACCGCCGCCACGGCCTGCTCGATCCGGCGCAGCGCGGCCTCGCTCTCCGCC
>CAXTUG010000250.1:0-4868 GCA_964247375.1 uncultured Sphingomonadaceae bacterium
CCCCTGAAGGGGAGGGGGAGCTTAGCCGCCCTGCCCTCGTCCGCGCGGCGCACGAGTCGATCGCGCGGGGGTCCAAGTCGTTCGGGATGGCGTCGCTGCTGTTCGATCGCGTCACGCGGGAGCGGGCGTGGCTGCTCTACGCCTGGTGCCGGGCGTGCGACGACCTCGCCGACGGGCAGGAGATGGGCCACGGCATGCAGGCGGTCGCCGACGCTGCCGCGCGGCTGGAGACGATCCGGCGGCGGACCGCGCTGGCGCTGCGCGGCGTACCGACGGGCGATCCGGCGTTCGACGGCTTCGGCGTGGTCGCCCGCGAGTGCGCGATCCCGCCACGGCTCGCCGAGGACCTGATCGAGGGCTTCGCGCTCGACGCGGCCGGCTGGCGGCCGGAGAGCGAGGACGATCTCTACCAATACTGCTACCACGTCGCCGGCGTGGTCGGCGTGATGATGGCGCTGGTCATGGGCGTATCGCCCGACGATACGGCGACGCTGGATCGCGCCTGCGACCTCGGCCTCGCCTTCCAGCTCGCCAACATCGCCCGCGACATCGGCGAGGACCATGCCGCCGGGCGCCTTTACCTGCCGGCAGAATGGCTGGAAAACTGCGAAATACCCGGAAACGAACTAATGGATGTGCGGCATCGGCCGGCGTTGGCCGCTATAGTCCGAGAGCTGGCGGACCGTGCGGCCTTGTTCGAGGCGAGCGCGCGGTCGGGTGCCGCCGCCCTCCCCTTCCGCTCGGCGTGGGCGGTGCTGGCGGCGGCGGGCATCTACGGCGGCATTGCGCGGAAAGTGGCGCGGACGGGCGAGCGGGCGTGGGACCGGCGCATCGCTACGGGCAAGCTGGCGAAGCTGGGCTGGGTGGCGCGATCTGCGGCGGAGTCCTGGCGGCGTCGCTCGCTGCGCCCGCAAGCGCAGCAACTCTGGACAAGGCCCAGTCGCTGAGCCCTAACCCTGTATCGTCATGACCGCGAACGCGCATGGAAGCCGAACTACAACCCGGCTTCCCAATTCTCGCGGCCATGTCGCACGCGCAGAACAAGCACCTCGTCTCCGTCAGCTTCATATATGATCAGGTGAGACTTGTACGGGTGCACACGCACCGGCGGCGTGATCTCGCTGCGCATGCGCGCTGCCCGTGGATAGCAGGCCAGGAAGTCGAGCGTGCTGAAAAGATCGTCGAGATAGGCATTCGCCTGCACCGCTCCGAAGAGGGTCAGGCCATCCGCGTAGAGCTGGGCGAGATCGTCTTCGGCGCGTGCGCTCAGCTTATACCCCATGCTTCCCTGCACGACGACGCCCCTCGGCCTTGATGTCGTCGACGGTCATGCTGCCGACGCCGGCCGCGCGGGCTTCGTCGACCAGCTGCTGCATGGCGGCGATCCTGCCCTGCCGATCCTTATCCCGCCGGATAAGGTCGCGCACATAGTCGCTGACGTTGCTGTAACGTCCCGAATCCGACTGACGCTCAGCCCAGACCTTCATCGCATCCGGTAGGGAGACGTTCATCGTAGCCATGCAGCACCTCTGTCGGCGATCGTAGAAGGTTGGCAAAGTTTGTCAATATCCGGCGAGCGTGCCAATCATCGCCGAAACGCGGAATCACCTGCGCTTGCTCGTTCCTGCAGGGCTGCGCACCCCTGCCTTGTTGCGGCGTGCGAGTTCCGCCTTCAGCTGTTCGGGGCTGGGCGCGACGAGAAAGCCGAAGCTGACGGTGCCGCGCTTGGTCTCCACCACATGGTGCAGGCGATGCGCCTGGACGATGCGCTTCATGTAGGGGGAGCGCGGGACGAAGCGGCCGGGCAGGCGCTGGTGCACGATCCAGTCGTGGAAGCCGAAGTAGATCGCGCCATAAGCGGCGATGCCCGCGCCGATCCAGGTGCAGCCCGGCCACCAGCCGAGATGGACACCGCCGAGCAACAGCACGATCGACGGCACGGCGAAGATCACCGCGTAGAGGTCGTTCAGCTCCCACGCGCCGGTGCGCGGGCGATGGTGGCTCTCGTGCAGGAACCAGCCGGGACCGTGCATCACCCAGCGATGGGCGACGTAGGCGACACCCTCCATCGCGGCGACAGTGGCGAGGAACAGCAGGATACCGAGCAGAGGGGGCATGGTTGCGTCTATATAGAGCCGCCGGTGCCGATTGCCTGCGTTTTTCACACGAGCGCCACGACATTCCCCGGCGCCGGCCGGGGTCCAGTAAAATGAAGAGCCGTGCGGTAGCACGGGCGCGCTGCCGCGCGCATTTTCCTATGAGCTGGGCCCCGGCCTGCGCCGGGGAACGGGGTCGGAGTATGATCGTCCGACGTGCGCCTCGCCGCGGGTGTCGGCGAGCCGGACCTGGCGATGCCGTTCGGCTGCGCCGGCGCGCTGCGTCGGGGTTCGTTCGGCATGACAGGCGGGGCAGCTGACGCCGGCCTCGTACAGCGGCGATGTCCGATCATCGGGGCCGACCGGGCGGCGGCAGGCGCGGCAGAGTTCGTGGGTGCCGGGGGCGAGCTGGTGGCCGACGGCGACGCGTTCGTCAAAGACGAAGCATTCACCCCGCCAGCGGCTCTGCTCGGGCGGGACCTGCTCCAGATAGGCGAGGATGCCGCCCTTCAGGTGATAGACCTCGTCCAGCCCCTCCGCCTTGACGAAGGCGGTCGCCTTCTCGCAGCGGATGCCGCCGGTGCAGAACATCGCGATCCTGGGCGTGCGCTTCGCCGCCAGCAGCGCGTCGCGCTGCGCCCGGAACCACGCTGGAAAATCGCGGAAGGTGGCGGTGCCGGGGTCGACCGCACCGGCGAAGCTGCCGACCGCCACCTCATAATCGTTGCGCGTGTCGATCAGGATCGTGTCGGGATCGTCGACCAGCACGTTCCAGTCGGCCGGCGCGACGTAGCAGCCGGCATCGGCGAGCGGATCGATGTCGGGCTGGCCCATCGTGACGATCTCGCGCTTGATCCGCACCTTCATGCGGTGGAACGGCATGGTCGCGGCACGGGAATTCTTCACCTCAAGGCCGGCACAGCCGGGCAGGGTGCGAATCCGGGCCAGCACCTGCTCGATCGCCGCATCGGCGCCGGCGATGGTGCCGTTGATCCCTTCGCGCGCGAGCAGCAGCGTACCCTTCACGCGCTGCGAGCAGCAGAGATGCGCCAGGTCGGCCCGGATATCCTCACAATCCTGGAACGACGTGAATTGGTACAGCGCAGCGACGCGGATCGGGAGAACGGGATCGGCCATAAACCTGGCCGCCTTAGCGGCGAAGGCTGGTCGCCGCAAAGAAACCGGCCATCACGACGAGGATCGTTGCCGCACCGCACAAGGCTTTCGCTGGCGGGCCCGCCTGTGTAGAGGACGCGGCGATCCTCTCCTCTCGACTCCGCACGGGAAGCGCTGACCCATGAACATCCACGAATATCAGGCCAAGGAATTGCTCGCGAAGTTCGGCGTCGCGATACCGCAGGGCACCGCGGCGATGAGCGTGGACGAGGCGGTCGACGCGGCCGGCAGGCTGCCCGGGCCGCTCTACGTCGTGAAGGCGCAGATCCACGCCGGCGGCCGCGGCAAGGGCAAGTTCAAGGAGCTGGGCGCCGACGCCAAGGGCGGCGTACGGCTGTCCAGGAGCCTGGACGAGGTGCGCACCAGCGCGCAGGAGATGCTGGGCAACACGCTGGTGACGATCCAGACCGGCGAGGCCGGCAAGCAGGTCAACCGCCTGTACGTCACCGACGGCGCCGACATCGCCAAGGAATATTACCTCTCCATGCTGGTCGACCGCGGCATCGGCCGCATCGCCATGGTCGTGTCGACCGAGGGCGGCATGGACATCGAGACGGTGGCGCACGACACGCCCGAGAAGATCCGCACGATCACGATCGATCCGGCGGAGGGATTTCAGCCGCACCACGGCCGCGCCGTCGCCTTCGCGCTGAAGCTGACCGGCGACCTCAACAAGCAGGCGGTGACGCTGTCGCAGCAGCTGTACAACGCCTTCGTCGGCACCGACATGAGCATGCTGGAGGTCAATCCGCTGGTCGAGACGACCGACGGCAAGCTGCTGGTCCTGGATGCCAAGGTGAGCTTCGATTCGAACAGCCTCTACCGCCATCCCGACGTGCTCGCGCTGCGCGACGAGACCGAGGAGGATCCGGCCGAGGTGGAGGCGTCCAAGTACGACCTCGCCTACATCAAGCTGGACGGCAATATCGGCTGCATGGTGAACGGCGCCGGCCTTGCCATGGCGACGATGGACATCATCAAGCTGAACGGTGCCTTCCCCGCCAACTTCCTCGACGTCGGCGGCGGCGCCAGCAAGGAGAAGGTGACGGCGGCGTTCAAGCTGATCCTGAGCGATCCGGCGGTGAAGGGCATCCTGGTCAACATCTTCGGCGGGATCATGCGCTGCGACGTCATCGCCGAGGGCATCATCGCGGCCGCCAAGGAAGTGAATCTGTCGGTACCGCTGGTGGTGCGGCTGGAAGGCACCAATGTCGCGCAGGGCAAGCAGATCCTGGCGGGTTCGGGCCTGCCGATCGTCGCGGCGGACGACCTGGGCGATGCGGCCAGGAAGATCGTGGCGCAGGTGAAGCAGGCGGCGTAACGACTGAACACCCCGTTCGCCCCGAGCGAATTCGAGGGGCGCTGCCGAGCGCAGCCGAGGCAATTTCTGGGCTGCGCTCGAACATGTGTCTCGACTTCGCTCGACACGAACGGGTCGGTGGAGGGACACGTCTCCGCTTTATCTACACGTCAAGCTGATGCTATCGGCGCGCGTGACCCGACGGGCGTGACCCGTTCCGGATTGGAGAAACGATGTGAAAGTGCTCGTTCCCGTCAAGCGGGTGATTGATTACAATGTGAAGCCGCGGGTGAAGC
>CAXTUG010000251.1:0-4816 GCA_964247375.1 uncultured Sphingomonadaceae bacterium
TGAATCAACTCCCCACCACCCCCGCAATCAATTTAATAGGTCCTGAGCCTAGGTAGGCGACTCGATCTTCTCTGACGCCGCGGCACCCTCCTCGCCGATCGCGTCGCCGAATTCGGAGCTGCCGTTCCAGCAATCGATCAGGCCGGTGGCATCGAACACCGGCGCGGCCTTGGAGTGCACCCGCACCCAGGTGTCGTCGCGCGTGCGCAGGCGATATTGCACGTCGATCGGCTTGCCGAAGTAGAGCGCGTTGCGCAGCGCCGCCATCGCGTGGGGCACGTCGTCCGGATGGATCGCCTGGATCCAGCCGAAATTGCGGGAGGCGGCGATGCCCAGGCCGGTGAGACGTCGCCAGTGATCGCTGGTCTCCTTCATCAGCCCCTCGCCGGACATGTGCCAGACATCCTCGGGATGGCTCCGGCGCACCTTGTCATAGTGGCGCGCGCTCTCCAGCAGTGCGGTCTCGTCGCGCTTGTAGGGGGACAGGTCGGTGGCCGTGATCGAGATGCCGACGATATTTGCGGATCGATCCAACGCCGGCTCGAACGTCTCGTGGGCGGTGACTTCCCGGCCGTTCGGCGCGCAACCGGTCACCTCCTCGTCCTGATAGGAGTGGCCGGCCAGCGCGCCCCGAAGGTAGGGCTCCATCTTCAGGAAGAGTTCGGGCACGACGTCCTGAACCGATCGCCCGACATGCTCCGCGACAGGGATGCCATGCAGCGCCGCCAGCCGCTCGTTGATGCTGACGAAGCGGAGCTCCCGGTCCAGGTAGCACAAGCCGACCGGGGCGGCGGTGTAGATCGCCTGCAATTGGGCAAGATGATCCTGAAAGTCGCGCGGTTCCAGCCGATGTTGCGGTTTGAGGAGAGCGGGGGCCTGCATGTCCCGCTCGGCAAGCTTCACCACCAGTTCGTCCGCCGGCACGGGACGGCCATACAGCCATCCCTGCGCGAAATCGCAGCCGAGCCAGAGCAGCAGATCCGCCTGCACCTGCTCCTCGACCCCCTCGGCCACTACCGGCAGTCCCAGCTTGTGGCACAGGTCGACGATGCTGTTGACGACGTGCCGGCCGCGCTCGGTCTGCATCGTCGCGATCATGTCGCGATCGATCTTCAGCACGTCGAACGGCAGCGCCTGCAGATGCTTGTAGTGCAGGTACCCGTTACCGAAGTCGTCCAGCGCGAGGCGGCAGCCGAGACCCTTCCACAGCTCGGCACTGCGCCTGGCGGCCGCCAGGTTCTTGAGCAGCACCGTCTCGGTGAGTTCGATCGTCAGCCGGTCCATGGCGAAGCCGCCGGCGGCCGCCTGGCCGGACAGGCGATTGGGCAGATCGGGGTCGATGAGCTGCGCCGGCGTGAGGTTCAGCGAGAAGCTGATCGCCGCGTCGACGTTGCTGGCGAAGGACAGGGTCTGCGCGAAGAGCTGCTCGGTAAGGGCATCGATCAAGCCGTGCCGGTCGGCCAGGGCGATGAAGTTTTCGGGCAGGCAGGCGCCGAATACGGGATGATGCCAGCGCGCCAGCACTTCGCAGCTGGTGACCCGGCTGGTGTGCAGATGAACGATCGGTTGGAACGCCGCGCCGATCTCGTGCCGGCGAATGGCGCCGCGGACATCCTCGAGCGTGGCTTTGTCGGCTTCCTTCTTCATGGCGCACCACCGGAGAATGTTCGTTTGGCCGTATGTGGCATCCGTGTCCGCCGGGCGCCTTGCCGCGCCATGGCTCCGCACCTCGGAACTCTCCCGGACGATTACGTCCGAGTTAGTCCTATTTGGCGGTCCCGTAAACGCCGGCGGCGCAGATCGGTCCGCGAACTGCCGGCGTGCGATGGTTAACTTCGTAGTGAGGATTGCCGTCTAAGGACCGTTCGATCCATCCGGGGCAAGGGCGATGTTCGGCATCTACTACTGCATCGCCCACGATCATGACTGGCGGCTGGTCCTGCTCGCCGGCCTGATCTGCATCGTCGCCACCGGCACGGCCGTGTTCCTGCTGCGCCACATCCGCACCATGCCGGATGACCAGCGGGCCCGCTGGGTCATGACGGCGGGCATCGCCACCGGCACCGGCATCTGGGCCACGCACTTCGTGGCGATGCTGGGCTACGATCCCGGCTTCGCCGTCGGCTACCTGCCGGGACGTACCCTGGCTTCGCTGCTGACGGCGATCGTCATGGCGGCGCTGGGCTTCCTCCTCGCTTGCCGTCGTCCGGATCGCACCGGATTGGGCCTCGCTTCGCTGCTGGTCGGCGGCGGCGTCGGCGCGATGCACTATCTGGGCATGAGCGCGGTGCTCCTGCCCGGCCGCTTCGATTTCGCCGCGGGGCACGTGGTCGCCTCGCTCCTGTTCGCGGTGGCGCCGATGGCGCCCGCCCTCCACCTGGCCCTGCACGGCAGCCGTCCGCGGTCGGCGGTCGGTGCGGCGGGGCTGATGATCCTCGCCATCCTGCTGCTGCACTTCACCGGCATGGCCGCAATCTCGTTCATTCCCGGCCGGGCCGATGCGGGCCGGGGCATCGCGCTGCGACCCAACGTCATGGGTCCGCTGATCGCCGTCGCCGCGTTCGCGCTGCTCGCCATATCGGTGGGTGCCGCCAAGGCGCGTGCCGCCGTGGCGGCGAAGGCCAGGAGCACGGCGGACTCCGCCTGGCTGGCGGTCGTCCGTTCGAACCTGGTTGTCGAATTCGGGATCGACGGCACGGTGCACTGGGCCAACGACCACTTCCTCGCGGCGATGGGCTACACGCTGGAGGAGGTACGCGGCCGTCCCCACAGCATCTTCTGCGACGCGGCGCACGGCGCGGCCCCGGCTTATGCCGCCTTGTGGAGCAAGCTCGCCGCCGGCGAATATGATGCGGGCGAGTATAAGCGGATCACGCGCGACGGCCGATCCATCTGGTTGCGCGCCACCTACAATCCCGTGCTCGACCGGGAGGGCAGGCCCGTGCGCGTGCTCAAGATCGCCTCCGACGTGACGGCGACCAGCCTCGCGGCGGCGGATGCGACCGCGCGCCTGACCGCGCTCGACGGCAGTCAGGCGGTGATCGAATTCGCGCCTGACGGAACCATCCTGGCGGCGAACGAGAATTTCCTGACGCTGATGGGCTATCGCCGCGAGGAGATCATCGGCCAGCACCATCGGCTCTTCTGCGAACCCGATTTTGCGGCGAGCGCGGCACATGCCGGTCTCTGGGCCAAGCTGTCGGCCGGACAGTTCGATTCGGGAACGTACAAGCGGGTAGGGCACGGCGGCCGCGAGGTGTGGCTGCGGGCGACGTACAATCCCGTGCTCGATCTCGACGGCCGGCCGGTGCGCATCGTCATGTTCGCCAGCGACATCACCGAGCTGCGGCTGCAGACGGCCGCGCTGGAGGCGCTCACCGCCGCCATGAAGCGGTCGCAGCTGATGGTCGAGTTCGCGCTGGACGGCACGATCCTGGACGCGAACGACAGCTTCCTCGCCGTGATGGGCTATACCCGCGACGAGGTGATCGGTCGCCATCATCGCCTGTTCCACGCGGAGGGGAGCATGTCGGCGGCGGAGCAGGCGGCCTTCTGGGCCAAGCTCGCCCAGGGCCGGTACGATGGCGGCATCTACAAGCGGCGCACGCAGGGCGGGCAGGACGTCTGGCTGCAGGCCACCTACAATCCGGTGCTCGATCCGGAAGGACGGCCGGTCCGGATCGTCAAGTTCGCGACCGACGTCACCGAGGCGAAGCTTCGCAATGCCGACTTCGAGGCGCGGGCGCTCGCCGTCGATCGCAGCCAGGCGGTCGCCGAGTTCGCGCTCGACGGGACGATCCTGAGCGCCAACGAGAATTTCCTCGGCGCCTTCGGCTACACGCCGGCCGATCTTGCCGGGCGTGACCACCGCCTCTTCTGCGATCCCGAACATGCCCGCTCGGCCGACTACGCGCAATTCTGGCGCCGGCTGAGCGAAGGCGGGTTCGACGGCGGGATCTATCGCCGCGTCGCCAAGAACGGGTCCGACGTGTGGCTGCAGGCGACCTACAATCCCATCCTCGATCCCGAGGGCAGGCCCGTCCGCATCGTCACGTTCGGGATCGACGTCACCCGCGCCAAGCAGCGCGATGCCGAGGTGGCAGGCCGCGACGCCGCGGTGGATCGCAGCCAGGTGGTGATCGAGTTCGATCTCGACGGCAACATCCTGGATGCCAACGGCAATTTCGAGCGTGCCTTCGGCCACTCCCGCAACGAGATGGTCGGGCGGCATCATCGCCTGTTGTGCGACCTGGACACCGTGGGCTCGCAAGCCGACGCAAGCCTCTGGCAGCGGCTGCGGAACGGCGAGTTCGACGCCGGACGCTACCGGCGCATCGGTCGCGACGGGCGCGAGGTCTGGCTGCAGGCCGCCTATAATCCGATCCTCGACGCCGAGGGACGGCCGCGCAAGGTGATCACGATCGGCAGCGACGTCACGCGCCAGGTCCAGCTCGAGCAGGAAGCCGAGCAGCGCCTGGTCGAGGGCGAGCGGATGCAGCGGACGCTGCAGGAGCGCCGGCTGACGCTGCAGGCGACGATCAGCGAGCTCGACACGATCGTCGGTACGATCGGCGGGATCGCCGCCCAGACCAACCTGCTCGCGCTCAACGCCACGATCGAGGCGGCCCGGGGCGGCGGGGGCGGCCGCGGGGTGGGCGGGGGGGGGGGGGGGGGGCAGAAGCGGGGGGACGCCGGGCGGGGGGCGGGCGAGAGCGCGCGCCGCCGGCGCGGGTGCCCGCTGGTCGCCGGCACCGACGAGGCCGGCCGGGGGGCGTGCGCCGGGCCGCTGGTGGTGGCCGCCTGCGTGCTGCCGGAC
>CAXTUG010000252.1:0-4804 GCA_964247375.1 uncultured Sphingomonadaceae bacterium
CTTCCGGCCAGGCGCCGGCCGCGCTCTCCGCCGACAGCATGATCGCGTCGGCGCCGTCGTAGATCGCAGTGGCGACGTCCGACACCTCGGCGCGGGTCGGCGTCGGCGCCACGATCATCGATTCCAGCATCTGGGTCGCGACCACCACCGGCCGGCCCATCCGCCGCGCCGTCTCCACAATCCTTTTCTGAACGAGCGGCACCTGCTGCGGCGGCAGCTCGACGCCGAGGGCGCCGCGCGCGACCATCACCGCATCGGCGAGTTCGAGGATCTCCTCCAGCCGCGCGACCGCCGACGGCTTCTCGATCTTGGCGAGCACCGCCGCCTTGCCGCCGATCAGCCGGCGCGCCTCCGCCACGTCCTCCGGCCGCTGCACGAACGAGAGCGCGATCCAGTCCGCGCCCTGCTCGACCGCGAACGACAGGTCGGCCCGGTCCTTCTTCGTCAGCGCCGCCATCGGTACCACCACGTCGGGTACGTTCAGCCCCTTGGAATTGGACAGCGGCCCACCGACCTCGACCAGCGTCCCGATCCGGTCCGGCGCGACGCTCGATACGCGCAGCACCAGCTTGCCGTCATCCAGCAGCAGCCGCGCGCCGACCTCCAGCGCCGCGAAGATCTCCTTGTGCGGCAGCTCGACCCGTGCCGCCGTGCCCGGCGTCGTGTCGCGGTCGAGCACGAACGTCTGGCCGGTCTCCAGCAGCACCTTGCCGTCCGCGAACTTGCCGACGCGCAGCTTCGGTCCCTGCAGGTCGAACAGGATCGTGGTCGGCCGGCCAAGCTCCTCCTCCAGCGCGCGGATCGCCTTGATCAGCGGCTCCTTGTCCGCATGCGCGCCGTGGCTCATGTTGATGCGGAACGCGTCGGCACCGACCATGAACAGCTTGCGGATCATCTCCGGCGAGCTCGAAGCGGGGCCGAGCGTCGCGAGGACGCGGACCTTGCGGCTGCGCGGCGCAAACTGGGTCGACAAGGCTACCTCTCACGTGGAAACGGCTCGCGGGGTCCCTACGCGCCCCCCGGCGAATGTCGAGCCCCGAGACCACAAATAAGCGGAACCGCTGACGGCTGGGTCGTCTACCCCTTCAGCCGCATGTCCAGGTAATTGTCCACCGACGTCATCAGCTCCGGCATCTCATGCTCGAAGAAGTGGTTCGCACCCGGGATCACGTCGTGATGGATCGTGATGTGGCGCTGGGTGCGCAGCTTGTCGACCAGCTTCTGGGTCGCGCCGGGCGTCGCCACTTCGTCCGCCTCGCCCTGGATGATGATGCCGGACGATGGGCACGGCGCCAGGAAGGTGAAGTCGTAGAGGTTGGCGGGCGGCGCAACCGAGATGAAGCCCTTGATCTCGGGCCGGCGCATCAGGAGCTGCATGCCGATCCACGCGCCGAAGCTGACGCCTGCAATCCAGGTGGTCTGCGCCTCGGGATGGATCGACTGCACCCAGTCGAGCGCGCTCGCCGCGTCGGACAATTCGCCGACGCCATTGTCGAATATGCCCTGGCTCTTGCCGACGCCGCGGAAGTTGAAGCGGAGCGTGGCGAAGCCGCGGCGAACGAAGGTCTTGTAGAGCTCCTGCACCATGCGATTGTTCATCGTGCCGCCCGCCTGCGGGTGCGGGTGGAGGATCATGGCGACCGGTGCGCGCGGGCGCGGCGGCGGGCTGAAACGGCCTTCGAGGCGGCCTTCCGGGCCGGGAAAGATAACGTCGGGCATCGGTCTCGCTTGACTGTCGGCTGCGGGCTTGGGCGCCGGCACAACCCGCGCCTATATAGAAAGGCCCGCTCGCGGCGCAATCGTGGAGACTTGGTCCCAAGTGGTGAAGCGTACCTATCTCGACCATGCCGCCACCACGCCGCTGATCCCTGCGGCGCGGGAGGCGATGGCGGAAGCATTCGCGCGATGGGCCAACCCGTCGTCGCCGCACGCCGAAGGCCGCGCTGCGAGGACTGCTCTCGAGGATGCGCGCGTGCGGATAAAGCATGCACTTTCCTGGCCCTACGATGTTATCTTCACGTCGGGCGCGAGCGAGGCCGCGGCACTGGCGTGGCGGAGCATCGAACGGCCGGCGCGCAGCCGCTCAGCGGTCGAGCATGACTGCCTGCAACGGCTGACGGGTGAGACGGAGACGCTGCCGGTGGATGGCGGCGGCCTTGTCCGGCTGGACCGGCTGTCGACCGGATCGCTGGTCGCGGTGCAGACGGTGAACAGCGAGACCGGGGTGATCCAACCGCACGGAGAGATTGCCGCCGCGGTGCGCGACAGCGATGGGCTGTGGCTCGCCGACGCCGCGCAGTCCGCCGCCAAGCTGCCGCTGCCGGACGCTGACATGATCATCGTATCGGCGCACAAGCTTGGCGGGCCGCCCGGCATTGGCGCCTTGCTGATCAAGGACTTGGCGCAGCTTGCTCCTGTCGGAGGGCAGGAACGCGGCTATCGCGGCGGTACCGAGAATGTTCCCGCGGCGATCGGCTTTGCCGCCGCGTTGGAGGCGCGCGGGACGCGCGATCACCTGTCCGCTCTGCGGCGGCGGCTGGACGATGCCGTACGCGCCGTCGACGGTATCGTCGTGGCCGATGCCAGTCCGCGCCTGCCGGAGATCGCCTCCTACCGGCTGCCCGGCCTGACGGCAGCGGCCCAGCTGATCCGCCTCGACTTGGCCGGCATCGCCGTTTCCGCCGGCAGCGCCTGCTCGTCGGGCACGCTGAAGCCGAGCAGCGTGCTGACGGCCATGGGCTGGCGCGAGGAGGAGGCGCGCGAGGTGATCCGGGTCAGCCTGGCGCCGCAGACCACTGCGGCGGAGGTCGAGCATTTCCTCGACGTGTGGCTGCGTCTGGCCGCAGAGCGCCGCGCCGCATGATCTATCTCGATTACCAGGCGACGACGCCGCTGGCGCCCGAAGCGCGCGCGGCCATGCTCCCCTGGCTCGACCAGTTCGGCAACCCGCACTCGCCGCACCGGATCGGACGGGAAGCCGCCGCCGCGGTCGAGCATGCTGCAAACCAGGTCGCCGCCTCGCTCGGAAGAGGCGGCCGCCTGATCTTCACCTCCGGCGCGACCGAGGCCGCCAATTGGGCGCTGCGGGGAGCGATCGCGCGCGGTGGACGTCGCAAGATCGTCACTATCGCGACCGAGCATGCCTGCGTCCTCGATACCGCCGATTGGCTCAGGCGGCGGCGCGGCGCGGAGCTGATCGTGCTGCCGGTCCAGCCCGACGGCCGGGTCGATCTCGATCGTGCGGCCGCGGCGATCGACGCGAACACCGCCGTGGTCGCCGCCATGCTGGTCAATAACGAGATCGGCGTGGTTCAGCCGGTCGAGGCGCTGGCGGACATGGCGCACAGTGTCGGCGCGCTCTTCTTCTGCGACGCCGTGCAGGGTTGGGGACGGGTGCCGCTGCCGCTCCATGCCTGCGACCTGCTCGCGATCTCGGCGCACAAGCAGCACGGACCGAAGGGCATCGGCGCGCTGTGGCTGCGCGACGGGCTGGACTGGCCGGCGTTCATGCATGGTGGCGGTCAGCAGCAGGGGCTGCGGTCGGGAACGCTCAGCCCTATGCTCTGCGCCGGCTTCGGCGCTGCCGCCGAACTTGCTGGCGAGCGCAGCGAGGTAGACCGTAATCATCTCAAGGTTTTATGGAATACTGCTCAGGCACAATTCCAGGATTGGCAGCTGAATGGCAGCGCGTCGTTCCGCTACCATGGCAATCTGAACCTGCGTTGCGACGGCATCGATGCCGGCCGGCTGATCTCGGAGGTACGTGGGGTCGCCTTCTCGGCCGGATCGGCCTGCGCCAGCGGCTCGGGCCGGCCGAGCCACGTGCTGCGCGCGCTTGGGCTCAGCGATGCGCAGGCGCGCGGTTCGATCCGGCTTGGCTTCGGCCGCTACACGACGCAGGAGGAGATCGCGCGCGCCGCCACGCTGATCAATCAGGCGGCGGCAAGGCAGGTGGAGTGGGCATGAAGGTCAGGTTCGTCGCCGCCGATCGGGACAGCGTCCGTGAAGTCGAGGCACGGGGCGGCGAGCGGCTGCTCGACGTGGCGCAGGCCAACGGCCAGCCGCTGGAGGGCACGTGCGAGGGACAGATGGCGTGCTCGACCTGTCACGTCATCGTCGATCCGGCCGACTTCGCCAAATTGCCGCCCGCCAGCGCGGACGAGGACGACCTGCTCGACCTGGCGGCCCACGTCACCCGCACCAGCCGTCTCGCCTGCCAGATCTGGCTGGACGAGGGCTGGGGCAGTCTGACCGTGCGCATCCCGGCGGAAGCACGCGACATGCAGGGGCGGTAAGAACCGTCACGCCGCCGCCGTCTCCGGCACGCTTTCCCCTTCCACCTCCGCCGCCTCCAGCAGCAGCCGCTCCAGCGTGCGCAATCGCGCCGGCGTGTCGATCTTGTCGCCGAGCAGGTCGGTCACGTAGAAAACGTCGATCGCGCGCTCGCCGTAGGTGGCGATATGGGCCGAGTGGATCGTGACCTTCGCCTGGAACAGCGCGCGCGCCAGGGCATAGAGCAAAGCCGGCCGATCGCCCGCATTCACCTCCACCACCGTGTAGCGGTTCGACGCATTGTTATCGATCAGCACGTTGGGCACGGTCGCGAAGGCGTGCGCACGCGTCCGTGGGGCCGGCTTGGCGGCGAGCCGGGTCGCCAGCTGGTTGCGGGCGGCGAGCGCGTCCTCGATCGACTGCGCCAGCCGGCGGAGCCGGTGCGGGTCGTCGAACGCCTGGCCGAACGGGTCCTGCACCAGGAAATTGTCGAGCGCCATGCCGTCGCGGGTGGTGTGGATGCGGGCGTCGA
>CAXTUG010000253.1:0-4698 GCA_964247375.1 uncultured Sphingomonadaceae bacterium
GTCAAGGCGCTGCAGCTCGCGGAAGAGAAGCAGGCGGTGGCCCAATATGGCTCGTCCGACTCCGGCGCGTCGCTGGGCGACATTCTCGGCGCGGCGCTGAAGGCGCGCGACGAGGCCTGACGAAAGCAGGGCCGGAACGGTAAGCGCCGTTCCGGCCCTTTTTTGCGCCGGATGATGTTGATCTATATTTGTTTTGATCGCATGGATTGCAGCCGTCGGTGCTTGTCCTGAGGGGGAGAGCGCGCCGGCGAAGCAGGGAGGCAGCAGGCACGTGATCAGGTCCGAACTCATCGCCCAGGTGCACAAGGACCAGCCTGATCTCTCCCCACGCGAGGTTGAGCAGATCGTGGCCTGCGTGTTCGACGCCATTTCCAAGCGTCTGGCCGAAGGCGGCCGCGTCGAGTTGCGCGGTTTCGGCACCTTCACCACCCGCGCGCGCGACGGGCGGGTCGGCCGCAATCCGCGCACCGGCGAGGCGGTGGACGTCCACGCCAAGCGCGTCCCCTACTTCAAGCCCGGCAAGGAAATGCGTCACCGCCTGAACGTGTGACGTTCGGTCTGGCGTTCAATGGCGCGGTGCGGCTAAGCCCCTGCCCCGTGCGGACGTGGCGAAACCGGTAGACGCAGAGGACTTAAAATCCTTTTCCGACAGGAGTGCGGGTTCGAGTCCCGCCGTCCGCACCATATCGACCATATAATAAGGTTACGCCGCCCGCTTCAGCGTTGGCATCGCGCTCGGCACGATGTGGAGCGGACTTTGGTCCGACTGCTTACGTCTTTCAGGTTGCCGCGCCGCGGTACGCACCCAACGGGTGCGGCGGTAATGGGACAGTCCGGTCAGGCATGCCGGCCAGATCAATGTCGCGGCTGCGTCGCCCAGCGTGTCGGACCACCGCA
This sequence comes from uncultured Sphingomonadaceae bacterium, assembly GCA_964247375.1. Taxonomy (GTDB): domain Bacteria; phylum Pseudomonadota; class Alphaproteobacteria; order Sphingomonadales; family Sphingomonadaceae; genus Sphingomonas_I. Next base: position 898 of record CAXTUG010000253.1, read on the forward strand.
TGCTGCCGAAGAACAGGAAGTCGAGCAGTTCGTTCGCGCCCTCGCACGCCGCCACGAAAACCAGCGCCTTCAGCGAGGCGCGGCGCGTCCGCAGTGCGAGCTGCGCCCCCACGTAGAGGGCCAATCCTGCGTTCAGATGCGCTGCCTTGTCGGTCAGGCCGGTGACCGCCAGAACGGCATCCGTCGCATGATGGTAGATCGTGACGAGGCTCATCGCGGGGCGCGGTAGCGTGGCAGCGCATAAGATCCCGTTAAGCCGCCTGGTCCAGCATCGCAGCCGCCGAACGTCACCGGCGCATGACGGGTTGCCTGACCGGCGGCACTGCGCTTGTCCTGACCCGCAATCGCCGCCTAAGCGGGTCCATGGGCAAGTCCCTCCTGCTGCGCGTTCCGCTGACGCTCGCTCTCCTGATCGGCGGCTGCCACCGCCAGCACGCCCGCGTGGACGAAGTCAGCGTCATCGTGCCCAAGGATACCGGAGGCGCCCTGGGCGAGGACGGGAGAGCGCTGCAATTGGTGCGGCTCGACCGCGAGGGTCAGGTCGTCCCCGATACCGCCGCACGTTGGGCGATCCTCGATGACGGACGGGACTATATCATTCGGATCGACGATGCCGCCGGTCTGTCGGCCGTCCGCATCGCGCGAAGTCTTCGCCAGACGCTGCGGCGCCACGCGCATGATCCCGACTTCGCGGCTCTCGCAGCCATCAGCTCGGTCGAGGCGGTGACGAACACGGTGGTCGAGCTGCGCCTGTCGAGCCCGCAACCAGACCTGCTGGTGCTGCTCGCACGACCGGAACTGGCGCTTGCCGAACGTGCAGCGCGACCGGTTGGCAGAGCAGCCGTCAGCCACGTTCATGCCGACCCGGTTGGACGTGCGGTCGCCCGCTTCGCCGCCGGAGACGCAGCGCTCGTCCTGGGCGGTACGTTCACCGATCTTCCGGTCGCGCACGCGGCACAACTTCCGTCCCGTACGCTGCGCTTCGATCCTGCGACGGGCCTGTTCGGCTTCGCGATCCGGAACGGACAACTCGCGCCGGCCGTGCGCAATGCACTGTCGCTCGCCATCGACCGGGACCGCATTGCCCGATTGGTCGGTGCGCCGCGGCAGGTCAAGGCGACGACGATCGCCGGCTCGCAGCCCGAGCCGCCGCTGGCTGAGCGTCAGGCGGCCGCGCGGGCACTGCTCAGCAGCGGCAACGCCCATGTGCGGGTGGCGATGCCCGCCGGACCCGGCGCCCGCCTGCTGTTCGCGCTGGCGGCACGGGACTGGGCCAACGTCGGGATCGTCGCCGAAGCCGTACCGATCGGCGACCGCAATGCCGACCTCCTGCTGGTGGACCGGGTGGCGCCCGCCGGGACGCTCGCGACGTTGGCCTGCGCGCTCGGTGCCGGCTGCGATCCGCACGATCGCGTGGCGCTGATCAACCCGCCCTTCATCCCGATCATGACGCCGGTGCGCTGGTCGCTGGTGGCGCCCGAGCTGGATCTGTTCACGGAGAATGCGCTGGCCGCACATCCGCTGGACCAATTGCGATCCCGACGCTGACCGCCATCCGGAACAAAGACCCTGCTCCGCGCGATGAGTCGCGCATGGACAGCTCTGCCCGCCCGCGCCCCTACTCCGTCCTGGCCGATCGCCTGCCCGGCCTCGGCCGCGATGCGCCTTCGGTACGCAGGCGGGTGGAAGCGATGGAGCACCTGCTGGAGCGCCTGTTCGTCGTGCCCGGCCTCAATCGCCAGGTAGGCTTGGATGTCATTCTGGATGCGGTGCCGGTCGTAGGCGATGTGATCGGCGCGGCGCTCGGCACCTGGATGGTGTGGGAGGCGCGTAATCTCGGCATGTCGAAGTGGCAGATGGCGCGGATGTTCAGCAATGTCGGCATCGACTTCCTGCTCGGCGCCATTCCCCTGATCGGCGCGGTGCCCGATTTCCTGTTCCGGTCCAACAGCCGCAACCTGAGGATCATCCGCCGCCATCTCGACAAATATCATCCGGAGACGGTGACGCTCGACAGCTGAAGAGCATCGATGCGCTCATGCCGCTGCGAGAGCGTAGCGACGAGGCAGTCCATCGTGTTGGCCCGCTACTCCGGATTGCTTCGCTCCGCGCGCAGTGACTATGCCAGCTCTAGCGGATCCGTATTGCTCGTCCGGGCTGGCCGGACATGGCGCAGGTCACGGTCCGCAGCCGCCGGTCGAGGCACAGCCACACCTCCTGCAACCAGCCGGCCGGCGTGAGGTTCAGCCGCAGACCGTCCGACGCCATTCCCGGATTTGCCGCCGCGAAGGCCGCAGCGAAGTCGCGCTCGGTGAGCGGCCTGCGTGCGAGCGCGGCCATGTCGGGCCAGTGCAGACGCGCATAGAGCCGGTGCGCCTGCGCGAAGTAGCGGGCCGGCGTGGCGCCCGGAATGCAGGTGCCGTGCTTGGCCCACTCGTGCTGCAGCAGTTGCGCAGACGGCGTGGCACAATAGTGCCGGGCGATGATCTTCGGCGGCAGGATCGCAGTCGCGCTGCACCATTGCGGCCAACTGCCCGCGGCACCGTCCGGCCATAGACCGTGCAGGACGAAGCCGTCGCCGGCGCCCGGTCCGCACTGCAGCGCTTCGGCCCCACGCACGACCGCCGAGCAGTGCTGCGGCATCCAGATCAGCGCGAGCGTGTAGCCGGTGATCGGCATGCGCCGCGGCGGCTGATCGGCGCCCGGCAGTTCGGGATGGGGCACGCTCAGCGGCTGGGGCACGGCGCAGCCGGGTGCGGCCTGGACCGCAGTGCCGGCCAGCACGGTCGCCAGCGCGACGATGGCGGAGCGGATCATAATGCCGTAAAATCCAGGCCGATGTCGGCGGCCGGAGCCGACTGGGTCAGCCGCCCGACCGAGATATAGGTGACGCCGGTCTCCGCAATGGCGCGGATCGTGTCCAGGCGGACGCCGCCAGAGGCCTCGGTCGGCACGCGCCCGTCCACCAACGCTATCGCCGATCGCAGCATGTTCGGATCCATATTGTCGAGCAGCAGCCTGGTGGCGCCGGCCTGCACCGCCGGCTCGACCTCATCCAACGCATCCACCTCGACGATGATCTCGCCGAGCCCGGCCACCACCGCACGCGCCACGGCAGCGGCGACGCCGCCTGCCACGGCAATGTGGTTGTCCTTGATCATCGCCGCATCCCATAGCCCCATGCGGTGATTGCAGGCGCCGCCCATCCGCGTGGCGTACTTCTCCAGCCGCCGCAGCCCGGGAAGGGTCTTGCGCGTGTCGAGCAGGATCGCACCGGTTCCGGCAATGGCATCGACGTAGGCCCGGGTCAGCGTGGCGATGCCGGACAAGTGCTGGATGGTATTGAGCGCAGATCGTTCCGCCGTCAGCAGCGCCTGCGCCGCGCCCTCTACTCTCAACAGGGCTGTCCCGGGCGGAACCGCGCGGCCGTCCTCGGCCAGAAAGTCGATCTTCGCGGCCGGATCGCACCGGCGAAAGAAGGCGGCCGCCAGCCCGAGACCCGCCACCACCACCGGATCGCGGCTCGAGAGCAGACCGGCAAACCTCCCACCGGCCGGAATGACGGCGGCGGACGTGACATCCCCTCCCGTTCCCAAGTCCTCCGCCAGGGTGGCGGAGAGGAAGGCATCGGTGTCGAAGCCCTCCAACGTGAAGAGCGCGGGATCGGCGTGTTGCATGGCCTTCCGATAGACGCCCGCAGCGCGTGCGCAAATCGCGGACTGCAAAGCGGGCATTAAGGATATTCTGCCGGCGTCGTTATCATGACGAGAGCACCCCCTCTGGGAATCAGACGCTTACGGC
>CAXTUG010000254.1:0-4617 GCA_964247375.1 uncultured Sphingomonadaceae bacterium
GGCGCCGAACAGCACGCCGCCGATCACCACGTTGTGGAAGTGCGCCACTAGGAACAGGCTGTTGTGCAGCACGAAGTCGGCGGGCGGCACCGCCAGCAGCACGCCGGTCATGCCGCCGACGGTGAAGGTGAGCAGGAACGCCACCACCCACATCATCGGCAGCTCGAACCGGATGCGGCCGCGATACATCGTGAACAGCCAGTTGAAGATCTTGGCCCCGGTCGGGATCGAGATCACCATCGTGGCGATGCCGAAGAAGGAGTTCACGCCGGGACCCGCGCCCATGGTGAAGAAGTGGTGCAGCCACACCAGGAAGGACAGGATGGTGATGACCACCGTCGCGTAGACCATCGACGAGTAGCCGAACAGGGGCTTGCCCGAGAAGGTCGAGGTCAGTTCCGAGAAGATGCCGAACGCCGGCAGGATCAGCACGTAGACCTCGGGGTGGCCCCAGATCCACACCATGTTCCAGTACATCATCGGCGACCCGCCGAGATCGTTGGAGAAGAAGTTGGTGCCGACGTAGCGGTCGAGCAGCAGCAGCAGGAAGGCCGCGGTCAGGATCGGAAAGATCGCGACCGCGAGCACGTTCGAGCAGAGCGCGGTCCAGCAGAAGATCGGCATCTTCATCATCGACATGCCCGGCGCGCGCATCTTGATGATCGTCGCGACCATGTTGATCGCGGATAGCGTCGTGCCGACACCCGCTATCTCGAGCGACCATAAGTAGTAATCGACCCCGGTGTCGGGACTGTACTGGAGCTCGGCCAGCGGCGCATAGGACAGCCAGCCCGTGCGCGCGAACTCGCCGACGAACAGCGACGTCATCACCAGCAGCGCGCCGGCGACCGTAAGCCAGAAGCTCAGATTGTTCAGGAACGGGAAGGCGACGTCGCGCGCACCGATCTGCAGCGGCATGACGAAGTTGACGATGCCCACGATCAGCGGGATCGCGACGAAGAAGATCATGATCGTGCCGTGGGCGGTGAACACCTGATCGTAATGATGGGCGGGGAGGAAGCCCTGGTTGGCGCCGAACGAGACCGCCTGCTGCGCCCGCATCATGAGCGCGTCGGCGAAGCCGCGCAGCAGCATGACGATGCCCAGCATCACGTACATGATGCCGATCTTCTTGTGGTCCACGCTGGTGAACCATTCGTGCCACAGATAGCCCCACAGCCGGTACCGCGTGATCGCGCCGACGATGCCGGCGCCCACCAGCATCACGACGATGAAGGTGCCGAGCAGGATCGGCTCGTGCACCGGGAAGGATTCCCAGGTGAGCCGACCGAAGATGATCTTGAAGAGGTCCGAATGCGGCATGGTGACGGGAGAGCTCAGGCGTCGGCGCGCGGGGCGCGGCCGGGAGAGGGAAGGGGATGCAGGGCGGACAGGTCGCGGTTGCGCTGCTCGCCGGGCTTCAGCTGACCGGGCGCGCCGGGCCGGCGCGGTTTGGTGACGTTGGGTCCCGAGCCTTTCTCCGCCGGCGGCTTGAGCAGGGCCGGCGTCGGCTTGGCGCCGTTCAGCGGCCCCGCTTCGTGCGCGGCAGGCATGCCGGCGCCGAAGTGACCGTCGGCGGGGTTGCCGCCGCCCATCCGCATGTCACGCGCCATGATCGCGGCGGCGCAGGGCCGGCCGGGCTCGACGCAGCGGTTGACGACGCGGTCGAACAGGTCGGGCGCAACCGTGCTGAAGTGCATGACCGGCACCTTCTCGCGCGGCTGCTCCAGCTTGATGTAGTCGGCGCGGCCGAGCCGACCGCCGCGCCTCACTGCCGCGGCCCAGCGGTCGAAGCCGGCCCGATCCACCCCGTGCAGCTGGAAGCGCATGTCGGAGTAGCCGGCGCCGGTATAGTTGCCCGAATAGCCCCAGCTGCTCCCAGGTTTGTTGAGCACCGCCTGCAGGACCGACTTCATCCCCGGCATGGCGTAGATCATGCCGGCGAGCGTCGGCGCGTAGAAGGTGTTGAACTGGCTGGTCGAGGTGATCGAGAAGCGCACCGGCACGTCGACCGGCAGCGCGAGCTCGTTGACCGTCGCGATCCCCTGCTTGGGATAGATGAACAGCCACTTCCAGTCCATCGCCACCACCTGCACGTCCAGCGGCTCGGTGCCGGCCGGGACCGGCCTGCCCGGCGCGATCCGGTCGAGCGGGCGGAAAGGATCGAGCAGGTGCGTGCTCGACCAGGTGATCGCACCCAGGCAGATGATGATCAGCAGCGGGCAGGACCAGATGACCAGCTCGAGCGGCGTCGAATGATCGAAATGCGGATCGTAGGTCGCCGTGCCGTTGCTCGCGCGGTAGCGCCAGGCGAACAGCACGATCAGCACCAGCACCGGCACGATGATCAGCAGCATCAGCGCGACCGAGATCAGGATCAGGTTGCGCTGCTGCATGGCGATGTCCCCGGTCGGGTTCATCACCACCATGTTGCAGCCGGTCAGCAGCGGAAGGAGGAGCAGGCCGACCAGCGCCTTCTTCGCCATCGCGGCGCAGGCCGCGATCCATCGCGACGCAGGGGCAGCCCTCCCGATGGATCCCGGCCTGCGCCGGGATGACAAGATCGAGTTGAGGAGACGCGCCATGGTCGCCCCATATCGTCGTAGCCGGGGCGAAGTGACATTGGACATTTTGTCCAATCCCTCACCCCGTCCGTTTGCGCTAATTGCATAACGAAGCTGGCGCGAGCGTAGAAGAGCGGAGTATAGTTCAGTGGTGGCAAGCGCGAATTCCACATCGCTGGAGCGTGACGCCCGCGTGGTCAGCGCGCGCGAGCATCAGGTCAGGCCGGGCGAGATCGCGATTGGCGTGATAATCGGCCGCACCAGCGAGTTCTTCGACTTCTTCGTCTATGCGATCGCGTCGGTGCTGGTCTTCCCGTCGCTGATCTTCCCCTACGTGGATGCCGTTACGGGCACGCTCCACTCCTTCGCCGTGTTCGCGCTCGCCTTCATTGCGCGGCCGTTCGGCTCGCTCATCTTCATGGCGGTCGATCGCAACTACGGACGCGGCGTCAAGCTGACCATCGCCCTGCTCCTGCTCGGCGGATCGACCATGGCGATGGCCTTCCTGCCCGGCTATCGCAGCGTCGGCCATGCGGCAGTCGTCCTGCTCGGCATTCTGCGCATCGGTCAGGGGCTGGCGCTGGGCGGCGTCTGGGATGGCCTGCCCTCGCTCCTGTCGCTCAACGCGCCGGACGACCGGCGCGGCTGGTATGCGATGATCCCGCAGCTGGGGGCGCCGCTCGGTCTGCTGGTCGCGTCGGGCCTGTTCGCCTTCTTCCTGGCGACGCTGACGACCGGCGATTTCCTGAGCTGGGGCTGGCGCTATCCCTTCTTCGTCGCCTTCGCGATCAACGTGGTGGCGCTGTTCTCGCGCCTGCGTCTCGTCGCCACGCCGGAGTTCGAACGGCTGTTCGAGAGCCGCGAACTGCAGCCGGCGCCGGTCGGCGAGACGGTGCGGGAGGAAGGGCGCACGGTCGTCCTCGGCGCATTCGCCCCTCTGGCCAGCTTCGCGCTCTTCCACCTCGTCACCGTGTTCCCGCTCTCGTGGGTGGTCCTGTTCACGCGCGAGCGGCCGGTCGATTTTCTGCTGATCGAGATGGTGGGCGCCGCCGTCGGGTTGCTCGCCGTCCTCGCCTCCGGCCCGATCGCAGACCAGGTCGGGCGCCGCACCCTGCTCGGCGTTTCGGCCGCGCTGATCGCGGCGTATAGCGGGTTCGCGCCGCAGCTGCTGGGGCATGGCGACCTGGGCGTCACGGTCTACATGATCCTGGGCTTCGTGCTGCTGGGCATCTCGTTCGGGCAATCCTCGGGCGTGATCAACTCGGCCTTCTCGCCGCAGCGGCGCTACACCGGCGCGGCGCTGACGTCGGACCTGGCGTGGCTGATCGGCGCAGGTTTCGCGCCGCTGGCGGCGCTGATCCTGTCGATCCACTTCGGACTGCTGTCGGTCGGCGGCTACCTGCTGTCGGGGGCGGCCTGCACGCTGGCGGCGCTGGGGATCAACAAGGAGTGGGCGGTCCGGAACGCGTAGACGCGCGCCCGCCGATCGTACGGCTTCGGGGTTAGGCTCCGGACCAGGATCAATTCGCTTCGAAAACGCCGCGTGCGATCGCGCGGGCCAGCGTATCGGCGGCGAGCGCGCCGATCCGCGCGACCGCGAGCGGACGCGCGCCGGAGACGTTCCGACTGCCCGTCGACACCGCAAAGACCGTGTCGCCGTCGAAGGGCGAATGTACCGGACGGATCGCGCGGGCAAGTCCGTCCTGCGCCATGATGGCGATGCGCTTGAGCTCGGGTCCGGATAGAGCCGCGTCCGTGGCGACGCAGGCGATCGTCGTATTGTGTCCCTCCACCGCCTTCTCCTTGGTCAGGCCCCACCCGTCGTCGCCCGCCGTCAGGCCCGCGACACCGCGCCCGCCGAACTCCTTGCCGACCTCCCAGGGCGCTGCCCAGAAGGTGCGGCCGTCTGCCGCAACCGTCGACCCGAAACTGTTCACCGCTACGATCGCGCCGATCGTGTATTCATCCGGCGAACGGATCGACGCTGACCCGATACCGCCCCGCAGCCGGCCAGCGCCGGCGCCGAGGCCCGCGCCGGCCGCCCCGATCGCGA
>CAXTUG010000255.1:0-4607 GCA_964247375.1 uncultured Sphingomonadaceae bacterium
CGTCGCCAGGAGCAGCCCGGCCAGCCAGCGCTTCGTCATGCTGCAGCCCTCCAGACGGACAGGTCGCGCGGACCGATCGTCGTCCCGCCGAGTAGAAACTGCGCGCCGGCGGGCGCGGGACACGGCACCGGCTCCGCGGAGTAGTTGAAGGCGAACCGCAACGTGCCCCGGCTGCGCAGCCGCACGTCTCCGGACAGCGGCCGGGTCGTCACGCCCGCCTTCGCGCACACCGACGCGAACAGCGCGTCCAGCAGCGCCGTGTCGGTCACCGTCGCGAGATAATGATGCCGTCCCGACGCGACCAGTGCGGGACTCCCATCTTCGTAGCGTGCCAGCACCTCGCACGAGCCCGGATCGAGCGCCTCACGCCACGTCATGCTGGCATAGTCCGCACCGTCGAAGGTGACTGTTCCCGCGCAGTCGGTGCGGATCGTCTCGACCGAAAGCATCCTGATCGGCAGCAGCGTCCGCAGATTCCCCGGCGGCAAGCCGTCGGGAATGGTGACATCCTTCGTCTTGGCACCCGATCGCGGTCCGAACAGGGTCACCGCGTCGGCATCCCGCAGCCGCGCCACGGTCTCCTCGCCCGGCATCGCGAGCGCGGGCGCGAGGATCAGCCGGTACGGCGCCACGTCGCCGTCCGGCGCGATGAAGTCGACGTCCAGGCCGAGACGCCGCAGCGCGCCGTACCAGTCCAGCAGCAGCCGGGTATAATCGTAGCTGTCGCCCTGCCGCTCGATCTCGCCGAGCCACTGCGCCTCGACGTCGACCATGATCGCGACCTGTGCCGGACCGACCGGATCGGCGGCGAGATCGACCTGCGCGAGTTCCGCTGCGACCCGTTCGATCTCCGGCCACGCTTCGGCCGGGGAACGATCGGGCCGCTCGAGCCCGGCGTGCATCTGCTCCTGCGCGAAGGGGGCCTGCCGCCAGCGGAAGTAGCTGACCACGTCCGCGCCGTGCGCGAACGCCTCCCACGTCCACAGCCGCACCATGCCGGGGTCGGGCCGTGGATTGTGGCCGGCCCAGTTCACCGGACCCGGCTGCTGCTCCATCACCCAGAAGCGGCGGCCGGTCAGGCCGCGCGTCTGGTCGAAGAAGACCGCGCCATAATCGGGATGCCCCGTGCGCATATAGGGCCGGAAGCGTTCGGCCGGCGCATCCGCCATCGCCAGGTCGATCCGCCCGAGCGGGTAATTGTCGTAGGCGGCGAAATCCAATCCCCGCGCCAGCGCGTGGTTGTCGACATCCGTCTCGTGCATCGGGATGAAGTTGTGCGTGACGAAGCGGCCCGGCGAATGCGCGCGGATCACCGCGATCGTCGCATCGTGGAAGGCGACCACCTGGTCCGAACTGTAGCGCTTGAACGCCATCCGATGCGCGGGACTCGTCTCCGTGACCGCGCCGACGGGAAGCTCGATCTCGTCGAAGTCGCGATATTCCATCGACCAGAAGACGTTGCCCCAGGCGGCGTTGAGCGCACCGATGTCGCCGTAGCGCGCGCGGCACCAGGCGCGAAACCCGTCGCGCGCGGCAGGCGACGCGCTCGGCGTCGTGTCGTGGCAGGCCAGTTCGTTGTCGGTCTGCCAGCCGGCGACCGCGGGATGCTCGCCGTAGCGCCTGGCCAGCTGCTCGCAGATCGCGATCGCCGCCGTGCGGTAGTTGGGACTGGAGAAATCATAATGCCGCCGCGAACCGAAGCCGCGCACGCGCCCGGTCCTGACGTCCACCGGCAGGATGTCGGGGTGACGATTGATCAGCCATTTCGGCGGCGTCGCGGTCGGCGTGCCGATCACGACCTGCAACCCCGCCGCGCCGAGCGTCTCGATCGCGCGATCGAACCAGGCGAAGTCGTAGCGGCCGGGATCCGGCTCGAACCGCGACCAGGCGAACTCGCCGATCCGCACGTAGGTCAGCCCCAGCGCCTTCATGCGCGCGGCATCGCCCGCCCACCACTCCTCGGGCCAGTGTTCGGGATAATAACAGACGCCCAGCATGCTATGCCCCTCCCTGCACGTCCGCTATGATCGCCATGTCCCAGGTGGACGCGGCCGCGCGGATCGCATTCGACTGACTTATTCTGTCCTATGTCATGGCGTGACGAAGATGGACAATGCAAGTCGGGGTGCATATTTATCGTACAAAATAGGTTGGTCAACCGCGTGTCGCGACGCGGCTCCACCGCTCGCCGAAAGTATGTGACTTGCCCGACGCTGCCCTTGCCAACCCCGTCCGCCTTGACGGACGCTCCACCAGCCTCATCGTTACGACCGCCGGTGGGGTGCCGGCCATCCTCTACTGGGGGCCGCGGCTCTCGGAAGGGACGGACGCGACGATGCTGGCGCTGCTCGGCGCCCGCGAGGAAGCCCCGGGATCGCCTGCCGTCGAAGCACCGATCGCACTGACACCGCTGGCAAGCCAGGGTTTTCCAGGCCGGCCCGGTCTCGCGGCGCATCGGGCAGGCCGCGATTGGGCCAGCTATCCGACGATCGTCGCGATCGATCGATCGGGCGGCACGGTCGCGATCCATAGCCACGACGCGACCGGCGGCATCGCGCTCGTCCATCGGCTGGCCCTGGAATGCGCGAGCGACGTGCTGGTCGCGTCGACCGAGGTCCGCAACGTGGGCGACGGCGTGCTCGACCTCGCCGCGCTCGCCGCGCCGGTCGTCCCGCTGCCGGGTTTTGTCACCCGCCTGATCGGCTTTGAAGGACGCTGGGCAGGCGAGTTCCAGCATCATGCCATGACGCGGCCGCCCGGAACGTGGACGCGCGAGAACCGGCGCGGCCGCACCAGCCACGACAGTTTTCCCGCGGTCCTGGCGACCGAGCCGGCCACCACCGAGCGACATGGCCGGGCCTACGGCTTCCACCTGGGCTGGAGCGGCAATCATCGCATCGCCGTGGAGACGCTCGCCGACGGACGCGCGCAGGTGGCGCTGGAGGCGCTGCTGCTGCCCGGCGAGATCCGCCTCGCACCCGGCGAGACCTATTGCACGCCCGATCTGTTCGCAGCGGTGACGGATCACGGCCTGACCGCGCTGTCGCAGGCCTTCCACGATCACCTGCGCGCGCGTCCGGAGCATGCCCGCGTCCGCGCGAAGCCGCGTCCGGTCCACTATAACAGCTGGGAGGCGATCTACTTCGACCACGCGCCCGCGACGCTGATGGCGCTTGCCGACCGCGCTGCCGCAGTGGGTGCCGAACGCTTCGTGCTCGACGACGGCTGGTTTCTCGGCCGGCGCCACGACAGGGCCGGCCTGGGCGACTGGCGCGTCGATCCGGCGGTCTATCCCGCGGGGCTGGCGCCCTTGATCGCGCACGTCACGGGACTCGGCATGGAATTCGGGCTGTGGGTCGAGCCCGAGATGGTCAATCCCGACAGCGACCTCTACCGCGCGCACCCGGACTGGGCGCTCGCGACGCCGCCGGCGCCGGTGATGGCCTTCCGCAACCAGCTGGTGCTCGATTTCGGCCGCCCCGAAGTGCGCGAGCACCTGTTTGCCGCGATCGATGCGCTGCTGCGCACGCATGCCATCGCCTATCTCAAGTGGGACATGAACCGCGATCTCAGCCAGCCGGGCGGCGCCGACGGGCGCGCGGCCGCGGACGCGCATGTGCGCGGGCTATACGACGTGCTCGATCGGCTGCGCGCCGCGCATCCGGCGGTCGAGATCGAGAGCTGCGCATCGGGCGGCGGCCGCGCGGATTATGGCGTGCTGGCGCGCACCGACCGGGTGTGGACGTCGGACTCGAACGACGCGCTCGACCGGCTCGCCATCCAGCGCGGCGCCTCGCACTTCCTCGTTCCCGAGCTGCTCGGTGCGCATGTCGGCCCGGCGACGTGCCACATCACCGGCCGCCGGCTGAGCATGGCGCTGCGCGTCCAGACCGCGCTGTTCGGGCATATGGGGATGGAGCTCGACCTGCGCGCGCTCGATGCCGACGAGACGGCGGAGCTCGCGGCGGGTATCGCCCTCCACAAGTCGCACCGGGATTTGATCCACGCCGGCGATCTGGTGCGCTTGGAGGCGGCCGACGGGGTGATCGCCTTCATGATCGTGGCACGCGACCGCGGCGAGGCGCTGCTGTCCTACACCTGCATCACCGAGCAGCGATCCTCCTTTCCCGCGCCGCTCAGGATGGCCGGGCTGGATGCGGCCGCCGTCTACGACGTCAGGCTGGTCTGGCCGAGCACGCCGCCGGAACGTTCGCCGCTGGTGCAGGCGTGGCGCACGGGAATGCGCGTGCATGGCGAAGCGCTGATGACGGCCGGGTTCCAGCCGCCGCGCCTGCGGCCGGAATCGGGTTTCGTCCTCCACTTCTCCCGCCAAGGTTGAGGTGGGAATTGCACAAATACAGACGCCACGCGTCGGATGGCGTTGACACCAGTTTTGTCTGACTTATTTTGAAGGTGGCGGCATGGTGTTGGCAGGCGTGAGGCGCGCTGTCGCGGCATGCCGCAGGGGAAAGGGGTTGGCCGACCAACCTCGATCATCGGGGCGAAGTAGGACGACATGGCCGATCCGGAGATTTCTGCAGCAGGCGGGACGCGCAAGCTTCGTTCTCGTGCCTGGTTTGACGATCCGGCCAATGTGGACATGACGG
>CAXTUG010000256.1:0-4607 GCA_964247375.1 uncultured Sphingomonadaceae bacterium
ACACGCCGTAGGTCAGCCCCTCGGCGCGGACCGCGGCGTTGATGCGCTGGATCCAGAGCGCCCGGAACGAGCGCTTCTTAACCTTGCGGTCGCGATAGGCGTACTGACCCGCCTTCTCCACCGCCTGCCGGGCGATGCGGATCGTGTTCTTGCGGCGGCCATAATAGCCCTTCGCATCCTCAAGGATGCGCTTATGCTTTGCGTGCGTAGTTACGCCGCGCTTGACGCGTGCCATGTCCCGCTACTCCTTAGTTGAGGCCGTAGGGCGCCCAGAGCTTGACCCGCGCCGTATCGGCGTCGGCAAGCACGTCGGTGCCGCGGTTCTGGCGGATATACTTCGCGTTGTGGCTGATCAGCCGGTGGCGCTTGCCGGCAACTCCATGCTTCACCTTGCCCGTGGCGGTGAGCTTGAAGCGCTTCTTGACGCCGCTCTTCGTCTTGAGTTTGGGCATTTTCGTCTCCTTTTCGAGAGCGATCAAGAACAGCCACGGCAGCCCATACCAGCCGGGCGGTTCGTCCGAAATCGCTATGAAGGGCGCGCCTATAGGATAGTCGGCGGCGGGAAGCAACCGTTGCGGAACCGACCCAAATCTGAGGGGTTTCCGGGCCATGGCTGATGCTCCCACCGCCGGGCGGCGGACCAACGATCCCGCCCCCGTCCGCCGCCGTGATGCCGGCACGACCACCCTCGCGAGCGGCATCGCCGTGCTCGCGACCTTGCTCGGACTGATCTTCCTGGCCTGGCTGGTGCTGTTCGTCACCAAGGGCCGATTCCTGAAGCATACGTTCGAGCGGATCGCGTCGCAGCATACCGGCCGCACGGTGAAGGTGGCCGGCGACTTCAACCTCTACTTCGATCCCTTCGCCACCAAATTCCTGGCAGAGGGCTTCACCATCTCCAACCCGGCCTGGGCATCGAAGCCCAACCTGTTCTCGGCCAAGCTGATCGACACCCGGATCGCCACCTTCTCGTTCCTGTTCGGCAACCAGTCGAAGGTGAACTGGATCAACCTGCTGAACGGCGACGCCGACCTGGAGTGGGACGCCAAGCACCAGCAGAACAGCTGGACCTTCGGACAGACCAGCGGCAAGCCGTTCCAGCTGCCGCTGATCGAGCGGGCGCAGGTGGCGGGCACCGAGGTGCATTACCGCGATCCGCGAATGCGGCTGAACGCGGACATCCGCTTCGATCCGATCAATGCGCAGAACAGCAAGTTCGCCAACAATATCCGCTTCTCGGGCGAGGGCTCGATGCGTGGCACGCCCTTCCGCCTGTGGGGCAGCCAGAGTTCGCCCAACGAGCTTATGGTCGGCGGCAAGAACCGGTTCGAGTTCCACGTCGATGGCGCGCGGACGCGCGTGGACGTTGCCGGCACGCTGCCGGGCGCGACCGTGATCGAGGGCGCGGACCTGGCGGTAGCCGTCCGCGGCCAGAACGTGCGCAACATATTCGATCTGGTCGACATCGCCGTCCCCGACACGCGCGCCTATCGCCTGCGCGCCCATATGGTGAAACAGGGAGCGGATTACCGGTTCACGCGGCTCGTCGGCAATTACGGCAACAGCGATCTGTCCGGCGACCTCAGGGTTACCATCCCCGCCGATCCCAGCCAGCGCATGTTCCTGGCCGCGAACCTCGCCTCGCGCCGGGTCGACATAGTCGATATCGGACCGTTCATCGGCTATGATCCGAACAAGCTCGCTACCCAGGGTGCGACCGCCGCTGCCACCACGCAGCACAAGAGCGACGGCATTCCGCGCATATTGCCCGATGCCACGCTGCGCATCGACGCGCTTAAAGCCTTCGACGCCAAGGTGAATTACCGGGTCGCCACCATCAAGCAGCCGTTCGTGCCGGTCTCCAACATCGAGCTCGGGCTCGACCTCGACCACAATCTGCTCAAGCTGTCGCCGCTCAACTTCGACATCGCCGGCGGTCATCTGAGCTCGGACATCTCGATCAACGCCCGCACGCCTGCGGTCGTGACCGACTATGACATCCGCCTGTCGCCGACGCCGATCGGCAAGCTGCTCTACAAGACCGGCGCGACCGAGGCGCCGGCCTCGGGCACGATGAGCGCGCGGGTGAAGATGCACGGCACGGGCGATTCGATCCGCAAGAGCCTCGCAACGTCCACCGGCCGCATCGCGATCATCCTGCCGAAGGGCACGTTCTGGACGCAATATATCCAGCTGAGCGAATTCGACGTCGGCGTGTTCGTGCAGAAGCTGCTGCAGGACAAGCTGAAGAAGCCGGTCGAGGTGAATTGCGGGTTGATCGGCTTCACCGTGCGCGACGGCATCGCGGCGGCCGATCCCATCCTGATCGACACCGACAAGAACGTCATGACGGCCAGGGGCGGGTTCAGCTTCAAGGACGAGAGCATGAGCCTCGCCTTCCGCGCCGACGGCAAGAAGTTCAGCCTGTTCTCCGGCCAGTCGCCCGTCGGCATCGGCGGACACTTCGCCCAGCCGGCGATCCAGATCATCTCTCCGCAGTTGCTCGCCCGGGGTGGCGCCGGCCTGGCGCTAGGCGTGGTGGCCAGTCCGCTCGCGGCGCTGATCGCCTTCGTCGACCCAGGCGATGCCAAGGCCGCTGCCTGCGGCCCGGTCCTGGCCGGCGCCAATGCCGCCGCCCAGCGCACCGTCAAGGGCGAGCCGCGCAAGGACATCGGCACCGGCAAGACCCAGGACGAGAAGGATCAGAAGCAGCACAAGAAGTTCCTGGGAATTTTCTAGGATTGGTTGTCACTTCCACGAAAGCGGAAACAACGAAGTCGAGTTGCGCCCGGTCGTTGGCGGACCCACATAGGCGTCATGCCGGACCAGCCCCCGCTCGACAGCGCCAACCCGACCTGGCGGGCGATGAAGCGGGGTCTGCGGCTGCGCTGCCCGAGCTGCGGCAAGGCGCCGCTCTATCGCTCCTACCTCAAGGTCGAGCCGGTCTGCCCGCGCTGCGGCGCCGCCAACGGCGAGCATCGCGTCGACGATGCGGCGTCCTACTTCACCGTGCTGCTGGTCGGCCATCTCGTGGTCGCGCCGATGCTGGTGTTCGAGGTGATCTGGGACGGGCCGTTGTGGCTCGTGCTGACGGTCACCCTGTTCGCGGTCGGGCTGGTCGCACTCGCCAGCCTTCCCTTCATCAAGGGGGCGATCGTCGGCCTGATGTCCGCCCATGGCCGCCGCGCCGAAGCCGAGAAGGTGCGCGTCGAGCCGCCGCCCGGTCCCTGGTCCTGATCGCCGCATCGTCCGGCAGCTCCGCTACCGATCGGTACGGAACGGCTTGGCAGGGAGCGCCCGAAGGTGCATGACGCTGCCTTGCCGGGGGGCCTCTCAGTCGATGGATGAGGCCGCGAATGCAGTTCACGATCAACGGGCGACCGGTCGAGGCAGCCGTCGATATCCGTACCTCCCTGCTCGATCTCCTGCGGGAACATCTCCACCTTACCGGCACCAAGAAGGGCTGCAACCAGGGCGCGTGCGGCGCCTGCACCGTGCTGGTCGACGGCGACCGCATCAATTCCTGCCTGGCACTGGCGGTGCAGTATCAGGGGCGCGAGATCGTCACGATCGAGGGCCTGGGCACGCCCGACCGGCTCCATCCGCTGCAGGCCGCCTTCATCGAGCATGACGGTTTCCAGTGCGGCTACTGCACGCCCGGCCAGATCTGCTCGGCGGTGGCGATGGCGCGCGAGTGGGCGCGCGGCGTGCCGAGCGTGGTGACCGCCGATCTCGCCGCCGGTGCCGCCATGCTCGACCATGACGAACTGCGCGAGCGGATGAGCGGCAATCTGTGCCGGTGCGGCGCCTATAACGGCATCATCGAGGCGATCCGCGAGACGCTCGCCGCCGATACCCTGACGGCGGAGGCGGCCTGATGCTCGACTTTACCTACAAGCGCGCTGCCGATGCGACCGATGCGATCGGGTCGTTCGTGGCGAATGCCGCCTATCTCGGCGGCGGCACCAACCTGGTCGACCTCATGCGCGAGACGATCGCGCGGCCGACCGCGCTGATCGACGTCACCCACTTGGACGAACGGATCGAGCGGGCGGACGGCGGCGGATTGCGGATCGGCGCTGCCGCCAAGAACACCGCCGTCGCCGCACATCCGGAGGTACGGCGCGACTTTCCCTTGCTCAGCCGTGCGATCCTGGCCGGTGCCTCGGCCCAGATCCGCAACATGGCGAGCGTCGGCGGCAACATCCTCCAGCGCACCCGCTGCTACTATTTCTACGACGATGCCGCGCGCTGCAACAAGCGGGAGCCGGGTGCGGGCTGCGATGCGATCGACGGCTTCAACCGCATCCACGCCATCCTCGGCGCATCCCCCGATTGCGTGGCCACGCATCCCTCCGACATGTGCGTGGCGCTCGCCGCGCTCGATGCGCAGGTCCAGCTGCAAGGACCGGACGGCACCCGTACGCTGCCGCTGACCGACTTCCATCGTCTGCCCGGCGGCCGCCCGGACATCGAGACCGAATTGAAGCCGGGCGAGCTCATCACGGGGGTCGAGCTGCCGCCGCTGCCGTTCGCCACCCGCTCCACCTACCGCAAGGTCCGCGACCGCGCGTCCTACGCGTTCGCGCTCGTGTCGGTCGCGGCGG
>CAXTUG010000257.1:0-2143 GCA_964247375.1 uncultured Sphingomonadaceae bacterium
GGCGGCGTTCACCGGCCTCAAGGGCGAGCTCGCGGTGGCGATCCCGCCCGGCGGTGTTTTCGGCGTCGGCGGTGAGACGCGCGAATGGCGCGAAGGCGAGGCGTTCCTGTTCGACGACACGATCGAGCATGAAGCCTGGAACGACAGCGACCAGCCGCGCGTGGTGCTGATCCTGGACACGTGGAACCCGCATTTGAGCCAAGCCGAACGCGCGCTGCTGGTCGATTTCTACGCAGCCAGCGGCGAGACGCAGATGAGCTTCTGAGTGCCGGCCAAGCAAGTTTCCATTCCGTCGGCACCGTAATCGGGTTAGATAGTGCGCCTATTTGAGGAGAATGGCGTCCATGTTTCGTGAGCTTGCTTGTGTGCTGTCCGCATCCACCCTTCTTGCACCGGCCGCGTTTGCCGACACGGCGCCGACGGCAGCACCGGTTGCCGCCAAGGACGCAACGGCTCAGGCCCAGCCCAAGCTTCGTTGCAAGCGCTACACCGAGATCGGCTCGCTCGCGAAGGTGCGCAAGGAATGCCATACCGACGCCGAATGGCAGCAGCTCGCCGCGCAGGGGCGGGAGAATGCCAGGAATATGATGACGACGGTCTCGTCGCAGGCCGCCCATCAATAATGGCGGACAAGATCCGATGGGATGGACGAAGCTGCCGATCCGGATGAGAGAGCAGCTTCACCGTTCGTCCGCTGCGGATTAACACGAACCCGCTCATGTCCTTTTGGGAGGAGTAGCTGTGATACGTTGGTCTTCTTGCCTGTCGATCGTTGCGCTGACCGTAGCGGCTCCGGCCTACGCCGCAGACGGGGAGGCGGGAACGGCGAGCGTTCAACCCGTCTCGGCCACGGGCGAGAAGCTTCGCTGCAAGCGCTATGTCGAGACAGGCACGCTCGCCAAGATCAGGAAAGAGTGCCACACCAAGGCTGATTGGGACCTCCTGCTGCGGCAGGGGAAGGAAGACGCCAAGACGATGCTGTGGAACACCGTCACCGGTACCGCCACCAACGGCTGATCAGGACTGCCAAGCATTCGCGGGTGAAGTAAGATCAGCTGCGCTCGCAATGAGCTGCCGATCTAACCCCCAAGCTCGTTCAGCTTCAAGCGGCTGCGCCCCTCGTCAGTGGTCCTCGCCGTAGGAGCCGATCGCCTCGAAGATGCGGGTGAGACTTTCCCGCTCCGGCGCGGTGATCTCCGGGCGCCAGACTTCGAACAGCAGAACCACGCGATCGCGGTCGCTGCGGTTCCAGGCCTCATGCTCGATCGAATCGTCGAAGATCAGCAGCTCGCCCTCGCGCCATGCGCGCGTCTCGCTGCCGACGCGCAGCGCGCAGCCGGGAGGCACGATGATCGGCAGGTGGCAGATCAGGCGAGTGTTGAGCAGGCCATGGTGCGGTTTGATGTGCGTGCCCGGTTTCAGCCGCGAGAACAGCGCCATCGGCGAGCGGCCGGCAATGACGGGGATCGGCGCGGCCGCCAGCACAGCCATCGTCTGCGGGCAGCGCTCCGCATGGTCCGGCACCGGCTCGCCCGACCGCCAGAGATAGAAGGCGCCCCAGCTCGGATCGTCCAGCAGATGGTTGGCCGGGGCAGGCCGCGTCGGGTCACGCCGGATATAGGGTTCGAACCCGCGCTCGCCGGTCAGGACAGCTTCCAGCTCCCGGCGGATGGCAGCCGTTGCCGTCTCGATCTCGCCGGCCCAGGCGAACTCGCCGCGCTCGTAATATTGCCGCTGCGGCAGACCCGGAAAGTAGAACATCGAGGGTTGCTGCAGGTGGAGCTGCGTGCGGCCGAGCAGCAGGTCGACCGCCTGGGCGACGCGGTCCCGTGCGCGGCCATCCTCGACCTCTCCCGAATCGACCAGGGTCAGCAGGTGGTCGGTGAACCGTGTATTGGCCTGCTGCACGAACACCCGCCCGCGCTCCAGCATGGCCGTCAGCGCGCGCGGTAGCGGGTTCCTGTCCTGCTCGGCCACGGCGAAGGCGGTATGGTAGAAGGAGGAGGCGGCGCGGTCGTCTCCCGCGCGCGCTTGATGCTCGGCCATGAGCAGCAGTGCGGCGAGGTGGCGAGGCTCCCGCTCGAGGTGGCCGGCCAGTGCGGTCCGTTCGCCGGCATCGTCGCCGAGCAGCCGGCAGGCCTGC
>CAXTUG010000257.1:2153-4603 GCA_964247375.1 uncultured Sphingomonadaceae bacterium
GGCCCAGGGGGGCGGGCGCGGGCGGGCCGGGGGGCGCCCCCGCGGCTGAGCAGGTCGTGCGCCTCGCGCGCGCGATTTGCCTGGAGCGCCGCGAGGCCGTCCTGCAGAAGTGCCCGGCCGTCTCGTCCCTCGCTCACCCGCTCACCTTGTCTCGTGTCTGCCATGCCGACGCATCTTGTGTGCAGGCCTGCGGCTTTGGCAAGGCGGCTGACGGCAGGCATGTGCGACCCTGCTCCAGCAAGGTGACCTCGCCACATGATGAAGCCCGAGACCAGGTCGGCGATCGCGGCGGCGTTGGCCGGATCGGACGTTGCGGGCGCCGGTGCCGTTGCGCTCGGCGCGCTGGCCGGCGGACAGCGCGATCCGCTGTTGTTCCGGCTGGCGGCGGCCCGGCGCGAGCGGGAGGGCGACTTTGCAGAAGCCCATCGCCTGCTGGCCGCGGCGCTCGACCTCGCGCCGGGCAACGCGGATATTCTGACCGAGATCGCGGCGGTGTGGCGGCAGGCCGGCAATCCCGTCGAGGCGCTCAAAATTCTGGATGCGATGGTCGGGCGTGGCCTGGATCACGCACCGACCTGGCTCGAACGTGGCTATGCGCTGGCTGCGCGCAACCAATATCGTGCGGCCAATGAGAGCTACCGGCGAGCAGCCGTTGCCGATCCCGCATCGGCCGACGCGCTGGCCGGGGCGGCCGAGACCGAACTGCAACTGGGCCATCGCGAAGAAGCCGAGGCTTTCGCGCGCCGTACGCTGGCGATCGATCCGGAACATGTGGTGGCGCTGCACAGTCTCGCGCAGCTCGACTTGGATTGTCGTCGCTTCGATGCGGCGCGGGACCGTCTGGCGCCGCTGTGCGACCAGCCGCGCCTGTCCGATCCGCAACGCATCCAGACGCTCAGCCTGTTGGGCGACGCCCTGGACGGCATCGGCGATACGGACGCCGCCTTTGGCGCCTATCAGGCGGCCAAGACGGCGTACCGCGCGCTCTATGCGCCGCAGTTCGGCGATGCGCGACGCGGTCAGACCGCCCTGATCGACCACGTCCGGCGCGGTCTCCAGGTTGCCGACGTCGAAGCGTGGCAGCGGCCGATCGCGCCGGACGGCGGGGGAACGGCGCGGCACATCTTCCTGCTCGGCTATCCACGCTCCGGCACGACGCTGGTGGAGAATGTGCTCGCCAGCCTGCCCGGCGTGGCGGTGCTGGAGGAGAAGCCGACGCTCGCCGCAACCGAGCCGCTGCTCGGCGCGGCCGACGGCATGGCATGGATCGCCGCTATGGATGCGGCGGCGGCGGACCGGTATCGGAGCAGTTACTGGAGCACGGCGGTATCGTTCGGGGCGGATGTCACGGGCCATGCCTTCGTCGACATGGATCCGCTCAAGGGCATCTCCCTGCCGGTGATCGCGCGATTATTCCCGCAGGCGCGGGTGATCGTGATGCGGCGCGATCCGCGCGAGGTCGTGTGGAGCTGTTTCCGACGCAACTTCCACATCACGCCGGCCGCCTACGAGTTCAGCAGCCTTGAGAGCGCGGCGCGGCATTATGATGCGCTGATGGCGCTGACGCAGGAATGCCTCGACCGGCTGCCGATCGACGCCTTCATCCTGCGCTACGACAGGCTGGTGGCGGATTTCGAGGGAGAGACGCGCCGGCTCTGCGCCTTCGCCGGGCTCGACTGGTCGCCCGAGGTCGGCAACTTCGCCGCAACCGCGGCGCGCCGCGACGTCGCGACCGCCAGCGTCCGTCAGGTCCGCCAGGGACTGTTCGACGGCACCAACCAGTGGCGCCGCTACCGCGATCACCTGGCGCCGATCCTGCCCATCCTGCAGCCGTGGGTGGAGCGGTTCGGGTTCGAAGACTGACTTACTGGTCGAACAGCCCGCTCTGGCTCTGATTAGCCGGCGGGGCGAGGCCGAGGTGGGTCCAAGCGCGGCCGTTGAGGCAGCGGCCGCGCGCGGTGCGGGCGACCAGACCGAGTTGGATCAGGTAAGGCTCGATCACTTCCTCGATCGTGTCGCGCGGCTCGCCGAGGCCAGCGGCGAGTGTCTCCACGCCGACCGGGCCGCCATGGTAGATGTCGGCGATCATCGTCAGGTAGCGCCGGTCCATCGCGTCGAGCCCGAGCGCGTCGACTTCCAGGCGGTTGAGCGCGGCGTCGGCGTCGGTCGCCTCAACGATTTCGTGCCCGGCGGCGTGCGCGAAGTCGCGTACCCGGCGCAGCAGGCGCCCGGCGATGCGCGGGGTGCCGCGCGCACGGCGGGCGACCTCGGCGGCGCCGCTCTCCGACATGGCGAAGCCGAGCCGGCGGGCGGCGCGGCGCACGACCAGCTCCAACTCGTCGACCGTGTAGAAATTGAGCCGCACCGGGATGCCGAAGCGGTCGCGCAGCGGCGTGGTGAGCAGACCCTGGCGGGTGGTGGCGCCGACGAGCGTGAAGCGGGGCAGGTCG
>CAXTUG010000258.1:0-4593 GCA_964247375.1 uncultured Sphingomonadaceae bacterium
GGCCCCCGGTTTGCCACCCCCGGACCCAGCCCGCCGGCGGTTGCGCCCCCGCCCCCCCCGCGTGGGGTAGGGGGGGAGCGGGCGAGGCGGCGCATCGCACGCCGCCCCATTCACGTCATCATCGATGCTCGGCGCGCACCACGTCGTCATCCATGTCGGACAGATCGCCCAAGGTTCCCGGAAGCGTATCCTCATTCTCGTCGGCGCCAAACGGTGCTCCGCCTTCATTCTGACCCGATACATCGCCGCTTGGGTCCGCGCCTTCGTTGGCGTTTACATCAGGGTCGGTCTGCTGCTGCATCGGCGGCAGGTTGCTTCGGTGATCGGACATTTTGCCGTTCCTATCTTGAATATTAAGAGAACAGCTCGCGATTGCACATGACTACTGACCAGCCAAAATAAACATTTGTGCTGGAGGGAGGCTGAAAAGCAACATTCTAAACCCACTGATCAACCCCTCCCCGAGAACTCCTAGGTTGCGGCGGAGGAAACCGTCCGAAGTTAACACATCATTTAGGTTCCACTGACACCTTGTGGCTTTGTAAATCGACATGCCGACGGCTGAGGAAATCTATGACCGGTTGACGCGCGAGGCCGCGGAGGATGAGGCACGCAAGCTCGCCACGATGAAATGGAGGAGCGAGGTAGCGAGGCTTGAACGTGAAGAAGGCGCTGACGCGTTAAAGCAGGCTCGAAATCGCAGAGCGGAAGTATGAGCTACCTCAAGTCCGCTGATATTGCGGACATGCTGGCAGAGATGCTCACCGGTGCCGTCGGAGGCAACAAAGACGAGTGGTCGACGCTGTCGGCCCGATCGAAGTTCTGCCAATCTGGAAGACGGTGCAGAGCAACTGGCGGAAATTGCCCGTCGCCACCGGTGACGAACGCACCTTTATCACCAGCGCGGTCGACGTTGGTCGGGCTGAGTACCCTACCTCAATAACGCGGCACCGCGCGATAAGGACGTCAGTATCGACGGGACGAACGTGTCTAAACTCAGTTGCGGAGCGCGTTCCAGCGCGCGGATGTGGGCGTGCGCCGCGTCTTCAAGGGTCGGCGTTGATGAAGAAATTTGTTGGCCTGAGGTTCTCGCCGGAAGGCGCGTGCTGGGTTCCTCATTCTCGGTGAAGAAGCAACATGACCCTGTTTAGGCTGAGACCAACAACCAGTTCTTCAGCGCAACCGCAACATTTCGTCGAAACAGACGCATCGCTCCTGCTGGGTCGCCATAAAACCGAGATGTGGTCGGCCTATGCAGAGACTGGTGCGTCCTGCTCATGTGTGACAACTGATTTCGAGGCCGCGATTCCGAATTGGTGCATTAGCGACGTACGCCGCACCGTGGCCTCAGCCACCGCCGCGTGCTTGACTAGGCCGAAGCCGCGGATGGAGCGTGGCAACTCTGCTCGATCGAGCGCGATTGCGTGATTGCCAGGGGTGAGCTGCTGCCCAATCTCTCGCAAATCGGCGACATACTCCTCGATCAAGGCCCGCTCCGTCTTCCTCTCCGCCGCGTAGCCAAACGGGTCCAGCAATGTGCCGCGCATACGCCTGAACCGTGCAAGTGCGCCGAACAGGGGGAGGACCCAGGCGCCGAAGCTATGCTTTCTCGGCCGGCCGGTGGCAGGATCGGTACGGCTGAGGAATGGCGGTGCGAGATGCACCCGCACGCGCAGCTTGCCCTCCAGCTGGGCATCCACCTCCTTCCGCCAACCATCGTCGGCATAGAGGCGCGCCACCTCATACTCGTCTTTGTATGTCATCAGCTTGGCCAGGTTCACCGCCACAGCCTTGGTCAGCTCCTCCGCACCGGGCAGCACAGCCGCCTCGCATGCCCGCACATCCTCGACGATGCGGCGGTAGCGTTCGGCCCAGCGCGCATCCTGGTAGGCGGTCAGACGCGCCGTGCGATCCGCAATAATCGTGTCGAGCGGCTGCGCATCGCCGGTCGCGGTCGGCGCCAGCGTCATCGGCAAGTTCTCCGGCGCGTGCGCGGCGAGCCGTCCGATCTCGAACGCCTGCTGATTGAACGACACCGCCGTGCCGTTGAGCTTGATCGCCTGCCGGATCGCGGCCAGAGGCAGCGGTAGCCAACCACGCTGATAAGCATAGCCGACCATGAACATGTTGGCGCCGATTGTATCGCCCAGCAGCGCCAGGGCTATGCTGGTGGCGTCGACGAACGCATGCTGGGCAACACCGCTCTTCAGCACCTCCGCAATCCGCGCTTTGTCCAGCATGGCATCGCGATCGAGCTGGAACTCGGCGGTGACCTCCGCTTCGGCGTTTGCCACCAGCCTTGTATGGTCGGCCGCACACGCTTTCAGCGCATCCGCATTCGTTGCAGCTACCATGTCGCAGGCGAGCACGAGATCGGCGCTGCCCGGCACGACCTGGGCCGTGACCGGCGGCACGGCGGTCGGCGACAGTCGGAGATGGCTGAACACCGCACCTGCCTTCTGCGACAATCCGGTCATGTTGAAGTTGGCCGCACCCCGCCCAGCCAAGTGCGCAGCCATCGCCAATACCGCGCCTATCGTCACGACGCCGGTGCCGCCAATGCCGGTAATCAGGACATGATAGTCGCCTGAGGGATCTCGGTCGACGGGCGGGATCGGCGCGAGCAGCCGCTCGTCGAACGCGGCGGCCGCCGACCGGCGGAGCGTGCCGCCCTCGACCGTGACGAAGGACGGGCAGAAGCCCTTGAGGCAGGATAGGTCCACGTTGCAGCTGGACTGGTCGATCTCGCGCTTGGTGCCGAGCACGGTTTCCTTGGGCCGGACGCTCAGGCAGTTAGACTGCACCGAGCAGTCACCGCAGCCCTCACACACGTCGCTGTTAATGAAGACGCGCCGGTCGGCGCCCGCCATGCTGTCGCGCTTACGCCGCCGGCGTTTTTCCGTGGCGCAGAGCTGCTCATAGACGATCGCGGTCACGCCGGGCACCTCGCGCAGTTCCCGCTGCACCTGATCGAGCTGCTCGCGCGGATGGACCGGCACGTCGCGTACCTCCTGACCCGTGCGCTCCGGATCGTCGCTGACGACCACGCAACGCGCCACGCCCTCCGCCTGGAGCTGGCGTACGATCTGCCAGGTGCCGATCGCACCTTCGACCGGCTGGCCTCCGGTCATCGCCACGGCGTCATTGACGAGCACCTTATAGGTGATGTTGACGCCTGCCTGCACCGTCGCCCGCACCGCGAGTAGGCCGGAATGGGCGTAGGTGCCGTCGCCGATATTTTGGAAGACGTGCGGGACGTCGACGAACGGAGACAGACCTATCCAGTTAGCGCCTTCGCCGCCCATCTGTGTCGGCTTCAGCGTCTCGCGCTGCATCCACAGCGCCATGACGTGGCAACCGATACCGGCGAAGGCGATCGAGCCATCAGGCACCTTGGTCGAGCTGCTGTGGGGGCAACCCGAGCAGAAGTAAGGCAGTCGCGCCGCTAGGCCAGTGGTCGGCTTGCGGGCGGCGAGCGCACGGACGGCGGCGATCCGCTCCGCGAGCGGCACGTCGACGGCGTCTACCGCCTCCAGCCGGGCGGCGAGCGCCAGTGCAACCGCGAGCGGGTCAAGCTGGACGTCGGAGGGCAGCAGACGCGCACCGTCGGGCGTCGCCTTGCCGGCCAGCCGGGGTCGGTGCTCCTCATGGTAGAGGATGGTGGCCGCCTGCTTCTCGACGAAGGGATACTTCTCCTCCACGAACAGAAGCTCTTCGCGTCCTTGTGCAAAGGCACGCACGCCTTCCGGCTCAAGCGGGTAGACGAGTCCGACCTTGTAGACTGCCAGGCGCAGCGCTGCTGCCCGCGGCGCGTCGATGCCGAGCAGCGCCAGCGCGCTCATAGTATCGCCATAGGCCTTGCCGGCGGTGACGATGCCGAGCCGGCCTTCGACGCCGAGAACGACTCGGTCGAGCCGGTTGGCGCGCGCGTAGCGCCACACCCGCGGCAGGCGCTCGCGCACGACGATCATCTCGTCCGCTTGCGCGCTGAGCCGATCGGAGCGGACCGAAGCGTCCAGCGACGGTGCCCCGGCAGGAACGACGATGGCGGTTCCGCCATCGGCATCGACGTCGATCGTGGACGAGGTCTCCGCCGTCTCGTTGACCAGCTTCAGCCCGACCCACAGTCCGGTGAAGCGCGACATGGCATAGCCGTGCAGGCCGTAGTCGACGACCTCGCCGACCGTAGCCGGGGAGAGGACTGGGATATAGTGCGCCGCCAGCGCGGCGTCGCTCGCATGGGCGATGGTCGACGACTTGCCGGGATGATCGTCGCCGCACACCACCAGCACGCCGCCGTTGCGGGTCGCGCCGAAGTAATTGCCGTGCTTCAGTGGGTCGCCCGAGCGGTCGACACCAGGACCTTTACCGTACCACATGGCGAACACGCCATCGACCTTCTTGCCAGGCAGCAGATCGATCTGCTGCGTGCCCCACACTGCGGTGGCGGCCAGATCCTCGTTCACCGCGGGCTGGAAGCGCACGTCAGCGGCGGCCAGCGTCGCCTGCGCGTTCCACAATTCCATGTCCAGCCCGCCGAGCGGCGAGCCGCGATAACCCGATACGAAGCCGGCGGTGTTCAGCCCGGCACGC
>CAXTUG010000259.1:0-4571 GCA_964247375.1 uncultured Sphingomonadaceae bacterium
GACGGCGATCCGCTGGACGCGCTGGTCATCGCACGATCGCCGTTCATTCCCGGATCGGTCGTGCGCGCCCGTCCCATTGCGGTGCTCAAGCTGGAGGACGAGGCCGGCGGCGACGAGAAGCTCGTCTGCGTGCCGGTCGACACCACCTTTCCTTACTATACCGGCGTCGGCGAGCGGCAGGACCTGCCGTCGATCGTGCTCGCGCAGATCGAGCACTTCTTCACCCACTATAAGGATCTCGAAGAGAAGAAGTGGGTGCGCATCGGCAGCTGGGGCGGGGCCGACGAGGCACGGCAGATCGTGCTCGATGCGATCGAGGCGGCACGGGCAGCCAAGGTCTGAGTCCCTTTCGCTTCCGGGCCGGACCGACTAGCGTCCCCGGCAAAGGGGACGCGCGATGAAGTCAGGCCTGAAGCTCGGCAAGCGGGTCGCTCCCCCGCGCTTCATCGCATTCGTCCTGCTCACGCTCGCGGGCGGAGCGATCGCCATACCCAGGCTCGGCTGGGCGCAGGGCGCCATGGTCGGCTTCGACGTCGCGGCGCTGATCTTCCTGGGCAGCATCGCGCCGCTCCTGAACGACGCCGCCGACGAGATGCGCAACGCGGCCGAGCGCAACGACGCCAATCGTGCCGGCCTGCTTGCGATCACCGGCATCGTCATGACGGTGGTGCTCGCCGCCGTCGCGTCCGAGCTCACCCAGCAGGGCAAGCCGCAGCCGCGGGAAATCGTGCTGATCGTCGGCACGCTCAGCCTCGCCTGGCTGTTCAGCAACCTGGTCTACGCAATCCACTACGCGCATCTGTTCTACACCGGCACCGATGACGGGAAGGATGCCGGCGGGATCGAATTCCCGGATACGAAGGAGCCCGATTACTGGGACTTCCTGTACCTTGCGACCTGCCTCGGCATGACCTTCCAGGTATCGGATACCGACATCACCTCGGGACGGATGCGGCGGGTCGTCATGTTTCACTGTCTCGCCGCCTTCGTGTTCAATCTCGTCATCATCGCCTTCACCATCAACGTGCTCGGCAGCAGCTGAGCATCCCGGTCGGCGCCACGCGACCGTGGATAAATCTTCGCTAGACCGTCGCACGGCGCATGGGCTTGCGCTATCGGCGCCGGGCTACGATCAGTCCTCTGGCATCGCGCGCTCGCGCTGTGCCTCACTACGGCAAGGAATCCTTCATGGCGGCACCCGCCCAGACTTTGCTCCTGTTCGGCGCCACCGGCGACCTGTCGCGTCGCATGCTGCTGCCGTCGCTCTTCGGGCTGCACGCCGAAGGGTTGCTGCCGGCCGACCTGGAGATTTTCGGCACGGCGCGCAGCGAGATCGATGATGCGGTTTTCCGTCAGACCGCGGCCGACGCGCTCGCGCCGATCGTCAGGGACCGCAATCTCGCGCCGGAGGTGCTGGACAGCTTCCTGGCACGGGTGCGCTACGCCGCGGCCGACGCGTCGCAGCCGGAGACGCTCGCCACATTGGGCGAAGCGATCGGCCCGCGCGCCGACCAGGGCCTTGCCATCTTCCTTTCGACCGCCCCGTCCCTGTTCGAGCCGACCATCGCCGGGCTGGAGGCGGCGGGACTGGCCGGCACGCATACCAGGCTCGCGCTGGAGAAGCCGCTCGGTCAGGACCTCGCCTCCTCGATGGAGATCAACGACGCGGTCGCGCGCGTCTTCCCGGAGGCGCGCACCTTCCGGATCGACCATTATCTCGGCAAGGAGACGGTGCAGAACCTGCTGGCGCTGCGCTTCGGCAACATCCTGTTCGAACCGCTGTGGAATGCGAGCGCGATCGAGCATGTCCAGATCACCGTCGGCGAGACGGTGGGCCTGGAGGGCCGCACCTCCTACTTCGACGGCATGGGCAGTCTGCGCGACATGGTGCAGAACCACATGCTCCAGCTGCTCGCGCTGGTCGCGATGGAGGCACCGGCCCAGTTCACCGCCGCCGCCGTCCGCGACGAGA
This sequence comes from uncultured Sphingomonadaceae bacterium, assembly GCA_964247375.1. Taxonomy (GTDB): domain Bacteria; phylum Pseudomonadota; class Alphaproteobacteria; order Sphingomonadales; family Sphingomonadaceae; genus Sphingomonas_I. Next base: position 1,973 of record CAXTUG010000259.1, read on the forward strand.
AGGTCAAGGTGCTGCGCTCGCTGCGCAGGCTCGATGCCGTCAGGGAGAGCGTGATCGGCCAATACTCGGCGGGCGCGGTCGACGGCGTCGCGGTGCCGGGCTATGCCGACGAACTGGGCCACCCGTCGGATACCGAGACGTTCGTCGCGCTGAAGGCGCATGTCGACAATTGGCGCTGGCAGGGCGTCCCCTTCTATCTGCGCACGGGCAAGCGGATGCCGCGGCGCACGTCGGAGATCCTCATCCAGTTCCGCCCGGTGCCGCACTCGATGTTCTCCGGGCGCGGTGCCGCGCTCCAGCCCAACCGGCTGCTGATCTCGATCCAGCCGGAGGAGAATATCAGCTTCACGATCATGGCGAAGCAGCCGGGCCTCGATCGCGAGGGCATGCGGCTGCGCGAGGTGCCGCTCGACATCCGGCTGGCCAATGCGTTCGCCGACGTGCGCCGCCGCATTGCCTACGAACGGCTGCTGCTCGACCTGATCGAGGGCGATCCCACCCTGTTCGTCCGCCGCGACGAAGTGGAGGCGCAGTGGGAGTGGATCGACGCGATCCGCGCCGGCTGGGCGGACAACAATATGAAACCTAGGCTATATCCGGCCGGCACGTGGGGTCCGCCCGCGGCCGTGGCGCTGACCGAACGTGATGGAGTGACTTGGCATGATTGAGGTTTGGGCATGATCGAAGCGGAATGGTGGGAACATGACGACGCCGAGGCGTTCGCCGACGCGGTCGCCGGCGACATCGGCTTCATCATCGAGAGCGCGCTGGACGCACGCGCGGCGGCGTTGCTGGCGCTCTCCGGCGGCAACACGCCGGTCAGGGCCTATGAGAAGCTCGCCCAGATGAAGTTCGACTGGAAGCGGGTGACGATCGTGCCGGTCGACGACCGGCTGGTGAAGGTCGACGACAAGCTCTCGAACGTCGGCATGCTGGCGCGCATCTTCCTGCCCAAGGGCGCGCGCGTGATGCCGCTCGGCGCCGACAATGCCGACTACAAGGCGGCTGGCAACGCCGCTGATGCGCGGCTGCGGGACCTGCCCTGGCCGCCCGACCTGGTGCTGCTCGGCGTCGGCAGCGACGGCCATACGGCGTCGATCTTCCCGGGGCCTGACCGCGAGGCGGCGCTGACCGCGCCTCGCACCCGCCGCGCGATCGGCGTGATGCCCGACCCGCTGCCCGCCGACGCGCCGGTCGCGCGCGTGACGATGACGCGCTCCGCCATCCTGTCCGCCCGCGCGCTGATGCTGTGCCTCACCGGCGACGCCAAGCGGGAGATCGTCGAGCAGGCGATCGAGGATGGCGCGGGATCGACCGTACCGATCGGCCAGGTACTGGCCGAGGCGGAGCAGCCGATCGACATTCACTGGACCGCCTGAGCGCAGCGCCCGTTCGCGGGCGCTGCAGCCTTCGTCACCGCGCCAATGGACCGTTTGCGTGGATCAGCCAGCGCGCGGCGCCCTCCAGGCCGAGTCCGGTCAGCCGGCCGCTCGCGTAGGCGCCGGTGTCGATGCCGATGCGGTTGCGGCGCACCTCGACATCCTCCCTCACGGTGTGGCCGTGCACCACGATCACGCCGTGATCCTCCTGGCTGTCGAGGAAACCGCCGCGGATCCAGCGCAGATCCTGCCGGTCCTGCTGCTCGAGCGGCACGCCGGGCCGGATGCCGGCATGGGTGAAGAAATAGTCGCCGAACTGCAGCCCGTCATGCATCGCCCGCAGGAAGGCACGATGCGCCTCCGGCACGTAGGACGGCAGCGTCTCGAGCGGGTAGCGCTCGCTGGCATCGATCGCGCCCTGCGGTGCGCCGTAGCTCTCGAACGTCTCGCGGCCGCCGAAGCGGAGGAAATGCTGTAGCGACAACTCGTCCGGCGCGTGGATCAGCCGGAGCAGCATCTCCTCGTGATTGCCCATGATGAAGTGGAATTGGGCGAAATCCGGGGCGTCGTTCAGGAAGAAATCGATCACCTCGCGCGATTGCGGACCGCGGTCGATCAGGTCGCCGAGCAGGATCACGTGGATCTCGGCCGGACCGCGCAGTTCCGAGTCCCGCTCGATCAGCCGGAGCATCGGCTGCAGCAGGTCGAAGCGGCCGTGCACGTCGCCGATCGCGTAGACCCGCAATCCGCGCGGCACCGCCGCCATGGAAGGCGGCAGGTACGGCTCGCCCTTCCTGAACCAGGAGAACATCCCCATCGCTCAGTCCTTGACCGCGCGTACCGGCGGCAAGGCGCCGCACAGATCGATCGCGCCGGCCGGCCGCTCGTAGAAGTCGTCGTGCCGGTTGGCGCGCAGGTGCAGCCACGCGGCGAAGCTCCGGCCATCGGGACGCAGCCATTCATAGGCCGGGCGTGCGCCGGCCGGCAGGTCGGCGGCGATGAGGACACGGCGGATGACGGCGCGATGCTCCGCTTTCTCGTAGAAACCGAGCGCCCCGGTGCCGCGCGGGAGCGCGGTCAGATGCTCGAAGCCGTCGAGCACGCGCCCGACCAGGGCGATGTTGCGGTCGAGCTGGCGCGGAACTCTATGCGGTGCTGGGGCACAGCCCGCGCCAGCTCGACCGCAAGCTCGCCTCCCACCGCCGCGTGACGCGAGCCGC
>CAXTUG010000260.1:0-2420 GCA_964247375.1 uncultured Sphingomonadaceae bacterium
GGCATGGGGGCTGATCCGGTCGACGCGTTGAGCGATCTCGAGAAGGAAGCGCTGCGGGCCTTCCTGCTCTCGTCCGATCAGAAGGAGGTTGCCCGGCGGATCGGCCGCAGTCCGGCCACCGTCGAGCAGCGCCTGGCCCGCGCCCGCCGCAAGCTGGGCGTCACGCGCAGCCTCGATGCCGCCCTGCTGCTCGCCAAGGCCGAGGGTGAGGAGACGTATGGAACGGCCATATATGCCGATCCCCTACATGGCGATGCGGCAGCGCCCGTGTTTCGATTACGGCCGCCGAGGGAGCAGGAGGCCAGCAACGGCTTCTCGCTCCTCCCCACGAGGGGGCGGCCCTGGAACACGCTTCCGCCGTGGACGCGACTGGCCTTGATCCTAGGCGGCACGCTCGCCCTGCTCATCGCCACCGCCGCCGCCGTGGCGATCGAGGAAGCGGTGACCAGGATCGTTCAGCAGCATCGCTAACAAGGGAGCCGCGCATCAGCGCGGTGATAGGCATGGCTGCACAGTCCGCTACCATCATTCCGATCGAAGCTCCGTCTTGCGGTCGCCGCGTGCAGCTGGGCATCAACGCGCTCAAGTCGACGATCGACGACAGTCTGGCGGACGGCAGCCGCCTACTGGCCGAGATGATCGTCGCCGGGCGTGAGGCCGGCGTGCTGCCGCAGGTCAGCCAGCGTGCGCTGGAGCGGATGCACGCCTGCATGAAGGCCGCGCTGGATATGCGCGCGCTCGCTATCGACACGCACCACGACCTGCGCAAGATCATGGGGCAAGTGGATCTGCAGGCGGTGGGATATGGCGATGCCATGCCAAGCCCGACGATCGCGCCCGACATTGCCGAGGCGCGCTAGCTTGCAGCCACTGCATCAGATCATCTTCGAGCTGCTGTGGATGACGGTGTGCGGCTACGCCGTGGTCTGCGGCGGTGCACCGGAGCGCGTGATGGGCTGCGCGATCTTCGCTGCCGTAGTGGCGAGCCACATCGCCACCGTGGTGCTGAAATCGCCTACCCATCCTTTTGCCAGCGTGGAGATCGGCGTCGCGGTCACGGACGGTGCCTTGTTCACCCTGACCGTCGCCCTGGCGTTGACCAGCACGCGGTTCTGGCCGCTGCCGATGGCGAGCATGCTGGGCTGCGAACTGCTGGGGCATCTGGCGCGGCCGCTCGGCCCCGAGATCGTGCCCAAGGCCTATTACGCCATGGTGGCGATCTGGGGCTACCCGACGCTGCTGCTGCTGGCCGTCGCCACGCGACGGCACCGCGTCAGGCTCGGACGCTACGGCGTCGACTATGGCTGGACGCAGGATCTGCCGGACAATTACTGCAGGGGTTGGATCGTCGACGAAGCGCTGCCTGATCCGCCCCGCCCCTGATCCTCCGCCTCATTCCAGGATACCCGACGTGACCAAACCGCTCCTCCGCGCCGATGGAATGGATCCCATCGCCCTGCGCACGCGACGGCTGATCGAGGACGTGACCGCCGCCGCCGCATGCCACGGCGCCGATCTGACGGAATTCGCCGGCCAGGTCTTGGCCGGCCGCCGGCAGCGCAGCCGCTTCTTCGATCCGGCCCTGTTCAGCAATCCCGCCTGGGACATCCTGCTGTCGCTGTTCGTCGCCCGCGGCGAGGGGCGGGCAGCCGCGACGATCGAGGAGCTTGGGATTGCCGATATCCCGCGCAGCGTAATCCTGCGCTGGCTTCAGTATCTGCGTGGCGAGGCTATGGTTCTGCTGGTTGGCCAGACGGATCGGCCGCAACATGCACGCTGGCAGCTGGCCGACACTGCCGCGGCTTCGATCGACGCCTATCTGGCGTCGCTCCTCACTCTGGGACTGGGACCGGAGCCCGGGACGTCTGATACTCTGCCAGCAGGAGATTGAGCGCCAGATTGAGGTGCGGCGCCGCGGTCCGGCCGATCTCCGCATTGTCGCAGAGCATCAGCGCGCGCTGCAACAGGACCAGGATCTCGTCGTACATCGGCCCGGGCTCGCCATGGTGCATGCAATCGTCTCCGCCGCTTGGTTCGGATCGTGGACGAACGTCACGCAACGGCGGCACGCATGCCGGCGCAGGCCTGCGGCTGCACCGATGGGATAGGCGGAACGTAGCCTGCTCCGGCGTGCATCGGCAAGCGGAATGAACGCGCTCGTGTCGACGTGCTGCGACGAAGAGATTGGAGCGGGTAGAGGGAATCGAACCCTCGTATGAAGCTTGGAAGGCTACCGCTCTACCATTGAGCTATACCCGCAGCCACAGCCCCCATGCCACCGCCCAGGCGCCGAGGTCAACGTTTTCGACGCAACTGATCCGACAGCATCTGCACGGCATGCGGGAAGGACGGGCCGCCGCAGTCCATCAGCGATGCGGGGACGGCGAGACGCGGGATTGCGGCGATCGCCGGGTGGAGCC
>CAXTUG010000260.1:2432-4542 GCA_964247375.1 uncultured Sphingomonadaceae bacterium
TCCGGTCCCCACGATCAGGAAGTCGGGCCGGTGCGCCACCATCTGTTCCAGCGACAGGTTGGCGAGCGGCGGCAGCGCCAGCCTGCTCGCGAGATTGGTCAGGCCAACCCGCCGCATCATCTCGTCGGTCAGCGTTCCGGCACCCGACAGATAGCCGCGACGCTGATAGTCGGCGGCGATCCTGCCGTGGCCGGTATGCGGTACGGCGGCGAGCGCCGCATCCATGCGCCGGACCAGCGCCTCGCCGCGCGCCGCATGACCCACCGCCTTCGCCGTCATCCGCACCTGCGCGACAATCGCCGTGTAGCTGTTGGCGGGCGGCAGCGTCAGCACGCGCGTCCTGAGACCGGCGCGCACCGCCGCATCCGCCTGGCCAGCCGGTGAGGATCAGGTCCGGCCGAGCCGCCAGCAATGCTTCCGCCGCGGCGTCGGCGACGGGATAGTGCGCCGCCGCGGCAGCGATCGGCGACATGGCCGGCAGCCGCGACAGCCGGGTCAGGCCGGCGATCTGGGCCGGATCGGCGAGCGCCACCAGGATCTGGTCGGCGCAGAGGTTGAGCGACACGATGCGGCGCGGCGGCGCGGCGGCGGCGGTTCCGGAGAGGGCCAGCAGGATCAGGAGCAGGCGCGGCATCGCGCCGCTTCCTAGCGCGGTCGCGGGCGGGTAGGAACGCCGCCGTGACGAAATCGGGATTTCGCCTGAACCTTCTGCTGGCGCTGCTGGCGCTCGCGGGTGCGGCCGTGTCGCTCGGCGTCGGTCCCGCCCATCTCGGCCTTGCGCGGGCGGCGGCGGTGCTGAGCGGCGGCGGCGATCCGGTGGCACAGGTCATCGTGTGGCAGTTGCGCCTGCCGCGTGCGCTGCTCGCGCTGATGGTGGGCGCGATGCTGGGGGCGGCGGGTGCGGCGCTCCAGGGTTATCTGCGCAACCCCCTCGCCGATCCGGGCGTGCTCGGCACCTCCAGCACCGCCGCCCTGGGGGCCGTGCTGGCGCTCTACTACGGCTATGCCGCGGCGAGCCCCCTGATGCTGCCCGTCTTCGCCGTCGCGGGGGCGATCGTCGGGCTGGTGCCGCTGCTCCTGCTCGCAGCCCGCAGCGAGGGACCGCTGGCGCTAGTGCTCGCCGGCGTGGCGATCGCGACCGCTGCCGGAGCCGGGATCAGCCTCGCGCTGAACTTCGCGCCCAATCCGTTCGCCGCGGTCGAGATCATGACCTGGCTGATGGGCAGCCTGGCCGACCGCTCGCTGCTGCACGTCTGGCTGGCCTTGCCGTGCGTCGGCGCGGGGCTGGCGCTGATCCTGCTGCAGGGGCGCGCGCTCGATGCCCTTACCCTTGGGGAAGAGGGCGCGACCGCGCTCGGCGTCGACCTGCGGCGTACGCGCACGATGCTGCTGATCGCGACCGCGGTCGGGGTCGGCGGTGCCGTGGCCGTCTCCGGCGCGATCGGCTTCGTCGGGCTGGTCGTCCCGCACCTGGTGCGGCCGTTCACCGACGGGCGGCCATCCTCGGTGCTGCTGCCGTCAGCGCTGGGCGGTGCCGCCCTGCTGGCGGCGGCCGACACGCTGGTCCGCATCGTGCCGACGCTGGAGGAGCCCCGGCTCGGGGTCGTTACCGCGCTGCTGGGGGTGCCGATCTTCCTGCATCAGCTGATCCGGGCACGGCGAGAATGGTGAGGCTGGACGCGGTCGCGGTCGCCCTCGGCGGCCGGTGCGTGCTCGACGCGGTGTCGGCCGATCTCACCGGCGGGCTGATCGGGCTGGTGGGGCCGAACGGCGCCGGCAAATCGACGCTGATGCGTGCGATCGCCGGTCTGATCCCATGTCAGGGCAAAGTCATGCTCGGCGGCGCTCCGGCGAGGGACTTGCCGCTGCGCGCGCGTGCACGGCAGATCGCCTATCTGCCGCAGGGGCAGGCGGTGCACTGGCCGTTGACGGTCGGGCGGCTGGTCGCGCTCGGGCGGCTGCCGCACCTGCCGCCGTTCGCACAGCCCGGCCAAGGCGATCGGCAGGCGATCGACGATGCGCGCGCACGCACCAGCCTGCTCGACCTGCGCGACCGACCGGGCGACCAGCTCTCCGGCGGCGAGCGGGCGCGCGCGCTGCTCGCCGCCGG
>CAXTUG010000261.1:0-4518 GCA_964247375.1 uncultured Sphingomonadaceae bacterium
GCCTGCGCCAGGCGACCTCGCGTTCGGGCGTGTCGTTCGGCGTGGGGCCGCTGATCAGCTGGTTCTTCCCCAACATCGCCGTCGCCCGTGCGCGCGTGCGCGAAGCGAACGCCGAAGCGCGCGCGTCGCTGTCCCGGTTCGACGGCGTGGTGATCACCGCTCTGGGGGAGGTGCAGCGCGGTCTGCAGGGCTATGACGCAGAACTGCGCCGCAACCAGGCGCTCGTCCAGGCGGTCGCCGCCAGCCGCCGCGCCTTCGATCTCACCGGCGTGCGGCTGCGCTACGGTGCGATCAGCCAGCTCGAGCAGATCGATGTCGAACGCGACCTGATCGACAGCGAGGCGGCGCTCGCCCAATCCGACGCCGCGCTGGCGGAGGACCAGGTGGCGCTGTTCCGCGCGCTGGGCGGCGGATGGCAGGACGCGCCGGCGGTGGACCAGCGTCCCACCGTGCTGCAGGCGAGGGTGCCCGGCCGGTAACCGCAGCATTATTGACCATCCCGGCTTCCGCTTGCCCGGCGCGGGCGCTAAGGTCATCCCGCGCCTGGTAGGGGGAGGACATGGCAGCGCAGCGGGACAAGCGGTCGTTGCAGGCACCCGACGGTGGTCACGTCGCGGGCGCGCAGCTGGCCCGCATGTTCGAACAGGCGCCCAGCTTCATGGCGCTGCTGCGTGAGCCCGGCCACGTCTACGAATTCGCGAACAGCGCCTATCTGCAGCTGATCGGCGGCCGCGACATCCTCGGCCGATCGGTCGGAGAGGCGCTGCCGGAGGTGGCCGCCCAGGGTTTCCTGACCCTGCTCGATCGCGTGGTCGAGACGGGGGCTCCCTGTACCGGGCGCGCCGTACCGGTGATGCTGCAGCGCGATGCGGAGGGGGACAGCGAGCAACGGCTGCTGGATTTCCTCTACCACCCCATCCTCGACGACGCCGGCAAGGTCACCGGCATCTTCGTCGAGGGCAACGATGTCACCGATCGCGTGCGCGCCGAGGAACAGCTCGCGCTCAGCCGCGACACGCTGGCGCTGGCGACGGAGCTGGCGGAGCTCGGCATCTGGGACGTCGACTTCGTCAACGACACGCTGGAATGGTCGGATCGCACCCGCGCCATGTTCGGGATCGCACCCGGCGGACCGGTGAGCCTGGACGATTTCTACACCGGGCTGCATCCCGACGATCGTGACGTGACGAGCGAGGCGTTCGCCGCCGCGATCGATCCGGATCGCCGCTCGCTCTACGACGTCGAATATCGCACGATCGGCCGCGAGGACGGCGTCGTCCGCTGGGTCGCGGCCAAGGGGCGCGGCATCTTCGACCAGGAGGGCCGGTGCGTGCGCGCGACCGGAACCACGCTCGACGTCACGATCCGCCGCATGGCGCAGGAACAGCTGCGCGAGAGCGAGGCGTTGTTCCGCACGCTCGCCGACAGCGCGCCCGCGCTCATCTGGATGTGCGACGAGCGGGGCGCGCTCGTCTTCGCCAACCGCTGGCACGAGGAGACGTTCGGCCGCGCCACGACCGAGCTGATGGGCGCCGGTTGGCAGAACATCATCCACCCGCAGGACCAGTCCGGGTTCGTCGCCGACTTCGACCAGGCCTTCGCGCATCGTGCGCCGTTCACCCGCGACGTGCGCGTCGTGGATCGCCACGGCGGCACCCGCTGGCTGCACAGCGAGGCCCGTCCGCGCGAGATCGACGGCCGCTTCGTCGGCTATGTCGGCTGCGACGTCGACATCACGGAGGTGCATCTCGCCGCCGAGATGCTGGAGAAGGGGATCAGCGAGCGTACCAAGGAGCTCGCCGCCACCAACCGCCAGCTGTCCACCCAGATCGAGGAGCGCGAGCGGGTCGAGGCGACGCTGCGCCAGATGCAGCGGCTGGAGGCGGTGGGCCAGCTCACCTCCGGCGTCGCGCACGACTTCAACAACCTGCTCACCGTCGTGCTCGGCAATGTCGACCTGGTCGCGCGGGCGGCGGCCGAGGCGAAGATGGACGAGCGCACCCGCCAGCGGCTGGGCTATATGCGCCAGGCGGCGGAGCGCGGCGCCACGCTCACCGCGCAGCTGCTCGCCTTCTCGCGGCGGCAGCGGCTGGAGGCGCGGCCGGTCGACCTCAACGACACGGTCGCTGGCATGCGCGACCTGCTGCAGAGCTCGATGGGCGGATCGGTGCGGCTGGACACGCAGCCTCAGCCCGATCTCTGGCCGGCGCTGGTCGATCCCACTCAGATCGAGCTGATCATCCTCAACCTGGCGATCAACGCGCGCGACGCGATGGACGTGGGCGGCTCGCTGGTCGTGTCCACGGCCAACATCACGCTCGGCCGGCCCGAGCGGCCGGAGGAGCCGCCGCCCGGCGACTATGTCATGATCGCGGTCACCGACACCGGCAGCGGCATGACGCCCGAGGTGCGCGACCGCGCCTTCGAGCCCTTCTTCACCACCAAGCCGATCGGCAAGGGCTCCGGACTGGGGCTGCCGCAGGTCTACGGCTTCGCCAAGCAGTCGGGCGGCGGCGTCGCGATCGAGACGGAGGTCGGCCGCGGCACGTCCGTGCGCGTCTACCTGCCGCGGGCCGAGGAGCGCCGCCGCAGCTCGCGTGTGCCGGGGCAGGAGCCGACGGTCGATCACGCCGGCGACGTGCGCGGCAAGCGCCTGCTGGTGGTGGACGACGATCCGCCGGTGCGGGAGATTACCGCGACCATGCTGCGCACGATGGGCGCGCAGGTGGTGGAGGCGGGCAGCGGCGGCGCGGCGCTGGATCAGCTGCAGGCGGACGAGGGCGGGTTCGACCTGCTGGTCGTCGACTTCGCCATGCCGGGCATGAACGGCGCCGAGCTGGCTGCCGCCGCCGCCAAGAAGTGGCCGCACCTGCCGGTGCTGTTCGTCACCGGCTATGCCGATCTGCGCGCCATCTCGTCGGTGAGCGAGGAACGCATCGTCCAGAAACCGTTCCGCGGCGGCGAACTCCACCGCAAGGTCTCGCGCCTGCTGGCGGGTAGGGCAGAGTAAGGCAGGCTCAAGAGCCGTCATTCCTCGTCGGGATACGGCCCCTTGCCACCCTCGGCGATGAAGCCGTCGATGCGCGCCGTCAGCACCGGCAGCGGCACCGATCCCAGTTCCAGCACGACGTCGTGGAAGGCGCGGATGTTGAACTTGGGGCCGAGCGCCGCTTCGGCCTTGGCGCGGCCTTCCCGGATCGCCATCTCGCCGAGATAGTAGGACAGGGCCTGGCCCGGCCACGATATGTAGCGGTCGACCTCGGTCGCGATCTCGTGATCCGACAGCGCCGTATTGTCGTGCAGGAAGGCGCGCGCCTGCTCGCGCGTCCAGCCGAGATGGTGAATGCCGGTGTCGACCACCAGCCGCGCCGCGCGCCACATCTGGTAGGACAGCATGCCGAACCGCTCGTACGGCGTCGCGTAGATGCCCATCTCGTCGCCCAGCCGCTCGCAGTAGAGCGCCCAGCCCTCGCCGTAGGCCGATATATAGAGCGTCTGCCGAAACGCCGGCCTCGCCTTGTTCTCGGCGGCGAGCGGAATCTGGAAGGCGTGGCCCGGCGCACTCTCGTGCAGCGTCAGCGCCGGCAGCTGATAGAGCGGCCGCGACGGCAGGTCGTAGGTGTTGACCAGATACTCGCCCGGGCCGCCGCGGCCGGCCGTGTAGAAGGGCGCGATGTCGTCCGGCACCGGCACGATGGCGAAGCGCCGCCGCGGCAGGTGGCCGACGAACAGCCCGATCTTGCCGTCGACCTGCTTGGCGGTCCAGGCGGCGCGGTCGAGCAGCGCCTGCGGCGTCTTGGCGTAGAAGCGCGGATCGGTGCGCAGGAAGGTCAGGAAGGCCGGCAGGTCGCCGGCGAAGCCGGTCTGCTTCATGACGTCCAGCATCTCGGCGCGGATCTTAGCGACCTCGGCGAGGCCGATCGCGTGGATCTGGTCGGGCGTGAGCGTCACCGTCGTATAGGCGGCGATCTGCGCCGCATACCACGCCTTGCCGTCGGGCAGCGCCTCCGCCGCGAGCGTGGTGCGTGCATGCGGAATATAGTCCTGCCGCAGATAGCCGAGCAGCGTGCGGTAGGCGGGCAGCGCCTGCTGCTCGATCGCCTGCTTCGCCTCGGCCCGCAGCGCCGCCTGCGCGGCCGGCGGAATCGTCGCCGGCATCGCCCTGAACGGCGCGTAGAGGAAGCTCTCCTCGGCCGTGCGCGCGGCGGCGACGTCGGCCACCGACTTGTCGCGCCCTTACAGGGTCACGCGCGGCGGAATGAAGCCGCGCGCCGCGCCGGCGCGCATGTTGGCGATCTCGGCGGCGAAGTAGGCCGGTATCTCGTGCAGCTGCGCGATCCAGTTGCGATAGTCGGTTTCGGTCTTGAACGGCCGCCGCGCGGTGTAGCCGAGATCGCTCCAGAAGCTCGAATCCGAGTTGAACGGCATCTCCCAGTCGCGGAAGCGCTGGTGGGCAAGCATGGTCGCGATCTGGTAGCGGTAGACCGCGGCGTCGACCTGGGCGGCCGGCGAGAGCGT
>CAXTUG010000262.1:0-3205 GCA_964247375.1 uncultured Sphingomonadaceae bacterium
CGCTGCATGTCGGTGACTTCCTCCGGCCGCTCGTCGATCAGCAGCACGATCAGGAACACTTCGGGATGGTTGTCTGTGATGGCGCGGGCGATGTTCTGCAGCATCACCGTCTTGCCGACACGCGGCGGCGCCACGATCAGCGTGCGCTGGCCCTTGCCCTGCGGACTGACGAGGTCGATCACGCGCGCCGACTTGTCCTTGACGGTCGGGTCGGCGGGATCGAGCGTCAGCTTCTGCTCGGGATAGAGCGGCGTCAGATTGTCGAAATTGACCCGCTGGCGCACCATTGCCGGATCGTCGAAATTGACCTGGGTGAGCTTGGTCAGCGCGAAATAGCGCTCGCCGTCCTTGGGCTCGCGGATCTCGCCCTCGACCGTGTCGCCGGTGCGCAGGCCGAACTTCCGCACCTGGTTGGGGCTGACGTAGATGTCGTCGGGTCCCGCGAGATAATTGGCCTCGGGCGAGCGCAGGAAGCCGAAGCCGTCCGGCAGCACCTCGATCGTGCCCAGGCCCAGTATCTGCTCGCCGCCCTCGGCCTCCGCCTTGAGGATGCCGAACATCAGGTCCTGCTTGCGCATCGTCGACGCGCCCTCGACGCCGCGCTCCTCTGCCATGGCGACGAGGTCGGCGGGGGAGGTCTTCTTGAGGTCCTTGAGATGCATTGCGGGCGTGTCCGGTAGGGGGATGTTGGGAGGGGAACGACGCGGATGTTGCGACTGTTCGATGCTGGTGGGCTGACCGGGCGCTCGCAAGAATAGCGGGCCCGTAGGCGCGGCGGTAAGAGGCGCGTCGCCGATCGTCAAGCGGGAGATGGGGCGAGCGCGGCGGGAATCAAGGCTGCTTGGCGCCGTCCCTGAGGGGAGAGGGGAGCCGATGCCGTAGAGATGGCGCTTAAAGTTGTCCGACTCCCCCTCTCCCAACCCTCTCCCCTGAAGGGGAGAGGGCTATGGGGTCAGAAGGGCTTCACGACCACCAGGATGACGATCGCGGCGGCGGCGATGCCGGGGACCTCGTTCATGAGGCGGAGCGCGGTGCCGCTGATCGGCCGCTCGCCGCGGGCGAGCTTCTTGCCGTAGCCGACCATGTAGCCGTGATAGGCGGAGAGGCCGAGCACCAGCAGCAGCTTGAGGCCGAGCCAGCCGCTCGTCCACCAATGGCCGACGCTCGCCAGCGTGATCCCCAGGATCCACACCATGATCATTGCCGGGGTCAGGATGATGGTGCGCAGCTTGCGCTCGCGCTCGATCCAGCGCCGCTCCTCCTGGCTGCCGGGCGTCGCCTCCTGATGGTAGATGTAGTAGCGCGGCAGCAGGAACAGCCCCGCGATCCAGAAGATCACGAAGATGATGTGCGCCGCCTTGATCCAGAGATAGGTCACGGAGAGGATGTATCCCAGGCTGGGCAGGTTCATGCGCGGATCATAGCCATCAGCGCCTCGACATGCACCACCGGCGTTTGCTGCAGGATGCCGTGACCCAGATTGAAGATGTGCGGCCGCGCCGCGAAGGCCTGACGGATGCGCTGTACGGCCGTGCCGAGCCGGTCGCCGCCGGCCAGCAGCGCGATCGGATCGAGATTGCCCTGCACCGGCAGGCCCGGCGGCAGCGCCGCATGCGCCCAGACCGGATCGATCGTCTCGTCGATGCCGAGCGCGTCGACGCCGGTTTCGCGTGCGTAGGCGGGCAGCTTCTCGCCGATGCCCTTGGGGAAGCCGATGATCGGCACGTGGGGCCGGACGGCGCGCACCGCCTCCACGATCGCCCGGTTGGGCGCGATCACCCAGCGCACGAACTCGTCGGGGGCGAGGCTACCCGCCCAGCTGTCGAACAGCTGCACCGCCTGCACGCCCGCGTCGATCTGCCCGATCAAGTAATCGACCGTCGCGCCGACGATCGCGTCGATCAGCCGGCCGAACGCCGCCGGATCGGCATAGGCGAGCGTGCGGGCGGCGGCCTGGTCCTTGCTGCCCTGGCCCGCCACCATGTAGGTGGCGACCGTCCACGGCGAGCCGGCGAAACCCAGCATGGCGACGTGGTCCGGCAGCGCGGCGACGACGCGGCGTACCGTCTCGTAGATCGGATCGAGGCGGGACGTATCGGCCGCGAGGCCGTCGAGCAGGCCGTTGGCGAGTGGCGGGGCCAGTCGCGGGCCCTCCCCCGCCTCGAACCACAGGCGCTGGCCCATGGCGTGCGGGATCACCAAGATGTCGGAGAACAGGATCGCGCCGTCGAAGCCGAAGCGGCGGATCGGCTGCAGCGTGATCTCGGCCGCGGAGGCGGGATCGTAGCACAGGTCGAGGAACCCGCCTTTCTCCGCCCGCAAAGCGCGATATTCGGGCAGATAGCGGCCGGCCTGGCGCATGAGCCAGATCGGCGGCGGATCGCGTCGTTCGCCGCGGAGCACCGCCAGGATCGGGCGGCCGTCCGTCAGGCGTGTCGCCGGCCAGGAACTTTTCTCGATAACCGACGACATGCCGTGCAACCCTTCATCTCTTTATAAGTTTAATAAGATTCTGTGAGCGTCAGTAGGCGGGCCGATAGCGGGGCTTATTGTGCTCGGCCGGACTTGCCAACAGCTTGACAGTCCCGATTGCCGCAGAACGCCGCGAGTCCGGTGCGCTTCCCCCGATATCCACAGGCAGGCATCCTAAGCTAATCCCCTGTGGATGGCGATGTTCATCGCCGTCGCAAGTCGGGCACGGTTCGTCGACCTTGGCGTAACCCACCAACCTGCGCTAGCGCTCTCCCCATGGTTTTCCACAGGCAATTCTTCAAAGAAATGCTCCCTCGGCAGCGTCCCTCGACTGCGCTCGGGACGAACGGTTTGGATGGGACGGTCTAGTGCGGCTTCATCTCCACCTTCTATCGGATTCGACCGGCGAGACACTCGAGGTGATCGCAAAGGCTGGCGTCGCCCAGTTCGACGGGGTCGAGGTGATCAAGCATTTCTGGCCGATGGTACGCTCCGAAGGTCATCTCGAGCGCGTGCTGTCGGAAATCATCCAGCGCCCGGGCCTGATCATCTATACTCTGGTCAATTCCGACGTGCGCCGCAGCCTGGAGCAGCGCTGCCGCCTGGCCGGACTGCCGCACGTCGCCGCGCTCGATCCGGTGTTCGAGGCGCTCGAGCGGATGCTGGGCCAGGAGCAGAAGGCGCGGCCCGGGCGGCAGCACGCGCTCGACGCCGCCTACTTTGCGCGCGTGGC
>CAXTUG010000262.1:3218-4419 GCA_964247375.1 uncultured Sphingomonadaceae bacterium
GGGACGCGATCCAGTTCACCATCGCCCACGACGACGGCATCGCGCCGGAGGACTGGGAGGAAGCCGACGTCGTGCTCGCCGGCGTGTCGCGCTCGTCCAAGACGCCGACCAGCATCTACCTCGCCAATCGCGGCTACAAGGTCGCCAACATCCCGCTGGTGCTGGAAACGCCGCCGCCGCATCAGCTGTTCGAGATCAAGCGCCCGCTGATCGTCGGGCTGACCACCAGCCCCGACCGGCTGATCCAGATCCGCCGCAACCGCCTGCTGTCGCTCAACCAGGCACCGGAGACCGACTATGTCGACCAGGATGCGGTCGCGCGCGAGCTGGCGAGCGCGCGGCGGATGTTCGCCGATCGCGGCTGGCCGGTGATCGACGTCACCCGCCGCTCGATCGAGGAGACCGCGGCGGCGATCATCAACCTGATCGGCGAGCGCGAGACCAAGGCCGACGACGCGGCATGACCGGCCTGATCCTCGCCTCCCGCTCGGCCTCCCGCCAGGCGATGCTCGCCGCCGCGGGCGTGCCGTTCGCGGCCGAGCCCGCGGGCGTGGACGAGGAGACGGTCAAGCAGGCGATGGTCGCCGCGGGGACGGACGGACGGCAGTTGGCCGATGCGTTGGCCGAGCTCAAGGCGATCAAGGTGTCGCAGCGGCATCCGGCCGGGCTGGTGCTCGGCTGCGACTCGACGGTCGAGACGCAGGACGGTGCGCTGCTCGACAAGGCGGCGGATCGCGACGAAGCCGCGTGCCAGCTGCGCTCGCTCGCCGGGACGACCCATCGCCTGACCAGCGCGGCGGTGATGGCGCAGGCGGGACGGCCGGTCTGGCGGCACGTCGACACGGCGCGGCTGACGATGCGGCCCTTCTCGGATGCCTTCCTCGACACGTATCTCGATGCCGAGTGGCCGGCGATCGGCGGCTGCGTGGGCGGCTATCGCTTGGAAGGTCCGGGCGTCCAGTTGTTCAGCCGGATCGACGGCGACCATTTCACCATCCTCGGCCTGCCGCTGCTGCCGCTGCTCGACTGGCTGCGGGTACGTGGGGTGCTGGCGGCGTGAGGGGAACACCATCATCTAAGCCCCTCCCGCAAGCGGGAGGGGCGTGCGATGCTGTTGGTGTCAGCCAGATCAGGAGAGATTGGTTCACGCCGAAACGCGGAGTCGCGGAGAAAGGTGGTGCCACCACTCTCCGCGGCTCCG
>CAXTUG010000263.1:0-4401 GCA_964247375.1 uncultured Sphingomonadaceae bacterium
CTCTCCCACCGGTCAGGCGAGCCCCAGCAGCCACTCGTCGAGCCGGACCGCGCGTATCCGCGCCTCCGGCATGGCATGGTTGAGTTCGATCCGATGCGCCATGATCCAGCGCAGGCATGCCGACTGGCTGTCGAATAGCCCGAACTCCTCGCGGCTGGGGTGAAAGGTGCGATCGTCCACCATGAAGCGCGCGCCGCGGCGGCATCCGGGTGCTCCTCGCCAGTCGCGGCACGGCGCCACCACGGCCGGCACCCAGTAGGCGCGCGACGCGTCCAGTCCATCCAAATCACGCCGATGCATCGGCATCCTCCTCCATGGGGAACCAGGTCCGGCGGCCGCAGGTCGGGCGGGAAGCATCCCGCCAGCCTTGCTTCTCGGGCAGCGACGGCCGGGCTACGGCATCAGGCGGCGGCTTCGGACGCGTGCCGGCCCAGGTCCGTCAGATCGAACCGGTCCGGCGCGGCAGGGCGGTGGGCACGCGCGACTCCTGGCTCGCATCGCGCAAGGGGGTTGCCGGCAGCGGGTGCATCCACGGTTCTGTCCTCTCACATTATCTGCAATGATCGACGCAGCTTGCGCCTGTGCGGGAGATTTCGGAAGCGGCTAATTTGCGTGCCTGATCGCGGCCAAATCGATCAGTGCCGATGAGTGTCCGGATTACTCCGCCGGCATCGGCACGAAGGATGGGGCATGTTGTCTCGGCCGGCGGCGGACCGCCAGCAACCGCGCCGAGCGCTTCCTCATCCAGATCATCACGCCGGTCACGGTAAGGCCGGTCACTGCCAATCCGACGATCGACACGAAGATGCGATAGGGTAGTCCGAACACCTCGGCCATGTGCAGCATGTAGAGCCAGCTCATCGTGGCATCCGCGCCCGTGCGGCCGAGCGGCGGATCGAACCGGACCGGGCGGCCGCTGCGCCCGTCGATCCACAGCGTGGTGAAGCCGCCCTCGTCGATCCGGTCCAGGCTCGTGCGCGCCATGTAGCGGTAGAGGCCGCTCGCGGGATCGTAGCTCAGTCCGGTCGGCTGCTCCGCCGCGAAGCCTTGATGCCGGCCCAGCGCCGTCAACTCCGCCTGCCCGAGCGCGACGGCGCGCCGCCGATCGACGGCAGGGGTCGTCAGCGGCTGCGGCAGCGGCGCGGGCACGAACTCCGGCGAAGCGCCGAACAGGCGCATGACCGGCCGTTCCACGGTCGGCAGGCTCAGTCCTACGCCGGACCAGGCGAACACCAGCAGCAGCGGCCACAGCCAGAATCCGCCCGCACGATGCAGGTCGAAGGTCAGCTTGTAGCCGGTCAGGTCGATCATTGAGTCGTTCCGTTATATGGCCGGGGTCGCAAGTCGGGCGCTTCGATTAACGGCGCGTGCGCTAGGCGCGCATCGCGCTTCCTGTGTCGTGCCCGCCCCGACGCACCAGCCAGGCCGGCCGCCAGCGCGACCACCAGCCCGCCGCCGGCGCCACCGTCCGCCGCACGACCGGCAGCGTCAGGTAGAAGCCGACGAAGCAGTCGATCGTCCAGATCAGCGCGGCCACGCCGAATGCCCACATGCCCCACGCCCCCAGGACGCGGCCGTAATGCAGACTGTAGAGGAACGGCACCAGGTTGACGATGCCGTCGTGAAGCCCGCCCCAGCGATAGGTCAGCCGCACCGCGCCGGTATACGGATCGGCCCAGACCATGTCGTAGGGCAGCGGCGCGCCGCCCGGCGCTGCCGTCACGAACAGCCGCACCACCCGGTCGCGTGGGACTTCCAGCGGAATATACGCGACCGATACGCCGGTCTGCGCCTCCACCCGATCGGCGATGGTGATGCCGTCCAGCGGTCTGGCTCCTGGCACCGGAGTGACGTAGGCGCGGTCCGGCCGCGTCGCGAAGGTCAGCGGCTCCTCGAACGGCAGCACCGCACCGGTCAGTCCGGCGATGACCAGGAACACGGCGATCGTCAGCCCGGCCCAGCGGTGCGCGAGAACCCAGAGCAGACGCGACGATGCCGGTCGCCGCTGGGCGTTCAGCGCATAGCTTGCCGTTCTCCGAACCACCTGCCCGACATACCCTGCAATCAATTCGCAATAGCGCCTCATAGAAGGGCCGTGCCGATGGAGCAAGTCTCGACCGCATCTTGTCGTCTCGGTTGATTGCCAGACGAGATCGGATCAACCACAATCGCATGATCCACGATCGTCATCGTGAAGGGGGATCCGTTGAAGACTATTGCCCCGGTTGCGCTTCTGCTCGCGACCACCGCCGTGCCGGCTGCCCGGCTGATCACGCCGGACGATATCGCGCGCATCCGCACGGTCGGCGATCCGCAGGTCGACCCGATCGGTCAATGGGTCGCCTATACGGTGGAGGAGACCGACGTCGCGGCCGACAAGCACCTGACGCATCTCTGGATGACGCGCTGGGACGGCAGCCGCACGGTGCAGCTCACCAACCGCCCCGGCGAGAACGAGACGACCCCGCGCTTCAGTCCGGACGGACGCTGGCTCGCCTTCATCTCCGCGCGCGGCGACGCGCATGACGACGATCAGCTCTGGCTGATGGATCGTGCCGGCGGCGAGGGCACGCGCCTGCCCGGCATCAGCGGCTCGGTCGTCGACATCGCCTGGGCGCCGGACAGCAAGTCGATTGCGCTGGTCGTGCAGGATCCCGATCCCGACGAGAAGGCCAATGCCGCCGCCGAGGCGGTCACCCCCTCCCCCGCCAGGCCCGGCGCCTCGACGCCGCCCACCACGGATCCCGCGGTCGATGCGCCGACCGCCACGTCCGGCGAGGGCAAGGACAAGCGTCCCAAGCCGATCGTCATCGACCGGTTCCAGTTCAAGCAGGATATCGACGGCTACCTGCGCACCCAGCGCAACCGCCTGTGGCTCTACGATCTGGCGACGCACGTCGCACGGCGACTCACCACCGGCGACTATGACGAGGCGCTGCCCGCCTGGTCGCCGGACGGCACGCGCATCGCCTTCACCTCCAAGCGCGCGCCCGATCCCGACCGTACCTACGACAGCAACCTCTATGCGGTAACGGTCGGGGCGAAGCCGGCCGATCCGGTCGCGCTCACCACCTTCGCCGGTGCGGACAATGATGTCGAATGGTCGAGCTATCCGGCCTGGAGCCCGGACGGGAAGCGGATCGCCTACCTCCAGGGCGGCCCGGTCGAGCTCTTCTCCTACGGCGTGCACACTTTGGCGACGATCCCCGCGGCGGGCGGCACGCCGACGGTGCTCACCCCCAAACTCGACCGCAACGTGCATGATCCGATCTGGTCGGCGGACGGACGGACGCTTCGCTTCATCGTGGAGGACGATCAGGCCGAGCACCTCGCCAGCGTCCCTGCGAGCGGCGGCCCGGTGCGCACGGTCGCAGGCGACTTCCGCGCCTTCTCGGCGCCGCGGCCCGGTCCGCGCGACGGCGTCGGCCGGGTGGAGTCGACGCCGTCGACGCCCGCCGGCCTGTTCGCGCTCGATCGCGGCGGCGCGCTGCGGCAGCTCAGCCATCAGAACGACGCCTGGCTGAAGGAGGTCAAGGTGGCGCCGGTCCAGACCACCGTCCTCCACGGCAAGGACGGCACCGAAGTGCACGGCTTCCTGGTGACGCCCGCCGATGCGCCGGCGGGCGCCCGGCTGCCGACCGTGCTGCTGAACCATGGCGGCCCGCAGTCGCAGCTTGACGCCGGCTTCAACGTCAACTGGCAGATCTTCGCCACCCACGGCTATGCGGTGGTCGCGACCAACCCGCGCGGCAGCACCGGGCGCGGCCAGGATTATGCCAAGGCGCTCTACGGCGACTGGGGCGGGCCGGCCGTGCCGGACGCGCTGGCGGCGGTCGACGATGCGGTCGCGCGCGGGATCGCCGATCCCGACCGGCTGTTCGTCGGCGGCTGGTCCTATGGCGGGATGCTGACCAACTACCTGATCGCGTCCGACACCCGCTTCAAGGCGGCGATGAGCGGCGCCAGCATCGCCAACGTCCTCGCCGGCTACGGCACCGACCAGTATATCCGCGACTACGACTTGGAGCTCGGCCGGCCGTGGGAGCATATGGATCGCTGGCTGCGCGTCAGCTATCCCTTCTACCACAATGACCGGATCGTGACCCCGACGCTGTTCATGGTCGGCGACAAGGACTTCAACGTGCCCCTGCTCAACAGCGAGCAGATGTACCAGGCGCTGCGCGACCGCGGCGTGCCGACCCGGCTGATCATCTACCCCGGCCAGTTCCACGGCCTGAAACGGCCGAGCTTCCTCAAAGACCGGATGGAACGCTGGCTCGCCTGGTACGACCAGCACGGCGGCAAGCGTTAGAGAATGAGGTCATTATAATCTTCGTCATTTCGAGGCGCGCGCAGGCAAGACCCCCCCCGCCCAGATTTGTTTGGGGGGGGGGGCATGTG
>CAXTUG010000264.1:0-4395 GCA_964247375.1 uncultured Sphingomonadaceae bacterium
GCTGTATCGCAAGCAGCGTCTGGCGGCGTCGTTCCGCCTGTTCGGCCGGTTCGGCTTCGATTTCGGCGGCGCCGGGCACATCACCGTGCGCGATCCCGAATATCCCGATCATTTCTGGCTGAACCCGGCCGGCGTCCACTTCGGTCACATCCGCGTGTCGGATCTGCTGCTGGTCAACCATGACGGCGAAATCGTCGAGCATGGCGAGGAGAGACGCCTCAACCGTGCCGCCTTCGCGATCCACTCGCGACTGCACGCGGCGCGGCCGGACGTGCTGGCCGCCGCCCACTCCCACTCGATCTACGGCAAGGCGTTTTCGGCGCTCGGCAAGCTGCTCGACCCGCTGACCCAGGACAGCTGCGGCTTCTACGAGGATCACGCCCTGTTCGAGCATTTCTCGGGCGTGGTGCTCGACACGAGCGAGGGCGATCGCATCGCGCAGGTGCTGGGCCAGCGCAAGGCGGTGATCCTCCAGAATCACGGCATCCTCACCGTCGGCCCGTCGGTCGAAACCGCGGTCTGGCGCTACTTCTCGCTGGAGAATGCCTGCCAGGCGCAGCTGCTCGCGGACGCTGCCGGCCGCACGAAGCCGGTCCCGCACGACGTGGCGAAGCATACCGCGCAGCAGGTCGGCGGTCCCTACGGCGACTTCAGCTTCCAGCCCTATTTCGACGTGATCGCCCGCGACGAGCCGGACCTTTTCGATTGAACGGGCAGCACGCAGGACGCATTTTCACCTTCGACCTCTCGTAAGGACTCCGCTGACGAAGATGACCCCTCCGCTCAGCCGCCGCGCCGTGCTCGGTGCGATGGGCGGCGTGATCGCGGCGGCGCCGCTCCCGCCGCTCGCCGCGGCTCCGGCAAAGGGGCGCAGGGTGATCGTGATCGGCGCCGGGATTGCCGGCCTGGTCGCGGCATATGAAGTCGAGCAGCAGGGTGGCGAGGTCATCCTGCTGGAAGCGCGCACGCGGGTGGGCGGCCGCGCCTGGACGGTGCGCGGCGGCGATCGGATCAGCCATGTCGGGGAGGACGACCAGGTCGTCGCCTTCTCGCCCGGCCTCTATCTGAACGTCGGGCCGGCCCGCATCCCCAGCCACCATGACCAGTATCTGGGCTATGCGCGTGCGCTCGGCGTTCCGCTCGAAGTGCTCGTCAACAGCAGCCGCAGCAACTACCTGCTCGGTTCATCCGGGCTGGCCGGCGCGGACCGCGTCCGCTTGCGACAGGCCGCCAACGACCTGCGCGGCCGCCTGTCGGCCCTGCTCGAGAAGGCGCTCAGGAGCGGTGCGCTGGATCAGGAGCTGGACGCGACCGTTCGCGGCAAGCTGGTGGCCTTCCTCAAGCTGTACGGCGACCTGGCTGACGACGGCAGCTACCGCGGGTCGGAGAGATCGGGATTGGCGCAGGTGCCCGGCGCGACGATCGAGCAGGCGGTCGCGGTGCCGCCGCTCACGCTCGACGCGCTGCTCGCCAACCCCGAACTCGCGATGATCCTGTTCGAAGAGAATATCCTGATGCAGCCGACCATGCTCCAGCCGGTCGGCGGCATGGACCTGCTGCCGGCGGCGCTGGCGCGTTCGCTGCGCGCTCAGGCCAGACTCGGCGCCGAGGTGCGCGAGATCAGGCGGGACGGTGCAGGCGTCCGGATCGTCTATCGCAGCGCCAGGACCGGTCGCACCGGTCGGTTGCGGCGGATCGCGCGATCATCACCGCGCCGCTTCCGATCCTCGCACGGACGCCGAACGATTTCAGCGCGGCGGTGAAGCGCGCCATCGCCGGCACCCGTTACTCGGACGCGGTCAAGATCGGCTTCGAGAGCGCACCCTTCTGGGAGGCCGAGCAGATCTACGGCGGTACGTCGTTCGTCGGCGGCGACACGGGGCTGGTCTGGTATCCCAGCGGACAGTTCCAGCAGCGGCGGCAGGTGCTGCTGGCCGCCTATGCGGCGCGCGAGCAGGCGGCGCACCTCTCCGCGCACGGCCGCGCCGAGCAGCTGGCGATCGCGCGCGCCGCGGTGGAGAAGCTTCACCCCGGCCATGGCCGCGACCTCGCCGACGGGGTGCTCGTCCACTGGCGCGGAATACCGTTCAGCGAAGGTCCGTGGATCGAGTGGGACGATCCCGGCAACGATCGCGGCGCGGCCGATCTGCTCAACGCCGGCGACGGGCCGTTCCTGTTCGCCGGTTCGCATCTGTCGGCCTATTCCGGTCATTGGCAGGAGGGAGCGATCCTCTCGGCCAGGCGGGCCGTCTCGCTGCTCGCGCAAAGCAGCTGAAATCAAAGGGAGAAAGCGAATGAAGATGATCAAGCTAGCTGCCGCGGTGGGGATCGCCCTGCCCGTGTCCGCCGCCTCGGCCCAGGTCGTCCGCCATCCGGGGCCGGTGCAGTCGCCGATCCTGGCGGGCGTGACGATACCGGCCGGATCGACGCTCCTGATCCTGAGCGGCCAGGTCCCGCCCGTCGCCGATGCCGCCAAGCCGTCCGACACGATCGAAGCCTATGGCGACACCAGGACGCAGGCGATCGGCACGTTCCGCAAGATCGAGGCGCTGCTCAAGGCCCGGAACCTCGCGCTCGGCGACGTGGTCAAGCTGACCGTCTTCCTGGTGGGCGATCCGAAGCTGGGCGGAAAGCTCGACTTCAAAGGCTTCTCGGACGCCTATGCCGAATTCTTCGGCACCGCAGCCCAGCCCAACAAGGTCGCCCGCTCGGTCGTGCAGGTCGCAGCCCTCGCCAATCCGGGCTTCCTGGTCGAGATCGAGGCGATTGCCGCGAAATAAAAGTATCAGGGACAGGGATCGGGCAGGTCGCGATGGATCGCCTCGATCTCTGCCAACACCTCCTCGGATAGCGTGACGTCGATGCTGCCGATGTCGGTGCGGAGCTGCTTCAGCGACGTTGCGCCGATGATCGTCGAGGTTACGAACGGCCGACTGTTGACGTAAGCGAGCGCGAGCTGCGCGGGATCGAGGCCATGAGCGTGCGCCAGCGCGACGTAGCGGGCGCTCGCCGGCAGCTGCCCCGACGTGTCGTAGCGGACGAACTGCCGGGCGACCGCGCGCCGTGACCCGGCCGGGACGGCTCCGCCCAGATACTTGCCGGTCAGATTGCCGGCGGCCAGCGGCGAGTAAGCGAGCAGGCCGACCTGCTCCCGCAGCGAGATTTCGGACAGGCCGGTCTCGTAGACCCGGTTCAGCAGGTTGTAGGCGTTCTGGATGGAGACGATGCGCGGCAGCCCCGCCTCGCGCGCGCCGCGCAGGAATTCGGCGACTCCCCAAGGCGTCTCGTTCGACACGCCGACGTGGCGGACCTTGCCGGCCTTGATCAGGTCGGCGAGCACGGCGAGCGTCTCGGCGATCGGCACGGTCTCGGGATGATCGTCGATCTGGACCAAGCCGCGGGCGCCGAAGGCAGGCACGGACCGATCGGGCCAGTGGAGCTGATAGAGGTCGACATAGTCGGTGCGGAGCCGGCGCAGGCTGTCGTCGATCGCCTGCTCGATATTGCGGCGGTCGAGCCGGTTGTCGCCCCCGCGGAAAGGCGGGATGCCGCCGCCGCGCGACGGGCCCGCGACTTTGGTGGCGAGGATGATGCGGTCGCGCCGGCCGCTGCGCGCGAGCCAGCTGCCGATGATCTCCTCGGTCCGGCCGCGCGTCTCCGCGCTGACCGGCGTGACGGGATAGCCTTCGGCCGTATCGAGAAAGTTGACGCCCTGATCGAGCGCATGGTCGATCTGGGCATGACCCTCCGCCTCGCTGTTCTGCGAGCCCCAGGTCATCGTGCCGAGGCAGATCAGGCTGACGTGCAAGTCGGTGGCGCCGAGCTGGCGAAATTGCATGGGCGATCCTTGGATGGTCGTTCGAGGCAGTTACGGGATGAGGTCAGTAGTGGATGGCACGGGGGCTGCCGCCGCCCGCGGCGATGGCATCGCCGTTGATCGCCACACTCCGCGGCGAGGCGAGGAAAGCGACCACGGCGGCAACTTCCTCCGCCTCGACGATCCGTCCGATCAGCGAGCCGCCGTACAGCGCCGCCTCCGCCGCGGCGGGCGAGCTGCCGTCGGCTTCCGCGCGGCGCCGGATCGTCTCTGCCGTCCGCTCCGTTCGGGTTGCCCCGGGATGGACGACGGTGACGTTCACGCCCTTGGGGCCGAGTTCGTCCGCGAGTCCCTTCGTGAGCGCCGCGACCGCCACGTTGCGCACCGATCCCGGGATGGTGCCGGTCTGGCGCGCCGCCAGGCCGCTGATGTTGATGATCCGGTCCCAGCCGTTCGCGACCAGGTGGGGCGCCGCTGCGCGCGCGACGCGGAGATAGCCGACCAGCTTGGTGTTGATCTCGTCCAGGATATAGTCGGAGGCGACACCGGCAATGCCGGGAACGGCCGGTGCGGCGCCC
>CAXTUG010000265.1:0-4376 GCA_964247375.1 uncultured Sphingomonadaceae bacterium
ACATAGAAGCCGCTATAATAGTCCAGCCCCGGGCAGGAGGCGGCGAAGCGTGCGCGCACGCGATAGCCGCCGCGCAGCACGAGATCCACCGACGACCGGGCCAGCACCGCTGCCGCCAGGATGTCGCCCGTGGCGATGCACTTCGGGCCCTTGCGCTCCTGCAAGGCGACAACCGGCGGCAGCATGGTGATCTGCGACGTCTGGACGCGCACGACGATGCGCGACCGGAAGGTGAGCTGCGCCAGCTCGACCCGTTCCGGCTCTAACGACGCGGGCGGGCCAGACGCCGGCGCCGGGCCCATCGCGACCAGCGTTCCCAGCAGCAACAGCAATGTCACGCGTCAGACCTCATGCCGATCCTGCCCGTCCCTCCCTGCTGTTTAATGGCGGATGAACTGGCCCGGTGCGGCGGCGTGACGCTATAGGTGCGTCATGACCTGTGCTCCCGACGCCACATTGCTGACGGCACTCGAGCGCCTTCTCGGCCCGAAAGGGTTCACGCGGGAAGCGAGCGAGCTGGCGCCATGGCTCACCGACTGGCGCGGGCGGGTGCGTGGCGGAGCCGCGGCCCTGCTGTCGCCCGGGCACGTCGACGAGGTGCAGGCGATCGTCCGCATGGCGGCGGCGGCGCAGGTCGCGATCGTGCCCCAGGGCGGCAACACCTCGATGGTGGCGGGGGCCACGCCGGACGCGAGCGGCGACGCGCTCCTGCTCTCGCTGCGTCGCATGAATGCGATCCGCAGCCTTTCGTCCGAGGACAATGTCGCCGTCGCCGAAGCGGGCGTTATCCTGAGCGACCTGCACGAAGCTGCGCTCGGCATCGGCCGCCGCTTTCCGTTGAGCCTGGGGGCGAAGGGCAGTGCGCGGATCGGCGGGCTCGTGTCCACCAATGCCGGGGGGACGCAGGTGCTCCGGTTCGGCACGATGCGATCGCTGGTGGTCGGCATCGAGGCGGTGTTGCCGTCCGGCGAGCGCTTCGACGGCCTGTCGGCGCTCCGCAAGGACAATCGCGGCTACGACCTGCGGCAGCTGCTCATCGGTGCGGAAGGTACGCTGGGCGTGGTGACGGCCGCCAGCCTCAAGCTCGTGCCCGCGATCGGCGCCCGGGCCGTGGCCTGGGTCGGCCTCCCGTCGCCGCATCGGGCGCTGACCTTGCTGCGCCGGCTGGAGGCCGCCACCGGCGAGGCGGTGGAGAGCTTCGAGGCGATGCCCGCCGACGTCGTAGCCGCGGTGGTGCGCAACATCGCCGGCACGCGTCCGCCTCTCGCCGGCACGCATGCCTGGCACATCCTGCTTGAAATGACCGCGGCCACCGGCGCCGACCTCGACGGGCAGCTGGTGGAACTGTTGGGCGATGCCAGGCAGGACGGGTTGATCGAGGATGCGGTCGTCGCGTCCAGCGAGGCGCAGGCCGATGCCTTGTGGCGGATCCGAGAGAGCGTCGCCGAGGCCGAACGGATCGACGGCCCCGCCGCCAAGCACGACATCGCCGTGCCGGTCTCCGCCGTGCCCGATTTCCTGCTCGCGGCGAGCCCGGCGGTGGAAAGCCGGTTTCCGGGAGCCAAGGTCTTCGCCTTCGGCCATCTCGGCGACGGCAACATCCACTTCAACGTCAGGCCGCCCGCCGGCGCGGACGGCAAGTCCTGGCTGGAAGAGGAGGGACCGACGGTCAACGCCTTCGTCCACGATCTGGTCGCCGCCTATGACGGCACGCTGTCGGCCGAGCACGGCATCGGCCAGTTGAAGCTGGCGGAATTCGCGCGGACGGCGGGTGCGACGCGGTTGGCGACGATGCGCGCGATCAAGCAGGCGCTCGATCCGCGCGGCATCATGAATCCGGGCAAGCTCGTGCCGCAGGACGCCGCGGTTGCGTCCACGGCTGCGAACCAATAGAGGGCAGCACCTGCAGGGCGGCGCCGTAGCCCGCCCACCTTCAGGAGAGTTGCGACATGGCGAGCGCTCCCGGCAATCCGGGCCTTCCTTTGCTGTATCAGGATCTTGTTCCGCTTTCGAGCCAGGAGCATGCCAATTGGCGTCTGCGTCCGCTGCAGTCACTGGACCTCATCGCCGGCATTCACGCACTGCCGGTGACGGTCGACGAGTTCGCCGTGGCGCAGCGCCACTTCCCAATCGTCTTCTCGCTCGGTGAAAATTCGGTGCCTCTGGCGCTGATGGGCCTGAACGAGGGCGTTAACGTCTTCGTGAAGCCGGACGGCACCTTCGCCGACAACACCTACCTGCCCGCCTATGTGCGGCGCTACCCGTTCATGCTGGCGCGGCTGCGCCAGGACAGCGAGGAGCTGTCGCTCTGCTTCGACCCGTCGCGCGGGCTGCTCGGCGACTTCGACGAGGGCGTGCGCCTGTTCTCCGATAGCAGCGAGCCGGAGCAGCCGGTCAAGGACACGCTGGCCTTCTGCGAGCAGTTCGAGTTCGCGGCGCAGCGCACCACCGCCTTCATGAAGGACCTCGAAGGGCTGGATCTGCTGGAGGACGGGGAACTCACCATCCAGCAGCCGTCCAATGATCAGCCCTACGTCTATCGCGGCTTCCGCCTGGTCAACGAGCAGAAGCTGCGCGATCTTCGCGGCGATCAACTGCGCAAGATCAGCCAGAGCGGCATGCTCAGCCTCCTCTACGCGCATCTGTTCTCGCTCAACCTGACCAGCGAGATTTTCGGCCGGCAGATCGAGCAGGGCAAGCTTCCGGCGGCGGCGCTGCCCGGCTTCTGATCGGTGCTTCGGGGTCGGACGCGGAAAAATTGTCCGACCCTTGAAACCCTTTGGCGCCTCACCTATTATTAACAGCGGTACCTTGCCGTGTTCCCCTTTCGCGGCTGGTACTAGCGCGCTCTTGCGCGCTTCCTCCCTGAACCTTGGCCACTCCGTGCATCGCACGGGGTGGCTTTTTTTACTCGGCAGCCAGGTCGAAGCAGGTGCCGACATGCGTGGCGGCGGTCTCGGCAAGGGTCGCCACCAGCGCCTGCGCGCGCGTCAGGCCTGCACCCGGCCGCCGCGCGCCGTCCAGGTAGAGGGCCCGGTCCAGCTCGATCTGGAGCGCGTGGATATTGCGAACGGGGCAGCCGTGATGCGTCACGCTGTAGGCGCCGACATAAGGCGCGTTGATCGCGACCGGAAAACCGGCGTTGCGCGCGGCCTGCGCAAGCGCCAACGACGTGCCCTTCCGGGCCGCGCGGCCATGATCGTCGCCGATCACCACCCGCGCCGGATTGGCGCCGCTCAGCGTCGGCATCGAGTGGCAGTCGATCAGGATCGCGTAGCCGAAGCGCCGATGCGCCGCATCCAGCGCCTGGTGGATGGCCGCATGATAAGGGCGGTGAACGGCGGCGACCCGCGCCGCCGCATCGGCGGCGGACGCCGGCCTGCGCCAGAGGTCGTGGTTGCCGACGCGTCGCGGCAGCAATCCCAAGCCCGAACGGGCGCGGAGGGTCGCGCCGCCCGCGCCTTGCCGCAGTCCGTCGTCGAGGTCGTCCTCGCTGCGGTTGAGGTCGATCCAGGCGCGCGCCACCCGGGCGATGATCACCGTCGCGCCCGCCTGCAGCACACCGGCGACCAGCAGGTCGGCAAAGCGATCCTCGAGCAGTTCGAGCACGCGCCGCGGCACGGCTGCCGCAGCCAGCAGATCGGGCGGGTAGAACCGCCCGGCATGGGGCACCGAGCAGACCAGCGGACTGATCGGCTCGACCGGACCAAGCCGCTCGAACAGGGGCGCGGGATCGGGCAGCGGTGCGGCCATGCCGGAGAGGTAGAGGGAAATAGTAGCGGACTGAAGCGTTTTGACGTTTTAGTCCATAACGGCGGCGACATGGTTTCGCACTTGGTTAGAATTTGTTAATCAATTCCCGAAATATTCGGCGGACAGGCAGCACAGCACATTCAGTCTCCGGAGTAGATGATGGTCCGTATCCTTCTTGCCGAGGACGACGATTCCATGCGCGAGTATCTCGCGCGTGCGCTCGAGCGCACCGGCTACGGCGTGCGCGCCGCGGAGAGCGGCGTCGCGGCGCTCGCCATGCTGCAGCACGAGCGCTTCGACCTGCTGCTCACCGATATCGTCATGCCGGAACTGGACGGGATCGAACTCGCGCAGCGCGCCGCGGCGCTGCATCCCGACATGCGCGTGATGTTCATCACCGGCTTCGCGGCGGTGACGCTGCAGAACGGCGCCATGCCGCCCGAGGCCAAGGTCCTGTCGAAGCCGTTCCACCTGCGCGATCTGGTGGCAGAGGTCGACCGCATGTTTCAGATCGGCAGCGCCGCCGACCTGTGAAGACGCGGGTTGCGTCGCCGACGATGCACCGCTAACAGCCCCCAACCGGTTTACCGCGCGATTCCGGTCGCGCCGTGGGCGTGTAGCTC
>CAXTUG010000266.1:0-4370 GCA_964247375.1 uncultured Sphingomonadaceae bacterium
GGGGCCCGACGGGTTTCGCTGGCATATCCCTAACTATTGCGGCTCGAGCTCCCGCGGGGGGGGGGGGGGGAGACTCAGTCGCTGCCCATGTAGAATAGGAAGGCGGCGAAGAGCAGCAGCGTGATCGAGGTGATCACGAGCAGCGCCACGGTGCGCCACAGCGCGCCCCAGCGGCCGAGCCGATAGGCGCCCTTCAGCTGCAGGTACATATGCAGCGGCGGTACGAATATCGCGAGCAGCGAGATGATCGCCGTCGGCACGCCGAACCTGCCGAACAGTACCAGGGCGACCACGCCCAGCGACATGAAGCTGAGCGAGAAGATCGCGTGATCGTAGAGGCCGACCCCGCGCCGGAACGCGAACAGCAGCCAGATGAACGGCAGCGAGATCGGGATCAGCGCCCAGCTATATTTGTACGCATAGCTCTTCAGCTTGTAGAGCGTGAGCGCAGGGTTCCTGGACATGTGCGCTACGGTCTGGTCGAACCAGGGCGAGCCGGTGTTGGTGTGAACGACGTGGCTGCCGTCGCTCGCGGCGCCGGGATCCTGCGCGATGGCGCCGGCATTCACCGCCGTCTGCAACGCATCGATCTCGTCCTCGACATTGTCGACCCGGGTATCGAGCTTGTCCCGGGCCGCGCCGGTGGTCGATTTCCGGGCCTGTCTGAGCTGCGCGACCCTGGTCTTGTCCTGCTGCAGCTTGGCGACCGCATTCGCGGCATCGACCGGCGCCGGCTTGCCGGAATGGTGCCCTGCCAGGCCGTTCACGACGGCGAACATCAGGAACACGGAGAAGAGGAAGAGCGCAACCGGCGAGATGAACTTGGCGCGCTCGCCATGGACGTAGCGGCGCGTCAGTTCGCCCGGCCGCCAGGCGAGCAGCGGCAGCGTGTGCCAGAGCTTGCCTTCGAAGTGGAATACGCCGTGCGCAAGGTCGTGAACCAGCGCCATGAGGTTGCGGTGCACGTGACCCGCCTGACCGCAGGCATGGCAGTAGGGACCGTGCCGCTCGGTCCCGCAATTGGCGCAAGGCTCGGCATCGTGACCGGCATGCGACGATCCAGCCGCCTGCCCGTCACCGTCCGACCAGGCCGCTTCGCCCGACAAAGTACCCATGCCCTCCCCCGCCTGGATCATGACGCCACCTTAGCGGCGCGATTTCCGCCGTCGAGCCTGCGCCTCGACGCGTCCGCCATTACCGCTTAGGATGGCCGCATGACCGACGCGACGCCGATCGATCCCGCCGCGCTCATCGTCCAGATGGGCCGGCGCGCCCGTGCCGCGGCCGCTGCGCTGGCGCAGGCGCCGACGGCGGTAAAGGGTGCCGCGTTGCGGTCGGCCGCCGCCGCGTTGCGGGAACGGATGCCGGCGATCGTTGCCGCCAACGCGGAAGACATGGCGCGGGGACGTGCCAACGGCCTGTCGGCTGCCCTGCTCGATCGTCTCGCGCTGGACGAGGAGCGGATCGAGGGGATTGCGCAGGGATTGGAGACGATCGCCCGCCTGCCCGACCCGGTAGGACAGGAGATCGACCGCACGGTCCGGCCGAACGGTCTCGCGCTCACCCGCGTGCGCGTGCCGCTCGGCGTGGTGGGCATCATCTACGAGAGCCGCCCGAACGTGACCGCGGATGCCGGCGCGCTGGCGATGATGGCGGGCAACGCCGCGATCCTGCGCGGCGGATCGGAAGCGCGGGCGAGCAACGCCGCCATCCACGCCTGTCTCGCGCACGGGCTCGCCACGGCGGGCCTGCCGGAGGATGCGATCCAGCTGGTGCCGGTGGCGGACCGGGCCGCGGTCGGTGCGATGCTGATTGCGACCGGGCTGATCGACATCATCGTGCCGCGCGGCGGCAAGAGCCTGGTGACACGGGTGCAGGCCGAGGCCAAGGTGCCGGTGCTCGCGCATCTCGACGGCATCGTACATCTCTATATCGACGGCGCCGCGGACGCGGACATGGCGCGCGGGATCGCAGTCAACGCCAAGCTGCGGCGCACCGGCATCTGCGGCGCGGCCGAGACGCTGCTGATCGACCGCGCCTTCGCCGATCCCGAACCGATCCTGGCGGCGCTGATCGACGCCGGCTGCGAACTGCGCGGCACCGACGAGGTGCGCGCGATCGAGCCGCGCGCGATCCCGGCGCAGGCCGAGGATTGGGATACCGAATATCTCGACGCGATCCTGTCGGCGACGCTGGTCGACGGCGTCGACGGCGCGATCGCGCACATCGCCGCGCACGGATCGCACCACACCGACGCCATCGTCACGGAGGACGCCGCCACCGCCGCGCGCTTCCTGGCGGAAGTCGACAGCGCCATTGTCATGTGGAACGCCTCGACCCAGTTCGCCGACGGCGGCGAATTCGGCCTGGGCGCGGAGATCGGCATCGCCACCGGCCGCCTGCACGCCCGCGGCCCGGTCGCGCTGGAAGGCCTGACCACCTATAAGTGGCTGGTGCAGGGTACGGGGCAGGTGCGATCTTGAACAGGAGCGAAGGCGATGAGGAATCGCGCTTTCAAGAACCTTGAGGCCGATCCACGGTTCCTTGCATGGGTCGATGAAGGACGAGCAGGAACTGCCCGCGGCGAGTTCGTCGAACATGACGAAGTGATGGCATGGCTAGCGGCGAGAATCGCAGAGCACGAAGCACGCCTTGAGCGAGCCCGATAGGACGGAGTTTACCGTTGTCGCTCCTTCCCGTTCGCAGGGGCTTTCTCTCTGCATACACAGAGATCGATGATACGGACCACCGACAAACAGCGAGTCCAAGGCCGCCAGAGTTGAAAGATTGATCCTGGTGAGGAACAGCCCTTCGACAAGCTCGGGGCGAACGGCATGGGTTGGGGCGATAGTCGTTAGATTGACCCGGATATGTCTCGCATGAAGCCGACCGGCCTGCTCGGCGGCTCTTTCAATCCCGCGCATCCCGGACATAGGCGGATCAGCCTGGCCGCGATCGAGCGGCTCGATCTGGTCGAGCTGTGGTGGCTCGTCTCGCCCGGCAATCCGTTGAAGGAAGGGCGCGGCGACATGGCGCCGCTGGCAGCGCGGCTGGCGTCGGCGCGCGGGATGGCACGGCGCAGCCGGATCGTGCCGACCGCGATCGAGGCGGAACTCGGCACGCGCTATACGGCCGACACGCTGCGCCGGCTCAAGCGGCGCTTTCCCGACCGGCGTTTCATCTGGCTGATGGGCAGCGACAATCTCGCCCAGTTCCATCGCTGGCGCGACTGGCGCAGCATCGCACGCACGATGCCGATTGCGGTCATCGCCCGGCCGGGTTATGATGCATCCGCCCTAAACGCTCCCGCGATGGGCTGGCTCAGGCGTTTCGTCCGGCGTCCGGACCAGGTCAAGAACTGGACGATGTGGAGTACGCCGGCGCTCGTGCTGTTGCGCTTCCGCCCCGATCCCGCTTCCGCGACGCAGGTGCGCGCCGCTCGCCCCGATTGGCTGTCATCCCTTAAATTCGACGGACTGCGCGACCATATCTCCCGTCGCGCGCTATCATAGGAGGAATCTTGCCCGCTCTCGCCACGCATGCTGCCGAACAGCCGCCCGCCGATCCGGCCGACAGTATCGATACCCTTCATCGGCTGGTGCTCTCGTCGCTGGACGACGACCAGGCGGTGGAGACGATCTCCATCCCTCTCGTCGGAAAGTCGTCGATCGCCGACCATATGGTGGTCGCGTCCGGCCGCTCCACCCGCCAGGTCAGCTCGATGGCGATGAAGCTGGTCGAGAAGATCAAGGCGCTGACCGGCCGCACGCCGCGCGTGGAGGGTCTTCCCACCGCCGACTGGGTGCTGATCGATGCCGGCGACGTGATCGTGCACCTGTTCCGCCCCGAAGTGCGCAGCTTCTACAATCTCGAGCGCATGTGGGCGTTCGGCGACACGGCTCGCTCCGGCCCGGAGGCGGTGACCCACTAGGCGCGTCCGTGCTGCTGCACATCGTGGCCCGCGGCCGCATCGGGCGCAGCCCCGAGGCGGAGCTGGTCGACCGCTACCTGGCGCGGATCGCCTGGCCTACCCGGATCAGCGAATTGCCGGATCGCGGCGGCAAGGCGCCGCCGCTGCCGGTCGGCGGCAGGACCGTGCTGCTGGACGAGAAGGGCGTGAGCCTGCCTTCTCTCGCTTTCGCGGAACGGCTCGGCCGCTGGCGGGATGATGGGGTGCGCGAGACGCGATTCCTGATCGGCGCCGCGGACGGTTTCGACGACGCCGCCCGCGCGCAGGCCGACCTGCTGCTGAACTTCGGCACCATGACCTGGCCGCACCTGCTGGCGCGCGCCATGCTGGCGGAGCAGCTCTGGCGCGCGGTCAGCATCCTCGCCGGCCATCCCTATCATCGCGAGGGCTGATGCTGGCG
>CAXTUG010000267.1:0-1077 GCA_964247375.1 uncultured Sphingomonadaceae bacterium
TGCCGCGCGCGATCGCGATGCGCGCGATCGCATCCACGTCGGCCGGCGTCAGGTCGGGCGCGACCTTGAGGAAGAGGGGCGGGCCGCCCGCCGGCCGCGCCTCGACCACGGCCGCCAGCAGCGCGTCGAGCGCGCCCGCATCCTGCAGCTGGCGCAGCCCCGGCGTATTGGGGGAGGAGATGTTGATGGTCAGGTAGGCCGCGACCGGCGCCATCCGCACCACGCCTGCGGCATAGTCGGCGATGCGGTCGGCCGCGTCCTTGTTGGCCCCGATGTTCACGCCGACGATGCCGGGCCGCCCCGCGCGCGCCCACAGCCGTGCCAGCGCCGCCGCCTGGCCCCGATTGTTGAAGCCCATGCGGTTGATGATCGCCCGGTCCTCCACCAGCCGGAACAGCCGCGGCTGGGGGTTGCCCGGCTGCGCCAGCGGCGTGACGGTGCCGACTTCCACGAAGCCGAAGCCCATCGCCAGGAACGCATCGGGTGCCAGCGCGTCCTTGTCGAGCCCGGCGGCCAGGCCGATCGGGCTCGGAAAGCGGATCCCCGCCAGTTCCACCGCCAATGCCGGATCGTGGCGCGCGGGCCGGGGCGGCACGGTTTTCAGGGCGGCGAAGGCGAGCGCGTGCGCCCGTTCCGGATCGAGCGCGAAGAGGAGCGGCCGTATCAGCGGGTAGAGCGCCATGGCGGCGGGCTATAGGATCGCGCCCGCGGCTTGTCCCGCACCTAAACTCGATCCATCCGTTTCGGATGACCGTACAGTAGGTATATCGAGCAGTCAGAGAAACGAGAGGCGAGGTGATCCTTGAGCGAAGCGTTTCGTCGCTAGAGCGACGACGAGCATAAGGAGCCGAAATTCGACATCCCGGCGCCGCCCGGCCCCAATCTGGTGACGGAGCGCGGCCTCCGGCAGATCGAGGACAGGGTGGCGGCGCTGGAGGCGGAGGCGCGCCTGGACGAGGAGCAGCAGCGGCAGCTGCGCTACTGGCGTCAGCGGCTCGCTACTGCCCAGATCGGGCCGGCGCCGGCCGAAGACGAGATCGGCTTCGGCAGCCGCGTCCGCTTCACGCTGAACGGGAC
>CAXTUG010000267.1:1087-4360 GCA_964247375.1 uncultured Sphingomonadaceae bacterium
GCCCATTGGGGGGGGGCGGCCTGGCCCCCCCCCAGGGCCGGCCTGATCGGGCTGCAGTCGCCGCTCGCCCTGGCGCTGGTCGGCGCCGGCGCCGGCGACCTGCTGCCGTTCAACGGACGCGACGATGCGATCGAGGTCGTCGAAATTAATTAAGCCCTCTCCCCTTCAGGGGAAGCGGGGCCTCACGGAGGAGGATAGACCCCTCCCCGCGCAAGCGGAGAGAGCTAGATGACCGGGCCTTTCGGAGCCGGCACCTTGGCTCTGTCCAGGCTCACCGGCGTCAGTCCAGGTGCGGCCGGCTTGGCCTGCTGCACTGCCGGCGTCGCTCTGCGGCTGTTCATCGCGGTGCAGTCGCCGCTGCTCTGGCGCTTGACCCTGGGTGCCTGGTTCGAACCCAGCGATGTCACCTGCACGCTCTGGCTGCAGCTGGCGCCGTCGCCGCTGGCGTAGGAGGTGACGCTGTAGCTGACAGTGCCGGACGGCAGCTGCTTCAGCGCGGCCTCGCGCAATCGGCCCTGGTCCGCGGGGGTTGCCCGGGACAGGGCGGCGGCCTGCCGGAGCATCGCGTCCATCTGCCGGTCCATGTCGAAGGCGATGCGGTCCATCATCGCGAACGGATCGGCCATGGCGAAGGCGATCGGCGCGGCGGCGGGCGCTACCATCACGCGCGGCGCGACGTCGCCGACGTAGTGGACGTGCGCGATCGTGCCGTCGGGCAGGGCGACGTCGAGGAGGTGGCGGGGGTCGGCGGCCGCAAGGGCGGCGCGGGCGGCGGCGAGCGCGCCGGCTCCGGCGAGAAGAAGTTTGGCGGACGTGCGCATCATACCCCTCCAAGGATCAAGTCGGATGCGGCCAATTCTGGCCAGGACACCTGAACGCCCGATGAAATCCGCAGCGTTTCTGCGACGGGGCGCGAAGCGGGCGCGGCACCAGGAGCCGATCGCAACGTTACACGGCAGCAATGATCCTGTTCGACATCCTGTTCGGCCGACGGCTGGCCAATCGCGAGCATGAACAACGCAAACTGGGCTGGTTCGAGGCGGTGCCGGCGATGGGCTTGGACGGCCTCGGATCCTCCTCCTACGGCCCGGAGGCGGCGCTCACCATTCTGATCCCGCTCGGTGCGGCCAGCCTGGCGGCAATCGGCTGGGTGATCGCGCCGATCGTCGCGCTGCTCGTCATCCTGTACCTGTCCTATCGGCAGACGATCGTCGCCTATCCCACAAACGGCGGCGCCTACACCGTCGCCAAGGAGAATCTGGGCGCGACCGCCTCGGTCCTGGCCGCGGCGGCGCTGATGATCGACTATGTGCTGAACGTCGCGGTCGGCATCTCGGCCGGGGTCGGCGCGCTCACCTCGTCGGTGCCGGCGCTGCATTCGTGGACGCTGGAAATCTGCCTGGGCGTGCTGGCGCTGGTCGTCGTCGCCAACCTGCGCGGCACGCGCGAGGCGGGCTGGGTCTTCGCGCTGCCGACCTACCTCTTCCTGCTGAGCTTCTTCGGGCTGATCGGCTGGGGCGTCGTCCAGATCGTCCTGACCGGCGGCCATCCGCATCCGATGGTCGCGCCGCCGCCGCTGAAGGCGGGCACGGAGGCGATCGGCCTGTGGCTGCTGCTGCGCGCCTTCGCCGCCGGCTGCACCGCCATGACCGGCGTGGAGGCGGTGTCGAACGGCGTCAGCACCTTCCGCGAGCCGGTGGTGAAGCAGGCGCACCGCACGCTGACCGTGATCTGCGTGTCGCTGGGCCTGCTGCTCGCCGGCATCGCGGTGGTGGCGCGCAGCTACGGGCTGGCCGCGATGGACCAGACCCAGTCCGGTTACCAGAGCGTGCTGTCGCAGCTCGCCGGCGCGGTCGCGGGACATGGCGTGATCTACTATGCGGCGATGGCGAGCGTGCTTGCGGTGCTCTGCCTCTCCGCCAATACCAGCTTCGTCGCCTTTCCACGCCTGTCGCGGCTGGTGGCGCTGGACGATTACCTGCCGCGCGCCTTTGCCGTATCCGACCGCCGGCTCGTCTTCTCGATGGGCATCATCTTCCTGACGATCACGGCGGGTGCGCTGCTGATCGTCTTCGGCGGCATCACCGACCGGCTGATCCCGCTGTTCGCGGTCGGCGCCTTCCTGACCTTCACGGTCAGCCAGATCGGCATGGTGGTGCACTGGCGCCGGCAGGGGCGGCAGCACTGGCACCGGCTGGCGCTGAACGCGCTCGGCGCGGCGACGACGATCGTCGCGCTGGCGATCATCGTCGCCGCCAAGCTGCTGGAGGGCGCGTGGATCGTGATCGTCGCCATTCCGCTGACGATGGCGCTGCTGTTCGGCATCCGGCGCTACTACGATCGGCTCAACACCCGTGTCGCTGCCGAGGGGCCGCTGACGGTCGAGGAGACGGCGCCGCCGACCGTGCTAGTCGCCTACGAATCGCGCAGCCGCATGACCGATCGCGCGCTCCGCTTCGCGATGACGCTGTCGCCGGATGTGCTCGCCGTGCACCTGCTGCGGCTCGCCGGGCCGGAGCAGGAAGAGGATGTCGCCGGCCTCAAGGAGGCGTTCGACCGCGACGTCTGCGCGCCGCTGACGCAGGCCGGGATCACGCCGCCGCGCCTCGTCGCCGTGCCCGCGCCCTACCGCGAGATCCACGGCCCGCTGCTGGAGTTGGTCGACAAGATCGACGCGGACACGCCCGGCCGATCGGTGGCGATCATCATCCCGGAACTGGTGCTGGGCCGCTGGTGGGAGCGGGTGCTGCACGGACGCCGCGCCGCCCGCCTGCGCGCCGCGCTGCTGATGCATGCCGGACCGCGCCTGATGATCGTCTCCGCGCCGTGGCGGGGGTGAGGACGCACGTCGGAATCGTCGTTGCGAGAAGGATTGCTTCGCTCCGCCCGCAATGACGATGCAAGCCCCTCTGGCTCTACTCGCCCTTGTCGAGGATCGAGCAGTTGCGGCCGGCTTCCTTGGCGCGATACAAAGCGCGGTCCGCCCGCTCCAGCGCGTCGCGCAGGCCCAGGGTGCGCGCCGACAGTTCCGCCACGCCGAAGCTCGCGGTGATGGCGGGGAGCGCGCCGTTGGCGTGGCTCTGCACGCTGACCGACTGGCGCCGCAGCAGCCCCCCCGCCCGCCGCGGCCCGCCCTGCCCCCCCCACCCCCGCACCCCCCACACCACCCCCCCCTGGGCCATCAGCACCTTCCCCCCCCGCCGCCGGCGCCCGGGCCCGGGGCCAGGCGCACGGGGCGGGGGCGGCCCGGTCTGGGAGGGGAAGATTTCTCCC
>CAXTUG010000268.1:0-4338 GCA_964247375.1 uncultured Sphingomonadaceae bacterium
CCGGACCTGATCAGCCGGGTGACCGATGCGGTGCTGGAAGAGGTCAAGGAGTGGCAGTGCCGGCCGCTCGAAGTCTGTTACCCGATCGTGTTTTTCGACGCGCTCAGGGTCAAGATCCGTGACGAAGGGCTGGTCAAGAACAAGGCCGTCTACGTCGCGCTGGCGCTCGACGCCGAGGGCCACAAGCATGTCCTCGGGCTATGGATCGAGCAGACCGAGGGCGCAAAATTCTGGCTCAAGGTGATGAACGATCTCAGGAACCGCGGCGTCGCCGATATCCTGATCGCGGTCGTCGACGGGCTCAAGCCTGTCCTGAGCGGCTGGCTTGCCAGCCAGCCGAAGGGGGCTTTCCCGAGGCGATCGGCACGGCCTTCCCCGAGACGATCGTCCAGACGTGCATCATCCACCTGATCCGCAACAGCCTGGCGTTCGTGTCGTGGAAGGATCGCAAGCAGATCATGCCCGATCTGAAGGCGATCTACCGCGCCGAAAGCGCCGAAGCGGCGCTGGACCGGCTGGCCTCGTTCGAGAGCAAATGGGATACGCGCTACCCGGCGATCGGCCAAAGCTGGCGCCGGACATGGGAGCACGTCGTCCCGTTTTTCGCGTTCCCGCCAGACATCCGCAAGATGATCTACACGACCAACGCCGTGGAAAGCCTGAACCGCTCGCTGCGCAAGATCATCAAAACGCGCGGCAGCTTTCCGAACGACGAGGCTGCGATGAAGCTGCTCTATCTGGCCATCCAGAACGCCGGCATCCATTGGCGACGGCCGGTTGAATGGACCGCCGCCATGGGGCAGCTTGCCATCCTGTTCGGTGGCCGCTTCGCGGTCTCAGCTAGCTGAGACCGCGATCAATGACCCGCAACACCGCTTACACAGAATATCGGACACTCCCGTCGTCGAGCGGCAGCAGCGTGTGCCGCCGAAAGGCGACCACCACCGCCTCGTCCTCGACCGAGAACGAAGTTGATCTGGGGTCCTTCGGACCCGTGGGAAGATCGGCTGTCGAGCGGCGCTTCTTCCACTTGGCGACCGTCTTCTGGTTGACGCCGTGCCGCCTCGCCAGAGCCATCAGGCTCTCTTCACTATGCTGTATCGCTCGACGGGACTGCTTCAGTCGTCGTGGCGCTCCGTGGAGTACTTGGCCCATAGCGCATCCTTCCACTCGCTCGTGAAGAATGCACCACCAAGCCTGGGATCAAACAGCTAGCCGAGGCCGGAGGGGCTCTCGTACGGCGCGGCCGGAGTCCACGCCGGGAATTTACCGGATCGTTTCTGGCCGACATGCCACAGCTGCGGCACGACGACGCGGT
Organism: uncultured Sphingomonadaceae bacterium; assembly: GCA_964247375.1. GTDB lineage: Bacteria > Pseudomonadota > Alphaproteobacteria > Sphingomonadales > Sphingomonadaceae > Sphingomonas_I. The sequence goes on from CAXTUG010000268.1 coordinate 1,319, forward strand.
TGGGCAGCGTCAGCCCGTTCAGCCGGTATGGGCTGAAGAGGATGTCCAAGCCGCTCATCGGCACGCAATACCCGGCGAGCGAGGCGCCGACCGGCGGGTCATCATCAGACACATGTCACTCCAGGTCGGTATCATGGGCGAGACCGGTAGTCTGATCGGACGCGGCGCCTTTGCCTAGCAAGGCGGGTTCTTTGCCAACTGCGTCATCCATGGGGCGACTGACGCTTGCCGCCATTGGGCGCGTTACCGCTTGATCTCCTGCCGGGATCGGTTGACAATGTGCGACAACACCCGGGAGGTGCAATGCGGGATCGCCGGTTCGTTCGCAGCGTCTGCGTGAGATGCCCGCAGACGGGAGAGATCGCGTGACCAGAGCCGGCCCCAAGGAAGCGCCCGGCCCGGCGGACTTTACCGATCCGCTGACCAGCCGGGAATTTCACAAGGCGGCGGTGTGGATCGGCCTGGCCGTCTGCGTGGTGCTGGTCTGGTTCCTGGCGCAGCCGCTGCTGCTGGTCGTCGGCGGCATCGTGTTCGGCGCGCTGCTGGACGGCGGGGTGCGCCTGCTCGGCAGAGCCTTTCCGCGGCTGCGGCGCGGCCTGCGGCTGGCGACCGTCTCCGTGCTCGTCGCCTGCTTCCTGATTGGCTTCTTCTATCTGACGGGCAGTCAACTGGCCGGACAGTTCGAGGCGCTCCGCACCGTCGTGATGACGCAGGTCGACAACGCCTTGGATTACGGCCATCGTTTCGGGCTGGTGCCGCCCGATCAGGGCGCGGGGCAGATCGGCAAGCAGCTGCTGGGCTCGCTCGGCAAGGTCACCGCGGCGCTCGGCACGGCGCTCGGTGCGCTCTCCAGCCTGCTCGCCATCATCGTGCTCGGCCTGTTCATCGCGATGGAGCCGCGTCTCTACGAACGCGGCATCGCGTGGATGCTGCCGATGCGCAAGCGCGACGACTTCTATCGGACCGCCGACCGGATGGGGCACACGCTGCGCCGGCTGATGGCGGGCCGGCTGGTCGGCATGACGGTGGAGGGCGTGTTCGTCGGCGTGGCGCTGACGCTGGTCGGCGTTCCGATGGCGCCCTTGCTGGGTGTGCTGACCGGCCTGCTGGCGTTCTTGCCCAATATCGGCGGGATCGTATCGGGTGCGCTGATCGTGCTGGTCGGCTTCTCCGCCGGCATCCATATCGGCATCGGCGCGATCATCGTCTACATCGCGGTGCAGACGTTCGACGGCTACGTCGTCGTGCCGATGGTGGCGCGGCGCGCGGTCGACCTGCCGCCGGCGCTGGTGCTCGGCTGCCAGCTGCTGTTCGGCGCGCTGTTCGGCATACTGGGCCTGGCGCTCGCCGATCCGATCGTCGCCATGGTCAAGGTGCTGCTGGAGGAGAAGAGTGAACTGGCAGCGGAGGATGCGAGCGCATAAGTCCGTCGTGCCGGTGGCGATCTTGCGCCTTCCGTTCCTCGGCAAGAGCTGAAGTGCAAGTCTTCTGCCGCGCGACGGATCACTACTGCTGCGGTTGCATCCCCGGCATGCCGGCCGGCATCGCCATGAAATCGTGCATGGTGATGTCGAACACCAGCACCGAACGGGCGGGGATAGGTCCCGCCTCGCGATCGCCGTAGCCGAGCTGCGGCGGGATCCAGACGCGATACTTGGCGCCTTTCGGCATCAGCATCAGCGCCTCGGCGAAACCCGGTACGACCTGGCCGACCGGGAGCGCCACCGGCTGGCCCGGCTTGCTCGCGTCGAATTCCTGGCCGCTGGTAAGCGTGCCGCGATAATCGATCTGGGCGACGTCGGCGACGGTCGGCGCCGGACCGGCACCCGGTGCGATCACCTGATACTGCAGGCCCGACGGCGTCGCCCTGACGCCGGGACGCTTGCCGTTGGCCGCCAGGAACTGCTCGGCCGGCAGCGCGCTCGCCACCGCCGTCCGGCTGGCGGCATAGGCCCCGCCGATGCCGGCCGCGAGCAGCAATGCCACGCCCGCCCACAGCGCGGTGACCCCGCTCTTGCCGACGGGGCGGAGCGGAACGGCGGTGACTTCCGACATGAGGTCAGGCCTTACCGGGCCTGATCGCGCTCGGCGCGCTTGCGCTCCAGCTTGCGGGCGCGGCGGACGGCGGCGGCGCGCTCGCGCGCGCGCTTCTCCGACGGCTTCTCGTAATGGCGGCGCAGCTTCATCTCGCGATAGACGCCCTCGCGCTGCAGCTTCTTCTTGAGCGCGCGCAGGGCCTGGTCGACATTGTTGTCGCGGACGATGATCTGCATAAGAAAACCGCTTCTCCAATCGAGCCGACGCGTCCGTCGACCGGCAATGAAATGAGTGTCGCCGCGAGCGATGCCCACGTCGAGAAGCGGCGCCCCTATCAGTGTGCTCCCGATTCTTCAAGCCTGCACGGCACGGATGATCGCCGTCGATGCTTTGCAAGCGTGCCGCCGCCCAATAGGGTAGCGCCATGACCCGCTTCACCGTCAACGGCACGCCCGTCCACTACAAGATGGATCCGGAGACGCCGCTGCTGTGGGCGCTGCGGGACGCGTCCAATCTCACCGGCACCAAATATGGCTGCGGCGCGGGTCAGTGCGGCGCCTGCACCGTCCATGTCGACGGCGTGAGCCGCCGGTCCTGCCAGGTCACGATCGGTGCGATCGAGGGCAGCTTCGTCACCACGATCGAGGGATTGAGCGGCGATCGCAGCCACCCGCTGCAGCAGGCGTTCGCGGCCGAGAACGTGCCGCAGTGCGGCTACTGCATTCCGGGCATGATCATGGCGGCGGCGGCGCTGCTGCAGCACAGCCCCAGACCGTCCGACGCGCAGATGGACGAGGCGATCACCAACCTGTGCCGCTGCGGCACCTACCCGCGCATCCGCCGCGCCATCCGCCGCGCCGCCGCGGCAGGACACGGCGGCGCGGCGATCGCGGCAGCACCGCCGCCCGACATCGATCCGGCGGATGCCGCCGCCGCCGTCCCGGCGCTCACGCCCGTCCGCAAGTGATCCCGCAAGCTTTCTG
>CAXTUG010000269.1:0-4335 GCA_964247375.1 uncultured Sphingomonadaceae bacterium
CTGCAAGCGGTCGCCAACGGGAGCGAAGCGGCGTAAACGGTTGTTACAACAATGTTTCTAGCGTTTAGCGCGGTCTCCGGCGGTCGCCAGCAACAGCCAAGTAGGCGGACTCCGTCTCCGCCAGCATGACGCTTTTAAGCTATTTATCTACCAGTTTTAAATGTGTCAGTTTAGACCTCATCGTAGGATTGGGGACTCTGATCAGCGTCTTTCAGATTAAGGCTTTTGCGTACAAGCGCGAAACAACGTTTGAGTTGCCGGCCGCGACATGGCTCGCACTCACGCAGAAATTTTTAAGTTTGATCACCGGGGCAATGCAGTCGCTCGACGCCGTTAAGGCCGACATTCCGAGCAGCGCGACAATGAGATCCGGCTTCGCAAGCTTGTGACCACGGCGCTCGTCATGCGTGAGGGGTACCTTCCTTCCGCAATCTCGTTCGAAGGTGTAGTGTCCGCTACTCGTAACGACTTGGTTGCGAAAGGCAGGTGCCTCGCAGCAAAGATAGTTGGTTTGACCGAACGGCAAGACTATATCGCGTCGGACCCGCGCGGTATCTCAGTGTTTGTGTTTACCGCCGTAGCGATGACCGATATAATCGCCTAACTTGGTCAATTCGGCGGCGGCCATGGCGGCGCTCTGCTTGCAGCAAGGCAGTGGATGGGTGGTAAGCGCCGAGGCGCGGCTCTTGACCCGTTCACACAACTCCTCGATGTCGCTGCGCTTAAGGATATTGTTCTCGCGCAGCATGCATAGCAACGTCTCGAGCACGATCCAGCTCTTGTCTATATTTGGCGGCTTGCTCTCCATGTCCATCGTCCGACTCTCCCGACTCGCTCTTCTGAGTTAGCAGGCTGCCATGGCACACGCGTCCTGAAAAGCGGCATGCGGGGTGAGGCTGCCGCCTTCACCATGACCATGACAGAAAATATCTGGCATTATACTTGAACCCGTATCGCCAAGTCTCCAGTCAGCTTGACGATCGGATCACATCACCGTGCAACCACCAGCTACGGGCAGCCTCCCGGTGGCATTCCGAAGGTCGATTCGTGGATAGTGCGCGCACCGACGCGTTGCCAGCATTGTTGACGAGTAGACGCTCTTGGACGTGAGCTCCGCATTGCCACCAACATACCATGCGTACGCCGAAGTAATGCGCCTCCAGTAACTCGAAGGATTCCGTCACCTGCGCCGATCAAAATCGGCACGCCGGATCAGCCTTCACTGGACAGCGCGCGCCAAATCCTGTTGACCAATCCTGTATATTGGCATTTAATCCCGCCGAGTTTCCGAGTCGGGGGCAGTAATCGCCAGATCGGCGCGTGACGGGCAACTATAACTCATAAGAATTCACGCGTTGCGTGAACTAGACCGGGGGGTGCGTGATGCCTATCCTCTTGGAATCCTTCTGCCATAGCTGCGGAATTTCGATCCGCATCATGAACGTGCGCGCCGCCTCGTTGCGGCCGTCGCGGTGCGGCTGCGCATGGTTCGTCATGCCTGCGGAGGGCTGTCGCTAGAGCCTGAGTTCTCCCGTCCGATGCGAAGGAGGAGTGATGATGCCGGTAGCAGTCAGTTATCCTGGCGTTTACGTGGAGGAGGTTCCGAGCGGGGTGCGCACGATCACCGGTGTCGCTACCTCCATCGCCGCCTTCCTCGGGCGCACGCCCACGGGTCCGATCAACCAGCCGGTGGTGATCAACAGCTACGGCGATTTCGAGCGCCAGTTCGGCGGTCTCGCGGTCGATCGTCCGCTAAGTTACGCCGTGCGCGACTTCTACCTGAACGGCGGCGGGCAGGCGATCATCGTGCGACTCTATGCCGCGCCCGACGCGGCGACGGACGCGACCGCGAAGCTGGCGGTGGACACCCTCTCGCTGGAGGCGGCGAGCCCCGGCGCCTGGGGACGCAAGCTGCGCGTCGCGGTCGACGGTGCGGTGTCGGACGACACGCGCCTTGCTCTCGGGCTCGGCGCGGACGATCCCCTGTTCAACCTCACCGTACGCTACGGCACCACGACCGAGAAGTTCCTCAATCTCACCTACGCCGACACCGCCCGGCGGATCGACAGGGTCCTGCGCGTCCAGTCCAATCTGGTGCGCTGGTCGGGTACCGCACCCGACGGCGCGATCAAGTTCACCAAGCTCGCCGACTGGGCGAAGACCAGGAATGACCTCACCGGCGCCAAGGCCGCGACGCCGCCGGTGCAGGCCACCATCGCCGCGGCGCAGACCGCCTTCGACAAGGCGGCGGCCGCGCTGACCGACGCCGCGTCGCAGAAGGATGCCGAGCTGGCCGTCGCGCTGACCGGCGGCGACCCCACCAAGATCGGCCCGGCGCGCACCGCGGTGTCCGACGCCGAGAAGGCGATGAAGGGCGACGACGGCAAGGCGCTCAAGGCGGGAGACTATACCGGCAGTCAGGCGGCCAAGACCGGCCTGTTCGCGCTGGACACGGCCGACCTGTTCAACCTGCTGTGCATCCCGCCCGACGTGCGCGGCGTCAGCGTCGATCCCTCGGTCTGGCAGGCGGCGATGGCCTATTGCCGGACGCGCCGGGCGGTGCTGCTGGTCGACGCGCCGTTCGAATGGAGCGCCAATCCGGTGACGGCGGCGGCCGCTGCCGTTGCGGGGCTGGATGGGCTGGGCCTATCGGGCGACGCCGCGCGCAACGCTGCCCTCTACTTCCCGCCGCTGCTCGAGGCCGATCCGCTGCGCGACGGACAGAGCGACAGCTTCGTGCCGTGCGGCGCGGTCGCCGGTATCATGGCGCGGACCGACGCCAGCCGCGGCGTGTGGAAGGCACCGGCCGGGCTCGATGCCGGCATCAACGGCGTGCAGGGCCTCGCGGTCAAGCTGAACGACGCCGAGAACGGGATGCTCAACCCGCTCGGCATCAACTGTCTGCGCGCCTTCCCCACGGCCGGCCGCGTGGTCTGGGGATCGCGCACGCTGCGCGGCGCCGACCAACTCGCCGACGAGTATAAATATGTCTCGGTCCGCCGCACCGCCCTGTTCATCGAGGAGAGCCTCTATCGCGGCACCCAGTGGGTCGTCTTCGAACCCAATGACGAGCCCTTATGGTCGCAGATCCGGCTCAACGTCGGCGCCTTCATGAACACCTTGTTCCGGCAGGGCGCGTTCCAGGGCAAGACCCCGGCCGAGGCGTATTTCGTCCGGTGCGACAAGGATACGACGCCGCAGAACGACATCAATCTGGGTATCGTCAACATCCTCGTCGGCTTCGCGCCGCTCAAGCCGGCCGAGTTCGTGATCATCAAGCTCCAGCAGATCGCCGGACAGATCCAGGTCTAAACGGGAGGCAGGAAGATGGCACAGTTCAGCGTCAACGCCACGCGTTTCGACCCGTACAAGAACTTCAAGTTTCGCGTGAAGTGGGACGGCCGCTACGTCGCCGGCGTCAGCAAGGTCGGCGGGCTCAAGCGCTCAACCGAAGTGGTCAAGCACCGCGAGGGCGGCGATCCGTCGAGCAGCCGCAAGTCGCCGGGCCGCACCGAATTCGACGCGGTCAGCATCGAGCGCGGCGTCACCCACGATGTCGAATTCGAGCAGTGGGCGAACAAGGTCTGGAACTATGGCTCCGGCCTCGGCGCCGAGACGTCGCTCAAGGATTTCCGCAAGGACATCATCATCGAGGTCCTGAACGAGGCGGGCCAGGTGGCGCTCGCCTACAAATTGTTCCGCTGCTGGGTGTCCGAATACCAGGCGCTGCCCGACCTCGACGCCAATGCCAACGCCGTGGCGATCCAGCATATCAAGCTGGAGAATGAGGGCTGGGAGCGAGATTACGACACGCCCGAGCCGGCCGAGCCGACCTTCACCGAACCAGCGGGATAAGCAGGCGTGCGCGGGCCCGATCCTGCCAGCCTGCTCGCCGCGTGGGAGCGCTCCCTGCCGCTGCCGCTGCAGCGCCGCGCGGTGGCGCTGCTCGCGGCCGCATGCCCCGAGATGGACGAGGCGGACATCGCCGCCTGGCCGGTGGGCCGGCGCGATGCGGCGCTGCTCGACCTGCGCGAGGCGCTGTTCGGAGCGGACCTCGTCACAATCGCTGCATGCCCACAGTGCGGCGCACAGCTGGAAGCGCAATTCCAGATCGCCGCGCTGCGGGCGATGCATGCCGCTGCCGACGAGGGCGGCGGCACGCTGACCATCGAGAGCGAAGGCCACCGCATTGCCTTTCGCCCGCCGTCGAGCGCCGATCTGCTGACCATCCCCGACGACTGCGAACCCGCGACGGCGAATGCGCTGCTGCTCGACAGCTGCGTCGAGGCGGTGGACACGGCGGGCAACACGGTCGCCGGGCATGCGCTGCCCGAG
>CAXTUG010000270.1:0-4332 GCA_964247375.1 uncultured Sphingomonadaceae bacterium
CCGGCACCGCCATCTCCGCCGCCGCGGTCGGCGTCGGCGCGCGCACGTCCGCGGCGAAGTCGCACAGGCTGGTGTCGGTCTCGTGGCCGACCGCGGAGATGATCGGGATCGGCGAGGCGGCCACCGCGTGCACTACGACCTCCTCGTTGAAGGCCCACAGGTCCTCGATCGAGCCGCCGCCGCGCGCGACGATCACCAGGTCGGGCGGCGCGGGCAGCGCCGCGAAGCCGCGCACCGCCGCCGCGATCTGCGCCGCTGCCCCCTCTCCCTGTACCGCCACCGGCCACAGCAGCACGTGCGTCGGGCAGCGATCCTCCAGCCGGTGCAATATGTCGCGGATCACCGCGCCGGTCGGCGAGGTCACGACTCCGATCCGCCGCGGCAGGAACGGCAGCGCGCGCTTGCGCTCCTGCGCGAACAGGCCCTCCGCCGCCAGCGCGCGACGGCGCTGGTCGAGCAGCGCCATCAGCGCGCCCTGCCCGGCCAGCTCCAGCCGCTCGATCACGATCTGATAGCGCGACCGGCCGGGATAGGTGGTCAGCCGCCCGGTCGCGATCACCTCCGCCCCGTCCTCGGGCCGGAACGCGACGGGCGTGTTCTTCCAGATCACCGCGTCCAGGCAGGCGCGGTCGTCCTTCAGCGTCAAATAGGCGTGGCCCGACGCCACGCGCTTGTAGCCGGAAATCTCGCCGCGCACGCGAACGTGGGCGAAGGCATCCTCGACTGACCGCTTGAGCGCGCCCGACAGTTCGGACACGGACAAAGCCGGCGAATTGTGCCCGCCCGCCTCCTCGGCTAACAGCGCGGCGGTTTCCGGAGGGAATGAAGACGCCATGAAGGTCCTGCTCATCGGGTCGGGCGGGCGCGAGCATGCGCTCGCCTGGAAGCTCGCGCAATCGCCGAGCCTTTCTAAGCTCTACGCGAGCCCGGGCAATCCCGGTATCGCGCAGCATGCCGAACTGGTCGATCTCGCTCCGGACGCGATCGTCGGTTGGGCGCTGGCGCAGGCCGTCGACCTGGTGGTGGTCGGCCCGGAGCAGCCTCTGGTCGACGGCCTGGCCGATCGCCTGCGCGCCGCCGGGGTTGCCGTGTTCGGCCCCTCCGCCGCCGCTGCGCAGCTCGAGGGCTCCAAGGGCTTCACCAAGGATCTCTGCCGCCGCGCCGGCATCCCGACGGCCGATTATGCCCGCTTCACCGATCCCGCCTCGGCCAAGGCCGCCCTCCCCCGCTTCGGCTTGCCGGTCGTCATCAAGGCGGACGGGCTCGCCGCCGGCAAGGGTGTGGTGATCGCGACCACCCAGGCGGAGGCGGAGGCGGCGATCGACGACATGTTCGCCGGCAGCTTCGGCCGGGCCGGCGCCGAGGTCGTGATCGAGCAGTTCCTGACCGGCGAGGAAGTGAGCTTCTTCGCGCTGACCGACGGCAGCACGGTCGTGCCGTTCGGCTCGGCTCAGGACCATAAGCGCGTCGGCGACGGCGATACCGGACCCAATACCGGCGGCATGGGCGCCTACAGCCCGGCCTCGATCCTGACGCCTGCGACGGCGGAGCGGGTGATGGACGAGATCATCCGGCCCACGGTCGAGGCGATGGCGGCGGATGGGCACCCTTACTCCGGCGTGCTCTATGCCGGGCTGATGCTCACGGAACGCGGCCCGGAACTGATCGAGTATAATTGCCGGTTCGGCGATCCGGAGGCGCAGGTGCTGATGCAGCGCTTCGACGGCGATCTCGTCGCGCTGCTGAAGGCGGTCGCGGACGGCCGCCTGGCCGAGACCGACGTGCCGTCCCTCGCCGAGCGGACGGCGCTGACCGTGGTCATGGCGGCGAACGGCTATCCGGGCACGCCGGAGAAAGGCGGCGCCATCCGCGATATCGACGCCGCGGAGCAGGGCGGCGCGCAGGTGTTCCAGGCCGGCACCGCCATGACTGGCGGCGTACTGGTCGCGAACGGTGGCCGGGTGCTCGCGGTCACCGCAGGCGGCGAGGACGTGGCCGAGGCGCAGGCGGCCGCCTATGCCGCCGTCGACCAGATCGACTTTCCCTCCGGCTTCTGCCGCCGCGATATCGGCTGGCGCGAAGTCGAGCGCGAACGCGCGCGGGTTGCCTAATCGACGTGCCGGACGCTAGAGCGGGACGACTTCCGCTTAGCCCACCTCGTCATCGCGAGCGTAGCGAAGCAATCCAGCGGCGGTCCGTATGGATTGCTTCGCTGCGCTCGCAACGACGTTCTGAAACACGGACGCCACTCTTGAATCCACTCTTGAATATGGCGCCAGCATCCAAGGAGTATCGATGAGCAGCACCACGTTGATCGTCATTGCCGTGATCGTGGTGATCGCGCTGCTTTTCCTGCTTCTGGTCCGCGGCCGCAAACAGCATGTGACGCTCAGCGACACGGCCCCCCTCGTCCGCCAGGCGACGCCCGCTCCGGCGCGGTCTGCGCTGCCGGTGGCCGCAGCGCCGGGCGAGGATCATGGCGTCGCGACCGAGATCGCCGACGCGGTCGAGGACGTGGTCGACCAGTTCATCGGCATCGACTCGCACCCGAGCGGCGCGGCGGCGAAGCCGGCCGGCGATGCGCTGACCCAGCTCAAGGGTCTCGGTCCCAAGGCGGCGAGCCTGCTCAACGGCCTGGGCGTGACCAGCTTCGCGCAGATCGCCTCCTGGAACGACGCCGACATCGCCGCGATCGACACGCAGATGGGCGCGTTCAAGGGCCGCATCACCCGCGACCGCTGGGTCGACCAGGCCCGCCTGCTCGCCGACGGCGACACCGCCGCCTTCGAGGCCGAGTTCGGCAAGCTCGGCGGCTGAACTCTTCCGTCTTTCCCGCGCATGCGGGAACCCCGCTGCCTTTTACGACGCAGAAGAAGCGGGATGCCCGCCTGCGCGGGCATGACGAAGTGTAAGCTTCTATGAGTGCAGACGTGCGGGGGGGAGGTGGCGACCCTTACCGCGCCAGGTTGGTCGCCAGCAGCTTGTCGATCTTGCGCCCATCGAGGTCGACCACCTCGAACCGCCAGCCATTGTCCTCGAACGTCTCGCCGACCTTCGGCAAATGCTTCAGCACCGACAGTGCGAACCCCGCCGCGGTCGCATAGTCGCGGTCCTCCGGCAGCTCGATGCCCAGCCGCTCCGCCATCTGGTCGGCCGGGGCCGAGCCCGACACCAGCCAGCTGCCGTCCTCGCGTTCGTGGAACGGCGGATCGGTGTCGTCGTCCTGGTCCGACGCGAACGCACCCGCGATCGCCACCAGCAGGTCGACCGGCGTGACGATCCCTTCGAAATGGCCGTATTCGTCGTGCACGAATGCCATCGGCACGTCGGCGCCGCGCAGCACCTGCAGCGCATCCATCGCGTCGATCTGGTCCGACACCACCTGCGCCGGCCGGATCATCGCCGCTATATCGAGCGGCGCGCCGGTCATGCACACCTTCAGCAGCTCCCGCGCGTCGATCACGCCGAGCAGCTCATCGACCGATCCGCGGCCGACCGGCATGCGGCTGTGGGCCATGTCGGCCAGCGGATCCGCCTCGTCCAGGTCGATCCAGGTCACCTGCGTGCGCGGCGTCATCACCTCGCGCACCGGCCGGTCCGCCAGCCGCACCACGCCCGAGATGATTGCGCGCTCGCTCTCCTCGATAACGCCGGCGGTGGAGGCCTCCGCCACCACCAGGTGCAGCTCCTCGGCGGTGACCTGGCTGTCCCTGCGGCGATGCAGGCCCATCAGCCGGATCAGCAGCGCGCTCGAATGTTCCAGCAGCCACACGAACGGCGCGGCGAGGCGCGACACCCACAGCATCGGCACGCTGGCGACGGCGGCGATCGGCTCCGGCGCGGTCAGCGCGATCTGCTTGGGCACGAGCTCACCGACGACCAGGCTAAGGTAGGTGGTGGCGGCGATCACCAGCCCGAATCCCCAATGCTCCGCCGCCCCGTGCGCCATGCCCAGCGCCTCCAGCCGCTCCGCCACCGGGCCGCCCAGCGCCTCGCCGGAGAAGGCGCCGGCCAGCACCGCGGTCAGCGTGATGCCGGTCTGGACGGTGGACAGGAACTTGCCGGGATCGCCCGCGAGGTCGAGCGCCACCCGCGCGCCTCGCCGCCCCCTGCGCGCCATCGCCTCCAGCCGCGGCTTGCGCGCCGACACGATCGCCAGCTCCGACATGGCGAACAGCGCGTTCACCAGCATCAGCGCGAGGACGATGACGACATCGATCCAGGGGAAGGGGTGGAGCGGCATGGGCTTGGCCCGGTCTATCGCGCAGCCGCGGCGGCGGGGCAAGCGGGGTGATGGGGTGTGCGGGTGATCGTCTGGTGCCGGTATGTGCT
>CAXTUG010000271.1:0-4323 GCA_964247375.1 uncultured Sphingomonadaceae bacterium
ACCCGCATCCGGCGCTCAAGGCGGCGGTGCCGGAGAGCCCGATGATCGACGGCTGGATGGGCGACGACTTCTTCCACTACGGCGCCTTCCGCCAGAGCAACTTCGCCTACCTCATCAGCCAGGAGGCCGATCAGAAGAACCCGGCCAAGCTCGTCACCTCCAATGCCGACGATTACGACGCCTATCTGCAGGCGGGATCGGCGGGCGATTTCGCCCGCGCGCACGGCCTCGATCAGATCGGCTTCTGGCGGCGTATCGCCGAGCATCCAGCCTACGACGCGTACTGGCAGAGCCAGGCGATGGACAAGCTGGTCGTCGCCCACCCGTCCAGCGTGCCCACGATGTGGCTGCAGGGCTTGTGGGACCAAGAGGACATGTACGGCGCGATCCGCAGCTGGGAAGCGCTCAAGGCGGCCGGGCACGCGACCAGCAACTGGCTGGTCATGGGGCCGTGGCGACACAGCCAGGTCGGCGTCGACGCCTGGACGCTGGGGCCGCTCAAGTGGCGGGGCGACACTGCCGCCGATTTCCGCACCGACTATCTCGTGCCCTTCTTCGATCAGTATCTGAAGGACGGTGCGCCGCCCGCGAACCTGCCGCGCGCGCTGATCTACAATACGGGCGAGAATCGTTGGGACAAGTTCACCGACTGGCCGCTCGCCTGCGCGCAGGGTTGCGGTGCCGCGCTCACGCCCATCTACCTGAGCACCGGCTATACGCTTTCGTTCGACAAGCCGACGGGCGCCAAGGCCGCGGACGATTACGTGTCCGATCCCGCGCATCCGGTGCCGTTCGTCCCGCGTCCGGTCGATTTCGGCAATGGCGACCAGTGGAAGCCATGGCTGGTCACCGACCAGCGCGCTGCCAACAGCCGCCCCGACGTGCTGAGCTACCAGACGCCGGTGCTGACCAAACCGGTCCGGATCAGCGGCGCGGCGATCGCCGACCTGTTCGCGGCCACGACCGGCACCGACGGCGACTTCGTCGTCAAGCTGATCGACGTCTATCCGCCGCAAGTGCCGAGCCAGCCGGAGATGGGCGGCTATCAGCTGGCGGTGGCGCTCGACATCTTTCGCGGCCGCTACCGCACCAGCTTTGAGCATCCCCAGCCGATCCCGGCCGGCAAGGTGCAGGAATATAAGTTCCGGTTGCCGACCACGAACCACGTCTTCCAGCCGGGCCACCGCATCATGGTGCAGGTGCAGAGCAGCCTGTTCCCGCTCTACGACCGCAATCCGCAGACCTACGTCGACAACATCTTCTTCGCCAAACCGGGCGATTACCGGAAGGCGACGATCAGCCTGTCGCGCAGCGCCGGCCAGGCCAGTGCTTTATGGTTGCCGATCGTGACGGCCGACGCGGCTGCGGCAGGGCTCGCGAAGTGAGACGCTGGTGGGCGCTGCCCGCGGCGGCCCTTATCGCCACGGCGACCGCGGCGGCCGGGCCGTCCGGCTTCGCCAGCGCTGCCGAGGTGCAGGCGATCGTGGACGCGCTCGGACGCGGCATGAGGCCCGGTCAGATCTTCGCGATGAAGCCGCTGGTCCGCGCAGGCGTGTCGGTGGCAGCGGTCGAATATTGGACGGGGGCGGGCAAGCCGGCGCTCCATCCGCACGACGCCGAATATGCGATCGTGGTCGCCGGCTCGGGCACGCTGCTCTCGGGCGGAACTCTGGTCGATGCCCATGCGACCAATTCCGGGCTGACCGAGGGCAGCCGGATCGAGGGCGGCAGCACGCGTCATCTGGCGGTCGGCGACGTCATCCTGATCCCGGCCGGCGTGCCGCACGGCTTCGGGGTGGAGAGTGGCAGGCTCGCGCTGCTCGGCATCAAGCTGCCGCAGCCCTGAGAACAGTGAGGAGTCGGGAACGGATTTGGAATATGGTGCAGTCAGGCACCATCGTCATCAACTCAGTTGTGCGGGCTGTGCGTCGCGGAGTTTGGCGTTGGCGATGGTGAGGAGTTTGCGCATGGTTGCGGTGAGGGCGAGGAGGGGTTTTTTGCCGTTGCTGATGAGGCGTTGGTAGAAGGATCGCAGGGTTGGGTTGGCGCGGGTTGCGGCCATGGCGGCCATGAACAGGGCGCGCTTCACGTCGGGCCGGATTGTCGGGGGTGTGGGGCGAGGCCGGCGAGGGCTGCGATCTGGCGGCGGCCGAGCGTGCCGAGTTCGGGCATGAGGGCGAGCAGGGCGGCGGCGGTGGTGGCGCCGAGGCCCTTGATCGAGCGCAGCGTGGCGGTGGCGGTGGCGAGCGGCGGCGTGGTCCGGATCAGCTGTTCGATGTCGATGTCGAGGCCGGTGATCTCGGCGTCGAGGGCGTCGAGGATGCGGCGCAGGCGGACCTCCACCAGGGCGGCACCAGGTGCGGCGAGCCGGTTCTTGCAGGCGGTGCGGTCATGGACCAGCTCGGTGCGGGTGTGGACCAGCCGGCGGAGTTGCTCGCGCGCATCGTCGCGCGGGCGCCACCGGGCGAGCGTGGCATGGCGCTCGGCGCCGTAGCGGGCGAGGGCCATGGCATCGAGCGCGTCGGTCTTGCCGAGCGTGCCGTGCGAGCGGATGAACGCCTTGACCCGCCGGGTGTCGGCGCGATGCGCCGGGATGGCGGCGGCGACGGCGGCGTCGAGCAGCGTGGCTTCGTAGCCGCCGGTCGCCTCGCACACGATCAGGCAATGCCGATCGAGCGTGGCGGCAAGGCGCGCCAGCGCCGCCGCCTCGTTGGGCAACGTGCAGGTGGCGCCTTCGGCGCTGTCGTGCACGACGATCCCGTCCTTGCCGATATCGCAGCCGATGAAGCGGGTGGGACCGGGGGTGGCAGACTCGTTCATGGCAGGCTATCCTCCAGTGGCTTGTGATTGTCTGCGGGCGTCCAAGAGCGGCCCTGGCAACTCACCAAGCGTCCAAGGGAAGCGGACAGCCGACCAGGATGACGACGGGCGACATGCCCCATTGCGAGGCGGTCAAGCTCTCCGCGCCATACACCAATCCCAACAGACAATTGCGAGCGCAGCGAAGCAATCCAGTCCGGGATGCTGTTGCTGATCGATGGGGACGTAAATGGCACCGGCGACAGTTCACGAGCAAATACCAAGGTCGCCCTAAGTGTATTCCTGAATGCGCGTTCAACAATGTATCCGCAAGTACTCATGCCGCGGACCCGTGCCTGAACGAATGCTGCAGACGTCATTCCCATGTCGTTCATTGCGAAACGCACATAGCGTTTCTTGCCCGATCACGGGAACGACAGGAGAATGGATGATGCGTTCGATGTTGAAGGGAGCCCTTACTGCGGCACTTCTCGCGGGCAGCAGCCTCGCGGCGACGGCGCCTGCCGAAGCGCATGATCGGGGCGGCACGGCGGTGATCGCAGGTCTGATCGGCCTCGGCATCGGCGCAGCGATCGCGTCCGACCATCACCACCGCGACCGCGATCGTGGGTATCGCACCTATGCTTACGACAGCGGTCCCGACCATTACGCGCCGGCTTACGGCTATGACGATGACCGCTCCTACCACTCTGACCGGCGCTATCGCGATCGGGGTGATTGGAATCGCCGTGGCTGGGATGACCGGGATTATTACCGGCGGTAAGCTGAAGCGTTAGAAAAGAGGGCGGCGGGGTTATGCCGCCTCCCCCTCGAACTGCAGCTGCGCCAGCCGCGCGTAGAGCCCGCCGGCAGCGACGAGCTGGTCGTGGCGCCCCTGCTCCACGATCCGTCCCTGATCCAGCACGATGATGCGGTCGGCGGCGCGTACCGTCGCCAGGCGATGGGCGATGACGACGGTCGTGCGGCGGCGCATCAGCCGCTCGAGCGCCCGCTGCACCAACCGCTCGCTCTCGGCATCCAGGGCCGACGTGGCTTCGTCCAGCAGCAGCAGCGGGGCGTCGCGCAGCAGCGCGCGGGCGATGGCGATCCGCTGGCGCTGGCCGCCGGAGAGGCGCGCGCCGCCCTCGCCCAGGAACGTATCCAATCCCTGCGGCAGATCCTGGAGGAACTGGGCGGCGTTGGCAGCCTCGGCCGCCGCCCACAGGGCCGCATCGTCCGCATCCCAGCGGCCGTAGCGGAGATTGTCGCGTGCGCTGGCGGCGAAGATGACCGTGTCCTGCGGAACCACCGCGATGCGGGCGCGGATCGCCGCCGGATCGGCCTGGGTGAGCGCCACGCCGTCGATCCGTACGGTACCCGACTGCGGATCGTAGAAGCGCTGCGCGAGCTGGAAGAGGGTCGACTTGCCGGCGCCGGACGGGCCGACCACCGCCACCGTCTCGCCCGGCGACACGGTCAGGCTGAAGTCGTGCAGCGCCGCCTGGTCGGGCCGGGTGGGATAGC
>CAXTUG010000272.1:0-4316 GCA_964247375.1 uncultured Sphingomonadaceae bacterium
GCGCCTCGATCGACGGGTCCGGCATGTGAGCGCCGGTCTCCAGCCAGCGCATCGCCTGGGCCAGGAACCAGGGCCGGCCATAGGCGCCGCGCCCGATCATGATCCCGTCCGCACCGGACTGGGCCAGCGCCGCATCGACATCGTCGATCGTGCAGATGTCGCCATTGGCGATCACCGGGAGCGACACCGCCTCCTTGACCCGCCGCACGAACGCCCAGTCGGCCGAGCCCTTGTACATCTGGCAGCGGGTGCGGCCGTGAACGGTGATCATCTTCACGCCGATATCCTCGGCGATGCGGGCCAGTTCGGGCGCGTTGAGGCTCTGATGGTCCCATCCCATCCGCATCTTGAGCGTAACCGGCACCTTCACGGCGCGGACCGTCGCCGCGATCAGCGCCTGGGCGAGCCTGGGCTTGGCCATCAGCGCCGATCCGGCGTCGCCGTTCACCACCTTGCGGACCGGGCAGCCCATGTTGATGTCGACGATAGCGGCACCCCTATCCTCGGCGAGCCTCGCCGCCTCGCCCATCTGCTCGGGCTCGCAGCCGACCAGCTGCATCGACACGGGATCCTCGCTCGGGTCCCACAGCGCCTTCTGCAGCGACTGGCGCGTCTCGCGGATCGCTGCCTGGCTGGCGATCATCTCGGTGACGTTCAACCCGGAGCCATAGGAGCGGACCAGGCGCCGGAACGGCAGGTCGCTGACGCCGGTCATCGGCGCCAGGATCACCGGCGTATCGATCGTCACAGTTCCGATCCGGATAGGTTTGAGCCGCGCCACGTCTGCTATCTGCCTAAAAATCAGGCAGGCCTTACCGGCTCAGCGATCGTCCCGCAACCAGCGCGCTGCCGCTTCCTCGTCCGTCGCGCGCGGTTCGACCCAGCGGCTGCTGCCATCGGCGAAGCTTTCCCGCTTCCAGAAGGGCGCGTCCGTCTTCAGCCGGTCGATCAGGCTGGCGCAGGCGTCGAGCGCCGCGGCACGATGCCGGGCCGCCGTGCCGACGAAGACGATCGCCTCGCCCGGCCGCAAGCTGCCGTGACGGTGGATCAGCGTGACGCCCAGCAACTGCCAACGGGCCGCCGCCCGTTCGGCCAGATCGCGCAGCATGGCCGTCGTCATGCGCGGGTGATGCTCGAGCATCAGCTCCGTCAGGCCATCGTCGCCGCGGACCACGCCGACGAAGCTCGCGACGCCGCCGCCGCCGCGGCGCGACAGCCGCTCGATCTCGATACCGGCGTCGAACGGCGCCTCCTCGACCCGAACTTCGATCATCCGCCGGTCACCGGGGGGAACAGCGCCACCTCGCGGGCCCCGGCAAGGGAGGCATGCAGCGGCACGAAGCGGTCGTCCACCGCGGCCCTGATCCTAGAGACGTCCGCGAATGCGGCCGCGTGCCGCTCGCTCCGCTCCGACAGCCACGCCACCAATTCCATGACCGTGCCGACGCTGACGGGTGGCTCCACCTGCTCGTGCCCCGTTCCGATCTGCTCGCGCACCCAGGCGAAGTAGGAAATATCCACGTCAGTCCATATGCTTGAGGCCGACGCGGAGGTAGTCCCATCCGGTCACCACGGTCAGGCCGGCCGCGCTCCACAGGCTGAACAGGCCGGCCCATTGGATCCAGACCGCAGTCGGCACAGCGCCCGCCAGGATCAGCGCGCCGAGCGCGATCAGCTGGAAGGTCGTCTTCCACTTCGCCAATTGGCTGACCGGCATCGACACGCGCAGCTCGGCCAGGAACTCGCGCAGGCCCGATACCGCGATCTCGCGCACCAGGATGATCAGCGCGGCGATGACCGCGAGCCCGTCGATCGCGCGCGTGAAGATCAGCAGCACGATCACGGTCGCCACCATGATCTTGTCGGCGATCGGATCGAGGAAGATGCCGAGCTTCGACACCGTACCCTGCGCCCGGGCGAGATAGCCGTCGAAATAATCGGTGATCGCCACCAGGCAGTAGAGGCCGAACGCCAGCCAGTAGTCCGACGGCGTCGGATGCCAGAGCAGCAGCACCATCACCGGCATGGCGACGATACGCGACAGCGTCAGGATGTTGGGCAGCGTGAGCACGAAGTCCACCCTAGGGTCGGCACTCGGTTCCGGCAACGGGCGACGCAGACTTCCGCCGTTAGGACGCCCCTGGCGAAATGCGCTCGTGCAGCAGGACTTCGTGCCCGCGGTTGAGGCCGGATCGGAACGTGCGAAAGCCGAGTTTCTGCGCCACCCGCAGCGAGCCCGCATTGACCGGATCGACGATGCAGACCTGCCGGGTCGAGCCGAAGCGGCGCTGGTGCCAGTCGATCGCGGCCGCCATGCCCTCGCAGGCATAGCCGCGGCCGCCCGCCCACGCCGCGATCATCCAGGCGGCCTCCGGCGCATCGTCGAAATCGCTGCCCAGCCCGCGCTCGAAATGGGCCAGACCGACGTCGCCCACGTAGCGGCCGCTGCCCCGCTCCTCGACCGCGAGCAGGCCGTAGCCGAACAAGGTCCAGTGCCCGACGTAGCGCAGGATACGCGCCCAATTCTCCTGCCGGTCGTAGGCACCGCCGACGAAGCGCATGAACTCGGGATCGCCAGTGATCGCGATGCGCTCTTCCAAGTCGCCCGGGCGATGGCGCCGCAGCCGCAGCCGCTCGGTCTCTATCACCGGGTCGTTCGTGAAGGGCGGGTAAGAGGTTTCGAGGGGTTGCGAACGCGGCTGTTGGAGTTCCTGCATGGGATCGTCTATGAGCCCCGTCCGTGAGTATTTCCAGCCGCGCCGCCCGGCCCAATCGATGACGCTATCCCTGGGACTTCTCGGCAAGCGCCGATTCCTGCCGCTGTTCGCGACCCAGTTCCTGGGCGCTTTCAATGACAACCTGTTCAAGCAGGCGATGGTGCTGTTCGCCACCTACTCCATCTACTCGGATGCGAAGAGGGAGGCCGCATTCAGCGCGATCGCGACCGGCCTGTTCATCCTGCCCTTCTTCCTGCTGTCCGCTTTGTCGGGCCAGCTGGCGGACAGCCACGACAAGGCGCGCATCGTCCGCCTGATCAAGACGGCCGAAATCGCGATCATGGTGGTCGGTGCGTGCGGACTGCTGTTCGCGTCCGTCCCGCTGATGCTGGGCGCGGTGCTGGCGATGGGCGTCCACTCGACCTTCTTCGGGCCGATCAAATATGCGATCCTGCCGCAGCACCTGAGGCGCGACGAGGTGCTGGGGGGAACCGGGCTGGTCGAGGCCGGCACCTATATCGCCATCCTGACCGGGACGGTGCTGGCCGGCTTCGTCAACGCCAACGTCGCCGCTCTGGTCGTGCTCGGCGTGGCCGCGCTCGGCTGGGTGACGGCCCGCGGCGTGCCGCCGGCGCCGCCGCCGGGCGAGCGGCCGCCGATCGACATCCACATCGTGCGCGCCTCGATCAGGCTCGTGTCGGAGACGCTGCACATTCCGCGGCTGTTCCTGGCAATCCTGTCGATCAGCTTCTTCTGGATGATCGGCGCGGTGCTGGTGATCGAATTCCCGCCGCTGGTGAAGAACGTCTTCACCGCCGACAAGCAGGTGGCGAGCCTCTTCCTGGCGATCTTCTCGATGGGCGTGGCGATCGGATCGGTGCTGATCAACCGGCTGCTGAAGGGGCGCGTCTCCGCGCGCCACGCGCCGGCGTCGGTGCTCGGCATGTCGCTGTTCGTGGTGCTGATGGTGGTCGCGGCCAACCGCTGGGATCCGGCACCGGAGGGCGTGATGTACTCGCTGCGGGAGTTCGCGCTGCATCCGGACGCACCGCTGGTGGCGCTGAGCCTGCTCGGCGTATCGGTGACGGGCGGCATGTTCGTAGTGCCGCTCTACGCCTTCCTGACCACGACGGTGGAGAGCGACCACACGGCGCGGACGGTTGCCGCCAACAATATCGTGAACTCCGGAGCGATGGTGGTCGGCGCAGTCGGCGCGGTGGCGCTTGCCAATGCCGGCATGTCGGTGATCGATGCGCTGGTCTGCGTCGCGGTCATGTGCTTCGGCGCCGCCGCCCTCTCCTGGCAGCTGCACCGCGCCTGCGACGGTGCGACCTGCGGCTGACGATCAGCCGATCAGCAGCAGCACCACGACGAAGCCGATCATCCAGGCACGAAGAAACAGGCGGGCGTCGCCCGAACTGAGCCACGCCACACCTGCTTCGCTCTCCGGCGCGATGAGGGAGACGATGCCCTTACTGCGGATTGGATGGATCGGTCTTGCCCCTGCGGCGGCCGAAGAAGGTGGCGACGGCGGCCGCAATCGCGCCCAGGATCCCGGCGCCGGCCGCGACGTGGCGGGCGGAGATGACGGGTGCCGAC
>CAXTUG010000273.1:0-193 GCA_964247375.1 uncultured Sphingomonadaceae bacterium
GCGCAACGAGAAGATCAACTACAAGGTGCGCGAGCACAGTCTGGCGAAGGTGCCGGCGCTGCTGGTGGTCGGCAAGCGCGAGGCGGAGGAAGGCACCGTCGCCATCCGCCGCCTCGGGCAGGAGGGCCAGCAGGTGGTGAAGCTGGACGAGGCGATCGCGCTGTTGCGGGCGGAGGCGACGCCACCGGACTTG
>CAXTUG010000273.1:203-4216 GCA_964247375.1 uncultured Sphingomonadaceae bacterium
CCCCCAGCCCCCCCCCGCGTGGGCGGGGGGGGGGGGGGCGCGCCCCCCCCCCCCGTGCCACAAGGCGCTGAGCCTCAGCACGCTGCCGACTCCCCCTCTCCCAACCCTCTCCCCTGAAGAGGAGAGGGCTTTATCCTCAATCCCGGAAGGGATCGCGGACCAGGATCGTGTCCTCGCGTTCCGGACTGGTGGAGACGATCGCCGCCGGACAGCCGATCAGTTCCTCGATGCGGCGGATATATTTGATCGCCTGTGCGGGCAGGTCGGCCCAGCTGCGCGCGCCCGCGGTCGAGCCGCTCCAGCCCTCGATCGTCTCGTAGACGGGCTCGACCGACGCCTGGTCGCTCGGGTGCGGCGGGAGATAGTCATAGTCCCTGCCATCCAGCCGGTAGCCGACGCAGATCTTCAGCTCCTCCAGCCCATCGAGCACGTCGAGCTTGGTCAGCGCGATGCCGGTGATGCCGGAGACCGCCACCGCCTGGCGCACCAGCACCGCGTCGAACCAGCCGCAGCGGCGCTTGCGGCCGGTGACGGTGCCGAATTCGTGCCCGCGCGTGCCCAGCCGCTCGCCGACGTCATTGTCCTGCTCGGTCGGGAAAGGGCCGGCGCCGACGCGGGTGGTGTAGGCCTTGGTGATGCCGAGCACGTAGCCGGCTGCAGACGGGCCGAGGCCGGAGCCGCCCGCCGCCGTGCCGGCGATGGTGTTGGACGAGGTGACGAACGGATAGGTGCCGTGGTCGACGTCGAGCAGCACGCCCTGCGCGCCCTCGAACAGCATGCGGCGCCCCTGCGCGCGGACCTCGTCGAGCGTGCGCCAGACCGGCCTGGCATAGGGCAGCACGAACGGGGCGATGTCGCGCAGCTCCGCCATCAGCGCCGCGCGGTCGACCGGCGGCTGGCCGAAGCCGGCGCGCAGCGCGTCGTGGTGCACGAACAGGCGGTCGAGCTCCGGCCCGAGATCGTCCAGGTGGGCGAGGTCGCAGACGCGGATCGCGCGGCGGCCGACCTTGTCCTCATAGGCGGGGCCGATGCCGCGCCGGGTGGTGCCGATCTTGCCGGCGCCCGACGCATCCTCGCGCAGGCCGTCCAAGTCGCGGTGGAAGGGCAGGATGAGCGGGCAGGTCTCGGCCACCTGCAGCGTGTCGGGGGTGACGTCCACGCCCTGGCCGCGCAGCTTCGCGACTTCATCGCGGAAGTGCCAGGGGTCGAGCACCACGCCGTTGCCGATCACCGACAGCGTGCCGCGCACGATGCCCGACGGCAGCAGGCTCAATTTGTAGGTCTGGTCGCCGACGACCAATGTGTGCCCGGCATTGTGACCGCCCTGGAAGCGCACCACCACGTCGGCGCGGCTGGCGAGCCAGTCGACGATCTTGCCCTTGCCCTCATCGCCCCACTGGGCGCCGATGACGGTGACGTTTGCCATGTTCAGCCTTTGCTTTGCGCCGTCATGCAGGACTTGTTCCGGCATCCACCGTGCGGCCAGCGCCTAGCCGCGGAGTGGACCCCGGAACAAGTCCGGGGTGACGATCAGATGAGTCCAACCGGCTGAGATCCCTCCAGCCGGTGCGTGCAATCGTGCGGTTGATCTTCTTCGGACAGCGCCGCGACCGTCGTCCAGCCTTCGCCGCGCAATCGATCGGCGGTGGTGGGATCGTGGCCGAACGGCAGGAATACGCGCTTGGCTTCGACCACCCCGAGACCCAGGTCCACCAGCGGGTCGAGATAGAGCGAGAAGCCGACCGCGGGTTCCTCCTGCCCGTCGGCATGACAGATCGTGTAGCTGCCGCCGCGGCCGATCTCGCCCGTGGCGCCGCCCGCGAACAGCGAGAAGCCGATCCAGCTCTGATATTCGAAGCCGTGGCGCTCGGTCGGGTCGAGCGTCAGCGCGACGTCGTCGCCGAGCGCCGCCGCGATCTGCGCGATGCCGGCGAGGCGGCTGTCCAGCGCCTGGGTGCGGTCGAGCGCGCGCATCCGGGGCAGGGCGCTCTCGATCGGTCCGGCTGCGGAGAGCAGCGGCAGATAGGCCTGCGCGCCGGCAGCGACGAGGCCGCCCGCATCCTTGGCGTCCAGCAGGGTGCGGATGCGGCCGACCTGCGCCGGATCGATCGGCATCGCGCCGGTCGCGAGCGTATCGACCAGGTCGGGCAGCGTCAGGTCGACGGCGATGTCGGCCACGCCGGTGGCGCGCAAGGCGTCGACGGCGACGCGGATGATCTCGGTCACGGCCGCCACGCTGTCGCTGCCGACCAGCTCGGCGCCCGCCTGCATCAGTTCGCGCTCGGGCCGGAGCTGGGTCGCGCGCAGCTTGATGACCGGGCCGCCATAAGCGAGCCGCAGGGGACGGGGAGCGTGGCCCAGGCGGGTGGCGGCGATCCGGCCGATCTGCGCGGTGATGTCGGGGCGGAGCGCGAGCATGCGCTGCGAGACCGGATCGACCATGCGCAGCAGGTCCTGCGCGCGGCCGGACTTGAGCCGGCCGATCAGGCTCTCCTCGAACTCCGCCAGCGGCGGCGTGACGCGGGCATAGCCGTGGCGGCCGATCGCCACCATTACGCGGTGCATCAGGCGCGACGCTGCTTCCGCCTGCGGCGGCAGGCGGTCGCGCAGCCCCTCGGGCAGCAGGCCGGGTGCGATGCTGGCGCTGTTCATGTCAGGCGGGCTTTAGCGTTTCTGCGGGGCGGCGAAAGGGGATGTCGAGCGAGAGCCGCGTGCCGGCGCGCCACAGCCATTCCAGCGGTCCGTAGAGGAAGTAGCGGAACCAGATCGTCGCGAACAGCAGCTGCACGGCGAACGCCGCGAGGCCCAGCACCAGGGACTCCGGTTGGGTGATGCGGTCCCACAGATGCAATCCGAAGCCGTAATAGATGGGCACGAACACCAGGCTCTGGCCGATGTAGAGCGTCAGCGTCATGCGGCCGGGCGGCACCAGAGCACGCAGCACGCGGTCGCCGCCCCACAGCCATAGCTGCACGAACAGGAGGAGCGTGATCGTCATGCCGGCGAGATCGAGCCAGCCCGACAACATCACGTCGGTCCAGTAGAGCGGGCCGCGGCTGTAGCAGCAGGTGAGTCCGCGTGCGTAGGACAGCGGCAGGAGCGCGAGCAGCGCGATCAGCAATGCCGACCGGCGCAGGCGCGTGAAGCGCTCCGGCTCCGCGAAGAAGCGGCTGCGGCCGAGCACCAGCCCGACGAGGTAGAGGCCGAGGATCTGCACGATCCGGCCGGTCTCGATATAGAAGGCCCATTTGCTGAACTTGCCCGCGACCAGATTGGCCTGGACCAGATCGCCGAACGATCCGAACAGCGACGGCCGCATCGCGCCGCCATCGTCGTAGAAGAGCGGCTCGCCGAGCGCCCAACCGGCGCCGTTCAGTCCCGCCAGGATGCGGACGATCAGGAGGGGTTGCAGCAGCAGTACCGCCGCGATCGCCAGCAGCACGCGCTTCGATCGGATCAGATCGAACGGGATCAGCACGAAGCCGGCGGTGGCGAGCACCGCGATGATGTCGCCACGGTAGAGCAGCGAGTGCAGCCAGCCGAGCGCCAGCAGGATCGTCAGCCGCCAGGCGAAGCGCCCGGCGAACGGCTGACCGCGCGCGCGCGCGCCGTCCATCATGACGAAGAAGCTGAAGCCGAAGCAGACCGCGAGCAGGGTGAAGGACTTGCCGAGGAACAGCCACAGCACCGTATCCTGCACCAGGCTCGGCACCGGCCGCGCATTGTACAGCTCGAAATAGCCGGTCATGTGGACCAGGAAGAGCCCGAACAGGGCATAGCCGCGCAGCCCGTCGACGATCTCGAGGCGGGAGGGTTTGGTGGGGGCGGTGCTCATTGCCATGTGGTCAGAAACGGTATGCATTTCCAATTCCGTTCGCGTCGAGCGAAGTCGAGACGCATTTTCGAGCGCAGCCGAGAAGAGGCCTCGACTGCGCTCGGCAGCGTCCCACGACGTAGCGCGGGGCGAACGGGGATAGAACATAACCGGACTCCACCCCCGTTACCCGCATAAC
>CAXTUG010000274.1:0-4196 GCA_964247375.1 uncultured Sphingomonadaceae bacterium
CGCCAGCGCATCCTGGGCCAACATGCCGGAACTGTTGCCGGCGGCATTGCCGTCCGCCCGCGCCTGGTTCGCGGCATTGTCCAGCACGGCGGCGGCCGCCGGATCGCTCTGGTCGGCGGCGTTCGACAGCTGATCGGCGGTTGTGTTCTGCCCGCCCTGCGTGCCGCACGCGCCGAGCGCGACGCAGGCCATCACGATCAATCCCAGACGACGCATGCTTGCTCTCCCATCGTGCCGACGACAACGAGGCTGGTACGGCGAAGTTGCGCCATGGGTAGGCTATCGTGCGGTTGCGGGCGACAGTCGGTTGTCGACCCAAGCGTACGTCGATAACGTACAATCATGATTGCTTCTGTGGGTGAGTACGTTATATACGTACAACAATCAAGTGGAGGCAATCATGCGAAACCTGAAGAATGTACCGGCGGTCGGCGAGGACGAGCTGGCGGCACAGATGATGGATCCCTGCGTCACCAGCGCGGCGACGGTGGCGGCGTTCAGCCAGCCGGTCGACGGCCCGGTCGACGCGCAGGCGGCCTATGACGCGATGCGGGCGCGGATGGAGGAGGTGCGGCGGGGCGAGCTGGCGACGGCGGAGGTGACGCTGGCAGGTCAGGCGGCGGCGCTCAACGCCATCTTCGCGGCGATGGCGATGCGGGCGCAGGCGCAGCTGGACCGGCCCGGCAACGGCGCCGAGCGCTACCTGCGCATGGCGCTGAAGGCGCAGAGCCAGTGCCGGGTGACGCTGGACGCGCTGGCGGGGATGGTGACGGGGCCGCTCACCTACAGGCGCGAGCCGGGCGTGATCGTGCAGCAGCAGACCAACATCGCGCACGGGCCGATGCAGGTGAACAACGCGCTGCCGGACGGCACGGCGGCTGCGGAAAACCGGGAAAATGTCAGATTCGAACTGAAGGATTGGGGAAATGGCGAAAGGCTGGACGGCGGAGCGGCGGGCTGGTCAGGCGCAGCGTATCCTCCGGCAGAAGCCGTGGGAGCATTCGACCGGGCCACGGACGGCTGAGGGCAAGGCGCGGGCGAGTCGCAATGCGGCGGGTACCGGGTGCCGGCAACGCGTGGGTGCGGAACTGGCGGAGGTGGCGGCGATGCTGCGGGAGCTCCAAGGCGGATAAGGGTCGTGGCGATGTCCCGGCATCGTCACATCGGCTCATCCGCGTGTCGGGGCGTTCTCCGCCGTCAACGGTTCGACATGGCGAGTATGGCCGGCGGCAGGCGCTCGCCTTCAATCTCGATGCCCGACGCGCCGCGCTCGATCTCTTCGAGATCGGCCGGCGAGAGATCGACGGCAGCCGCCCCGAGATTCTCTTCCAGCCGGTGGAGCTTGGTGGTGCCCGGAATGGGAACGATCCAGGGCTTTCGCGCCAGCAGCCAGGCGAGCGCGACCTGCGCGGGCGTGGCATGCTTGCGCTCCGCCACGGCCTTGATGAGGTCGACCAGCGCCATGTTGGCGGCACGCGCCTCGGCCGCGAAGCGCGGGACGTTGTTGCGGAAATCGCTGGCGTCGAACTGTGTCGCGCTGTCGATCTTGCCGGTGAGGAAGCCGGCGCCGAGCGGGCTCCACGGGACGAACCCGATCCCCAGCTCCTCGCAGGCGGCGAGGACGCCGTTATGCTCCACGTCGCGCGTCCACAGGGAATATTCGCTCTGCACCGCCGCCAGCGGGTGGACCGCGTGCGCGCGGCGGATGGTGTCGGCGCTCGCCTCCGACAGGCCGTAGTGGCGGACCTTGCCTTCACCGATCAGGTCGCGGAGCGTGCCGGCGACATCCTCGATCGGCACGGCGGGATCGACGCGATGCTGGTAGAGCAGATCGATCGTGCCGACCTGCAGCCGTCGCAGCATCGCGTCGACGACCGCGCGGATATGGTCGGGCCTGCTGTCCAGGCCATAGCGCGATCCATCCGGATTGATCCCGAACCCGAACTTGGTCGCAATCACCACCCGATCGCGGATCGGTGCAAGCGCGGCACCAACGCGCTCCTCGTTGGTGAAGGGGCCATAGGCTTCGGCGGTATCGAAGAGGGTGACGCCGCGATCGAACGCGTCGCGGATCAGGCGGATACCGGCATCCCACTCGGCCGGCTGGCCATAGGCGCTGTCGAGGCCCATGCAGCCATAACCGATGGCCGAGACGTCAAGCTGGCCGAGTTTGCGTGTCTGCATCGGTTAGTGCTCGCCTAATCGAGTGGCCGAACGTCTTAATGCCCGGAAAGTGCGAAGCGGCGCGATTCACCCGCCGCCCATGTTCGCTACTATGTCGACCAGCAGGTCGTCTAACTGTGCGAACTGCTCGGGCGTGCAGCCTTCCATGCCGGCCATGGCTTCGTCGAGCGCTTCCTTGGACGGGTAGAGTTCGTGCAGGACCAGCAGCGTCCGGCCGTCCTGATCCTCGAAGGTCACCATAGTGACGGGCGCGTCCGCCTCTTCCTCGTTGGTCCAGACGAGGCGCGCGGGCGCCACCACTTCGAGATATTTGCCGAAGAACTCCATGGCGTTCGCGGCATCGTGCCCGAACGCGACGCGGTAGCGGCCGCCGACCCGGACATCCATGTCGCAGGCGAGCATGAACACGCCGCTCGACCTCGGCGCCCACCAGCGCATGAACAGATCGGGCGTGGTCCACGCCGCGAACACGATGTGTGGTGGCGCGTCGAAGGTGCGGGTGACGATCAGGTCGCGGTCGGACGTGCGCTCCACCGATGTGCAGGATGCGGCCGGTGCGCTCACCATATGCCGCCGCTCTCCCCAATTGCCTTCAGCAAGGCGCGCTTGCTGGCGGTGCGGTTCGTGCCGCCTTTGCGGGGAGGCTCGCCCAGATCGACCTCGGCACGGCGCGCGGCGAGGCGGGCGGCATGCTCCGCATGGTCAAGGCGCGGGCCGCTCCAGTCCGCCGTCTTGGGCTTCGATGTCGGAGATACCATAATCGCCAGAACTTTCCTCGCGGATACGCCGATCCAAATACACTCTATCCACGTCCGGGTTAAGCCGCAGCAGCAAGCGGGCCTGATCGATGCGATCGCGCGCCGTGCCGGACGCATATTGACCCATGCGATCATCGCGATCAATCCTCGACCGCGATGATCGCAAAGGCGAGATCGGCATTACCATACTCGATCAGGAGAATGTGGTTGCGATCAACATTGCCGTCCAGCGGCGTGTCAC
Source organism: uncultured Sphingomonadaceae bacterium (assembly GCA_964247375.1). Taxonomy (GTDB): domain Bacteria; phylum Pseudomonadota; class Alphaproteobacteria; order Sphingomonadales; family Sphingomonadaceae; genus Sphingomonas_I. The sequence goes on from CAXTUG010000274.1 coordinate 3,184, forward strand.
CGACGACTTCGAAACCCAAGCGAAGCTCCGGGTGGACCCAGCCGCGCGCCGCTACTCCGGGACCGAACGGCTTGACGAAACCGAGCCGCTGCATCTTCTCCTCCAGCTCAGGTTGGATGGGGCGTGCAGAGATCGAAGTCGCCGGTGGCGAGCATGCTGCCGGTGTAATATTCCGCAGCAGCCCCGCCGACGAGGACCGGCCGCGTGAGGCCCCTCGCGCGCATCGCCTCACTCGCCCGAGCGAGGAGGCGGAGCGCCGCTTCGAAACCGGGGCGGTAGGGGCTGGTCATCGCGTGAGCATTACGGGTGTGCCTCGCCGCTATATGGATGCCGGATCAAGTCCGGCATGACGGTGGGGGTAATTGGGCGCGAGGCCATGTCCTGCCTGCGCTGCTCGTTTCACTCCGCCGCCACCGCCTCGCGCTTCTGCTCCAGCAACGGCGCCAGATACTTCCCCGTATAGCTCCGCGGCTCCTTCACCACCTGCTCGGGCGTACCGGTCGCGACGATCTCGCCCCCCTTGTCGCCGCCCTCCGGGCCCAGGTCGATGATCCAGTCGGCGGTCTTGATAACCTCCAGATTGTGCTCGATCACCACCACGGTGTTGCCCTGCTCGACCAGCGCGTGCAGCACCTCCAGCAGCTTGCGCACGTCCTCGAAATGCAGGCCGGTGGTCGGCTCGTCGAGGATGTAGAGGGTGTTGCCGGTGGCGCGCCGCGACAGCTCCTTGGCGAGCTTCACGCGCTGCGCCTCGCCGCCCGACAGCGTCGTCGCCTGCTGGCCGACCTTGACGTAGCCGAGACCCACCTCCGCCAGCATCGCCATCTTCTCGCGGATGGCGGGCACCGCCTTGAAGAACTCGACCGCATCCTCGACCGTCATGTCGAGCACGTCGGCGATGCTCTTGTCGCGGAACTTCACCTCTAGCGTCTCGCGATTGTAGCGCGCGCCGTGGCACACGTCGCAGGTGACGTAGACGTCGGGCAGGAAGTGCATCTCGATCTTGAGCACGC
>CAXTUG010000275.1:0-4166 GCA_964247375.1 uncultured Sphingomonadaceae bacterium
GCATCATACCGCGGTGCGGCTGGGACCGACCTTTCACGCGCGTCAGCCGGTCGGCAAGCTCGACCGGATGTTCGTCGGCGGCGGCATCGAGGTCGTGGAGGCGGGCGTGCACCACTCGCTGCTCGCCCGCAATGCCTCCGACCACCTGCCGATCTGGGCGCGGCTCCGGATAGGATGAGCAGGCGATGCCGATTCCCGCTTTCCTTCCGCCTGCGCCGGCCGCATCTTGGCGTCAGCAGACTCGAAAGGATCGAATGAGCCGCAAGCCCGTTCCCGCTCAGGCCGGCGACCGCGCCCGCCTTGAAATTCTGTTCGACCGGCCGCAGTTGCTCGGCCGCCTGTTCGGCGAGTATGACCAGAATCTGGTGGCGATCGAGAACCGGCTGGGCGTCTACGTCAGCGCGCGCGGCAACCGCGTCCAGATCGAGGGCGAGGCGCAGAATACGGCGCGCGCGCGCGAGGTGCTGACCGGCCTCTACAACCGCATCGCCAAGGGCGAGGACGTCGACGCCGGCATGGTCGACGCCGTGATCCAGATGTCGGCCGAGCCGACGCTGGAGGGTATCATCCGCAGGGACGTGGCGGATGGCCCCTCCGTGATGATCCGCACGCGCAAGAAGACGATCGTGCCGCGGTCGGCGACGCAGGCGCGCTACATGCACGCGCTCGCCGAGGCCGACGTGATCTTCGCGCTGGGTCCGGCCGGCACCGGCAAGACCTATGTCGCGGTCGCGCAGGCGGTGCAGATGCTGATCCAGGGCCAGGTCGCACGCCTGATCCTGTCCCGTCCGGCGGTGGAGGCAGGCGAGCGGCTGGGCTTCCTGCCGGGCGACATGAAGGAGAAGGTCGATCCCTATCTTCGCCCACTGTACGACGCGCTCTACGACATGCTGCCGGCCGAGCAGGTCGAGCGCCGCATCGCCAGCGGCGAGATCGAGATCGCGCCGATCGCCTTCATGCGCGGCCGCACGCTGAGCGAGGCCTTCATCATCCTGGACGAGGCGCAGAACACCACGCCCGCGCAGATGAAGATGTTCCTCACCCGCTTCGGCCAGAACAGCCGCATGGTCGTGTGCGGCGATCCCCGCCAGATCGACCTGCCCGACATCGGCAAGTCGGGGTTGGCGGATGCAGTCGGCCGGCTGGAAGGCGTGGACGGCATCGCCACCATCCGCTTCAACGCCGCCGACGTAGTCCGCCACCCGATCGTCGGGCGGATCGTGGAGGCGTATGAGGGTCCGGACGCAGGTTGACCTGAAGGATATCCCATCTTACATCCGGTATATACCGGAGGTGCGGCGATGGGCGCATTGTTCATCAAGGACAGCAAGGCTTCCCAAGCAGTCGAACGGGCTGCCAAGGCTTTCGGCCTTACCAAAGCAGAGACTGTTCTTCGCGCAGTGGAGGCGATGGAAGCCAACGCGCAGCGCCATCAGCGGAACGCCGATGCACCCGAGTGGCTGCAACAATTCTGGCGTGACAACCCCCTGCCAGCGCCCACAGGGTTGAAGGCGGACAAGGCTTTCTTTGATTGGCTGTCGGGAGAGGAGGACGTCCCTGACGTTGTTCGTTGACGCGTCCGCTCTGGTAGCGCTTATCGCTCCGGAAGAAGACGCTGCGCAGCTTGCAGCTCGCCTCGATGCAGATCAGGATCTGCTCTGGTCACCGATGACGCGGTGGGAAGCCGTGACGGCACTCTGCCGCTCCTTCCGCTATGATCCGTCGACGGCAATGGAGGCTGTCGGCCGGTTTGCCCATATCAAGAATTTTCGGACCGTACCGATCGGCGAGCGCGAGGCGGTGTTGGCGCTCGAAGCCTTCACCCAGTATGGCAAGGGCCGGCAGCATCCTGCACGGCTGAACATGGGCGATTGCTTCGCTTATGCTTGCGCTAAATCGCATGGCGCGCGGCTGCTCTATAAGGGCAAGGATTTCGCGGAGACCGACCTCGCATGATCCAGGTCGAGACCGCCGTCGAGCAGCCCTGGCCGGCTGGCGCGTGGGAAGCCGTGGCCGACCGGGCGGTGCGCGCCGCGCTCCAGGCCAGCGCGCACGGCGACATTGCGGACATGGCGACGCTCGTCGAGGTGTCGGTCCGCTACACTTCGGACGAAGAGGTGCAGCAGCTGAACCGCGCCTATCGCGGCAAGGACAAGCCGACCAACGTGCTGTCCTTCCCCATGGTGCAGCCGGACCTGCTCGACGCGATCAATCCCGGCGACGACGATGGCGAGACCTTGCTGGGCGATATCGTGCTCGCCCACGGCGTCACCGCGCGCGAGGCGACGGAGAAGCAGGTCACGGTCGAGGCGCATGCCACCCATTTGATTGTCCATGGCACGCTGCATTTGCTAGGCTATGACCATGAACAGGGAGAGGCCGAAGCCGAGGCCATGGAAGAGATCGAACGCGTCGCGCTGGCGACCCTGGGGATCGACGATCCCTATGCCGTGCGCGAGGACTGAGCCGTCCCATGCCTGAGAGCAGCGACGGCGGCCGATTGTGGGCGGGATTGCGCAGCCTGATCTTCGGGACGGAGAGCGAGCCGACGCTGCGCGACCAGATCGAGGAGGCGATCGAGGAGCATGAGGACGAGGCGCCGGCCCAGGGCGATCTGTCCAGGCCCGAGCGCCAGATGCTGCGCAACCTGCTCGACTTCGGCGACCGCACGGCCGGCGATGTCGGCGTGCCGCGCGCGGACATCATCGCCGTGCCGGAGGATATCAGCTTCGCCGACCTGGTGAGCGCCTTCGCCGAGGCCGGCCACAGCCGCCTCCCCGTCTATCGCGGCAGCCTGGACGAGGTGATCGGCATGATCCACGTCAAGGACGTGTTCGCCATCCTGGCACGGCAGGAGACGCCGCCGGAGACGATCGCGGCGCTGGTCCGGCAACCGCGCTACGTGCCCGAATCGATGGGCGTCCTCGACCTGCTGGCAGAGATGCGCGCGACCCGCACCCACCTCGCGGTGGTGCTCGACGAATATTCGGGCACCGAAGGGCTGGTGACCATCGAGGACATCGTCGAGGAGATCGTCGGCGAGATCGAGGACGAGCATGACGACGCGCCCACCGCCCTGCTGGTCCCGCTGAACGACGGCATCTGGCAGGCCGAGGCGCGCGCCGAGCTGGAGGAGGTCGCCGACCTGGTCGATCCACGGCTGGGCGAGGTCGAGGAGGATGTCGACACGCTCGGCGGCCTCGCCACCGTGCTGGCGGGCCACGTGCCGCAGGCGGGCGAGACCGTGCTGCACCCGAGCGGGTGGCGGCTGGAGGTGACGGAAGCCGATCCGCGCCGGGTCGCGCGGCTGCGGCTGCACCCGCCGGCGGAAATGGAACCGGTCGAGTGAGCCGCCGCGGCTGAACGGGAGCATCGTCGCCGTCATGATCAAGCGCACCTTCCTCGCCATGCTGGTTCTGCTGGTGCTGCTGATCGTGGTCGGCGGGGCGTATATCCTCATCGCGCGACATCGGCAGCGGGCGCAGCTCGACATTGCGGCGGTGCAGGGGACGCAGCCGACGATCGTCCCGCCGCGCACGAGCCTCGTCCCGCTGGTGAAGGTCGCGGCCGCCATCGGCTGGAAGACCGGCGAGATGCCGAAACCGGCGGCGGGACTGAAGGTCCAGCCGTTCGCCACCGGGCTCGATCATCCGCGCTGGCTGCTGGCGCTGCCGAACGGAGACGTGCTCGTCGCGGAAACGAACACGCCGCCCCATCCGCAGGACGATGCGGGCGTGCGCGGCTGGGTGCAGGCCAGGATCATGGCCAGGGCTGGCGCCGGCGGCAGGAGCGCCAACCGCATCACGCTGCTGCGGGATACGGACGGCGACGGCATCGCCGACCGGCGCTCCATCTTGGTAGGCGGGCTCAACGCGCCGTTCGGCATGGCCCTGCTCGGCGACCGGCTCTATGTGGCAACCACCGACGCCCTGCTGCGCTTCCCGCTCACCGTCGGCGAAACGCACATCGCCGCGAAGGGCGAGAAGGTCGTCGACCTGCCGGCGGGTCCGATCAATCATCACTGGACCAAGAACGTGATCGCGTCGCCCGACGGCGCCAAGCTCTACGTGACGGTCGGCTCCAACTCCAACGTCGGCGAGCATGGGCAGGCGGCCGAGGAGGGCCGTGCGCCGATCTGGGAGGTCGATTCGAAGACGCGCGACCAC
>CAXTUG010000276.1:0-4152 GCA_964247375.1 uncultured Sphingomonadaceae bacterium
GTGATGAGCACCGTCAAGCACGAGAAACAGCCCGACGAAGGCCCCTTCACCAGCGATCTGGACGACGATCCCGGCATCGGTCAGTCGAAGGGCCTGTTCGCCACCGGCGGCGACCCCGACCTGCTGGAAGGCGAGAACACGCAGGAAGGCGATGTCGAGAACGAGACGACGCGGTCCGGCGGCGTGGACGAGCACAAGCTCGGCCGCACCAACAAGTAGTTCTGTCGATCTAGAAGTAGCGGGCCAGCGTGAATTCGAACCGGCTGCGCTTGATCGCGTAGAGGCCGAGCGACGAGTCGATCCGGTTGTAGGTCCAGTTGACCTGGGGCGAGAAGCCCCACACCCGGATCTTGCGGTTGCCGAGCGTCGCCCGGGCGATGAAGCGCGTGTCGCGCCGGGCGTGCGCGTCGAAGACCGGCAGCGCCGCGTCGTAGATCGCCCGCGACACGCCCGCGCTCAGGCCCACGTTGAAGCCGTAGCGCAGTTCCCCGCCCACGCCGACGGTGCCGCCGACCTCGGTATTGGAGTAGGCGTCGGCATGCAGCCACTCGCGCCGCACATAGGGACCGCCGGACAGCACCATCGCCTTGCCCAGCGCATGCTCGACCGTGGCGTAGAGGCCGCCCTGCCACCCGCTATAGCCCGAATCAAAAAAGGCGCGGCTGTGGCGCAGGTCGACCTGGACGCCGATCCGGTCATGCTTGCCGACCACCGCCTGGCCGCCGCCGCGTCCGCCGAACTGCTGCTGGATGGCGCGCCCGCCATACCAGCGCTCGGCATAGACGCCCTCCAGCGACAGGCTGGCGAGCGGGTTCAGCCGATACTCGGCCCCGCCTGCACCCTGCACGAAATAGTCGTCGTAGCGGCCGCCGGAATAGTTGGTACCCGTCGCGTCCAGCTCCGCCAGCGCCGAGACGCTGTGACTGACCGGCAGGCGCATGCCCGCCGACAGCTGGCCGGTTTCGCCCGTGCCCGACCGCGCCCGCGCATCGTCGTTCAGCGAAGCCTGCAGGGGCGTACCGCCGAGCAGGATGGTGACCGCCTGCGCCGAGGTCGCATTGTTGATGTTGGTGTCGGGTGCGATGCCGACATTCACGTCCAGCCGCCATGCGCGCGCGCTGCGGATCGTGTCACGCGCGGCCCGGATGGTGCGCGCGACCTCCTGCGGCAGGTCGCGGTCCTGCTCGGCGATGTGCAGCTGCCGGTCGGCGCTGGCGGTCTGTTTGAGCTTCATCAGCGCGTCGGCCAGTTCCAGCCGCACGCCCGTCTGGCGCGGATCCTCGGCCAGCACCTGCTTGAACCGGTCGACCGCCTCGCCGTAGCGACCGAGGCGCGACGCGATCAGCCCCGAGAGGAATTCGGTCTGCAGCTTGTAGCCGGGTGCCAGGCGCAGCGCATCGACCAGCGGCTGCGCCTCGCGATAATGCCCCTGTCCCACCAGCCGCTGCGTGGCAGCGAGCAGCTGCGGCGGCGTCACCGCGAGCTGGCACGTACCGCCCGCGCATTGCGGCACCGTCTGGCCCAGAGCAGGCGTTGCGAGCGCCAGCACCAGCGCGCCGCCGACGGACGCGAACCGCATAGATCTGAACTCCGGCTCGGCCGCTTACTTCTTGACGCCTACAAAGGCGCCCAGAATATCCACGCGCTGGTTGGGCACGCCGCCGGTGATGCGGATGTCGCCACCGATGTTGGTGCCGCCCGGCCCGTAGAAGGTGCCGTCGATCGAGCTGGCGCCAGTATTCTGCCCGCCCGCGCTCACCGGCGACATGTCGACGCTGGTGACCGCGCCCGTGCTGCTGGTGAAGCTGGCCGAGCTGAACTTGCCAGAGAAGGCGTTGTTGGTGGTGCCCCAGCTCGCCGTGCCGACCGCATTGAAGGTCGAACCCGAGGGGATGCCGAGCGTCGTATCGCTCGCCGGGGTATTGTCGACATAGGCCGGGTTCACCGTGCCGGCGACCGTCAGCGCAATCGACCGCTTGGCGAAATCGACGTCCACCGCGCTGGTGCCGGTGACCCACTGCTGCACCGGCGCCTTGATGCCGGTCTGGCCGATCATTGTCGCAAGGAAGCCGCCGTCGAAGTGGGCGGTGCCGCTGGTCGGCGTCTCGGTGATGCTCGCCCGATTGCCGAACACCATCACGCCCTGCTCCGACGTGGAAGCCTTGCTGGGGGCGTCCTCGTGATGGTAGCGTTCGAAACCCGCCAGCGTCACGAACGATCCCGCACTCGGACGCTGATAGAAGAGGTTGAAGTCGGCGTCGGTATCGAACACTTCGAGATAGTTGAAATTGGCCAGCTGCGGCGCCTGCGCGTCAGCGCGGTTGGGATAGGCGGTGGTGTGGTGCAGCGGATCCTGGAAGGTCAGGTCGCGCTTGATGCCCGCGGCGCTGTCGTTCAGCACCAGATGGAAGATGCCGTCACGCGGATCGTAGGTGATCGTGCCGTTCGGCGCGGTCGTGACCGCGGCATTGCCCTGGTACAGCTCGCCGCCATTGTCGTCAGTGGTACGCGAGTGCAGCGCCGCCAGCACGTTGAACGTCACCGCACTGGTGACGTCGTACAGGTTAGCCTGCGTGGTACCGCCATTGGTCGTACTCCCGGCGATGCCGGATCCCGTGGTATTGTTCCCGGTCGTCCCCGATCCGGTGGTGGTGCCCGTCGTGCCGGTGGTCGTGGTGGTGCCGCTGCCCGTGGTCGTCGCGGTGCCGGTGCTGTTCGGATCATTGGAGGTCACGGGCGGGGCAGAGATCGACTGGACGGCGCCCCCGCCGCCTCCGCAACCCGTCAGTGCCAGCAGCGGCAGCAGTGCCACGATCGTCTTGCGCATGTGAAATCCCTCGCCTCGAACCAAGTTCGACGCCGGGATAACCGCGAAGAGTTAATGTCCGCTAAAGCATGACGATCACGTGCGGCACCGCCGGCCCGCTCGTCCGTTATCGCTACGATTAACGGCTACGAAGGTAGGCAGACGATGGACATCAACACCCTGATCCTGGAGGATCATGCCGAGCAGCGCCGCCTCTTCGCCCAGCTCGAAGAGATCGGCAGCGGCCATCCCGAGGCGCTCGGCCCGATCTGGCAGCGCCTGCGCGCGCTGCTCGACACCCATGCCGAGGCGGAGGAGCGCTTCTTCTATCCGACCGTGCTCAAGGTGGGCCACGGCGCCAACGACGCCAAGGGCCTGGAGGACGAGGTGGAGGACGCGATCGACGACCATAACGAGATCCGCGACACCGCCGCGAAGGTCGATGCCGAGGAGCTGGGCTCGCCCGCCTGGTTCCAGGCGCTCGGCGCCTGCAACGTCGCCAACAGCAAGCATATGGGCGAGGAGGAGCGCCAGGGCATGACCGACATGCGTGAGCACAGCTCGCCCGACGAGCGACACGCCCTCGCCGTTCGCTTCGCCGCCTTCGAGGCCGCCCATCTCACCGGCGTCGAGCCGGTCGACAAGGATCCCAAGGAATATGTCGCCGAGCATGAGGCGAAGTAAGTCGGCCGATCGTGCGGATCGCTACGCGCCGGCAACCGGGAGCGGGTCGTGGCGGTGCCGCGAGCCTGCCGACGGAGGTGATGGCCTGATGACGGCCATCGATTTCATGTCTTGTCCGCCTACTCGCTTTTAGGCGGTACGCCGCTCTCCATCTCGTCACCACGCCGCTCGCGTACACCCTCCATCGGCCGACGATTGCTGCGTTTGCGCATGTGCCAGATGAAGAAAACCAGCGCGATCACGAACACAACGCCCAGCGTCATGAACATAAGACTCGGTACGGCTGTACTTGTATTCATGTGTTTTGCTCCGATACGGGAAAGAACATCCGGCTGATAGAGGAAGTTCCCCTGCTCATCTTGATCTGCCAGGATGACTTTGCCCTATAAGGAGCGACCGGGATTAACTTGTCTCATGCCCGTGGATGCGCATGGCGATAGACATCCAGCAGGTGGGCGGCGTCGACGCCGGTATAGACCTGGGTAGACGACAGGCTGGCGTGACCCAGCAGCTCCTGCAGCGATCGCAGGTCCGCACCCCGGCCCAGCAGGTGGGTCGCGAAACTGTGACGCAGCGCGTGGGGGGTGGTCCGCGCGTCCAGCCCCAGTCGGGCGCGCGCCGCCCCCCCCCCGCGCCGGGGGATATAGGCGGAGAGCGCGCCC
>CAXTUG010000277.1:0-4117 GCA_964247375.1 uncultured Sphingomonadaceae bacterium
CCGGGATGCGGTGGCCGGTGGCGCGGCCGAAGACGACGAGGTCGATCAGACTGTTGGAGCCCAGGCGATTGGCGCCATGGACCGACACGCACGCCGCCTCGCCCACCGCGAACAGGCCGGGTACGACCGTATCGGGATTGCCGTCCTTCAGCGTGACGACCTCGCCCAGATAGTTGGTCGGGATGCCGCCCATATTGTAGTGCACGGTCGGCACCACCGGCAGCGCCTGCCGGGTCAGGTCGACGCCGGCGAAGATCTTGCCGGTCTCGGTGATGCCCGGCAGCCGCTCCGCCAGCACCTTGGGATCGATATGATCCAGGTGCAGGTAGATGTGATCCTTGTTGGCGCCGACGCCGCGGCCCTCGCGAATCTCCATCGCCATCGATCGCGAGACCACGTCGCGCGAGGCGAGGTCCTTCGCCGACGGGGCATAGCGCTCCATGAAGCGCTCGCCCTCGCTGTTGGTGAGGTAGCCGCCCTCGCCGCGTGCGCCCTCCGTGATCAGCACGCCCGCGCCGTAGATGCCGGTCGGGTGGAACTGCACGAACTCCATGTCCTGCAGCGGCAGGCCGGCGCGCAGCACCATGCCGCCGCCGTCGCCGGTGCAGGTATGGGCCGAGGTCGCCGAGAAGTAGCAGCGGCCGTAGCCGCCGGTCGCGAGCACGGTGGCGTGGCTGCGGAAGCGGTGGATTGTACCGTCTTCCATGCAGAGCGCGATCACGCCCTTGCAGACCCCGTCCTCCATGATCAGGTCGAGCGCGAAATATTCGACGTAGAAGTCCGCGTCATACTTCAGGCTCTGCTGGTAGAGCGCGTGCAGCATGGCGTGGCCGGTACGGTCGGCGGCGGCGCAGGTGCGCTGCACGGGGGGGCCGGCGCCCATGTTCTGCATGTGGCCGCCGAACGGCCGCTGGTAGATCGTGCCGTTGTCGTTGCGGCTGAACGGCACGCCGGCATGTTCCAGCTCGATCACCGCGGCCGGCGCCTCGCGCACCATATATTCGATCGCGTCCTGGTCGCCGAGCCAGTCCGACCCCTTGACGGTATCGTACATGTGCCACGTCCAGTGATCGGGCGTGTTGTTGCCGAGGCTCGCGGCGATGCCGCCCTGCGCGGCGACGGTGTGGCTGCGCGTCGGGAACACCTTGGTGATGCAGGCGGTCTTCAGCCCCTTCTCCGCCAGGCCCATCGTCGCGCGCAGGCCCGATCCGCCCGCGCCGACGACCACCGCGTCATAGACATGGTCGATGATCTGGTAGGCGGCGGGCATTACGCAACGGCTCCCTGGAAGGCGACCTTCAGGATCGCGTAGATGGCGAGCGTCGCGCCGCCGATCGCATAGAAGTTGAGCAGCACGAGCGCGATCACGCGCGTGAAGTCGTGCTGGTAGTCCTCGATCACCACCTGCAGGCCGAGCCGGAGGTGGTAGAAAGCGGAGATCACCGCCAGGATCAGCGGCACGCTGGCCCACGGCGAGGACAGCCAGAGCACGAGCGCGCGGTAGCTCCACAGCGGCAGGCGGAACAGCGACACGATCAGCCAGGTGAGGAGCAGCAGGTTGCTCCCCGCGGTCAGCCGCTGGTGCCACCAGTGCCTGACGCCCTCATGCGCGGAGCCGAGCCCGCGGACGCGACCGATGCTGGTACCCGTACCCATTAGTGCGCTCCACGCAGGAAGATGCCGGCCCAGATCAGCACGGTCAGCGCCGCCGAGATGGCAATCGTCGCGAGCGCGCCGGCCTTGTTGGCCTTGAGTTCGTAGCCCGCACCGGTGTCGAGCAGCAGGTGCCGCACGCCCGAGCAGAGATGCTGGAGGAACGTCCAAGTGAGCCCGATCAGTATGATCGCGGGGATGAAGTTGAGCCGCCCGCTCGTGTTCGACGTCATCAGGTCGACGAAGCGCGCGTAGCCCGCCTCTCCGCTCGCCAGCGCCATGAGCCACCAGACCAGGAGCACGGCGCCGCCGATCGCGTTGGCGGTGCCGGTGGCCCGATGCAGGATCGAGACCAGCATGTGCGGGCCCCATTTCCAGATAGTCAGATGCGGCGAGAGCGGCCGTGCGGAATTGCGCGCCATGGGCAGGCTTCGTTCCCAAACAGAATGATGGGAGCCCTTTAGCCCAATCATGCCGCGTTGCAACGTAGTGCGCGCAGCGAAGCGCGAGACCCGGTGAGTACTAACCGACTGTTTACCTTCTTCGCCTAAGCCCGGCCATGAACTTGGCGAACCGGAGAGCGAAGCCGTCATGTCGGACGATTATTACCTGATCGAACTCCCCGCGGCGGCACGCGTGCCGATGCCCGCCGAGGAGATTTCGCAGCGGCTCGCCATCTACAACGTCGATGGCGCCTTTCAGCAGGACCTGCGATTCGTGTGGGAAAGGGCAGGCGAGACGGTCCTGAAGGCGACGCTGGAGTGCTGGGCCTGGCTCCCCGGCAGCGATACACCATGCGGTGAGACCATCGCCAGATTGGGCGTCTCGGCAGAAACCATCGCCCAACGCATCACCTATCATACCCGCGCCAAGTTCACGCGCACGATCGACGCATCCTGGATCAATCTGCTCAGCCTGGTCGGCCGCGAAATCTTCACGACCGGCGTGCCCGCACCGCTGGTGATCGATGGCATGTCGGCACTGACCGCCGCCGTCGCCAAGGCGCTGCAGACACAGTTCGGGGATTCGCCCGATCTGGAGCGGATGCTCAACACCCTGCATCGGCTGACCGCGATCGAACTGGAAATTTCGATCGCACAGCTGACCGTATTGCGGCAGCACAGCGCCGTCGCCAGCCAGACCGAGGAAGGCGCCCGCTTCCAGCAGACGGTGGTCGAGATCCTGCAAGGTGCGGTGACGAGCGCTGGTGCGCTGCAGCATCGGACGGCGTCCACCGCCGGATCGGCGCGCGGCATGCTGGGCAAGGCGTCCGAGGTCGCCGCTGCATCCGAACAATCCGCCGTCGCCATGCGCGAAGCGGCGCAGACCGCGGCCGGCCTGATCCGCGCGATCGAGGAGGCCCGCGGCGAGGTCGAGGTGGCGGCGGGCGTCGCCACCCGCGCCGGCGAGCAGTCGGACAAGGCGGTGGCGGTCAGTCGCGCGCTGTCCGAGCATGCCCAGGCGATCGAATCGATCCTGGGTCTGATCCGCGACATTGCCGGCCAGACCAACCTGCTGGCGCTCAACGCCACGATCGAGGCGGCGCGTGCGGGCGATGCCGGGCGCGGCTTCGCCGTCGTCGCGCAGGAGGTGAAGAGCCTTGCCAGCCAGACGGCGCGCGCAACCGACGACATCGCCACCAAGATCGGCGCGATCCAGGGCGCGGCCCGCCAGACGGTCGAGGCCAACGGCACCATCCGCACCACGATCGGCGACGTCCAGTCCTCGGCCGAGCGGATCCGCCGGGCGATGGAGACGCAGGCGCAGACCGTCACCATGATCACCGCCGCGGTCGACGAGACTGCGCTCGCCGCCGACGCCATGTCGTCCACCATCGCCGCAATACGCACCGATACGGAGCAGGTCGCGCGCGATATCGACGAGCTCGAGAACGGCTTCCGGTCGGTCGACGCGCAGCTCGCCAGCCTGGACGCCACCACCGGCGCGTTCGTCCGGCGCTTCGCCGCGTGACGGCGATCCTTACCTGACGGGGGTGCGGGGCGGGGGGCGAGGGGGCCGCGCGCCGGTTGTAGGTGGACGCCGCCCCGGCTACCTGCCGGGGCAGCGGCGCGGCGATCGCCGCGGCTTTCCCCAACGACGACGTCCGCATCGTCTGTCATTCGACCCGAGGCGGCGCGGCCATGGTCGCCGCCGACCTCACCGATCCGGATGCGCCCGGAATGCTGTGGAATGACGCCCTCGCACGGCTCGACGGGCGTGTCGACGTGCTCGTCAACAATGCCGGCATCTTCGAGGCCGCCCCCATCGAACAGGACGAGTCATCCTGGCGCGACGCGTGGGAGCGGACGATGCGGATCAACCTGACCGCCGCCGCCGAGCTCAGCCGTCGGGCCGTGCTCCACTTCCGGGAGCAGGGCGGCGGCCGGTTCGTCTACGACGCGAGCCGCGCCCCCGATCGCGGGGCCCCCCCGGGGGCCGGGGGCTTTTCCCCCCCGAAAGCGCG
>CAXTUG010000278.1:0-3827 GCA_964247375.1 uncultured Sphingomonadaceae bacterium
GCACCAGGCAGAAGCCGATCAGGATCAGCTTCGGCACGAACGACAGCGTCTGCTCGTTGATCGACGTCGCCGCCTGGATCATGCCCAGGATGATGCCCGCGATCAGCGCCGGGATCAGGATCGGCGACGCGGTCAGCGCCAGCACCCACAGCGCCTGCTGTGCGACGCCGACGAAATAGTCGGGGGTGGCGGCGCTATCCACGGCGCCGTTACTGGAAGCTGCCGGCCAGGCTGCCCATCGTCAGCGCCCAGCCGTCGACCAGCACGAACAGCAGCAGCTTGAACGGCATCGAGATGATGGCCGGCGACAGCATCATCATGCCGAGCGCCATCAGCGTGCAGGCGATCACCAGGTCGATCACCAGGAACGGCAGGAAGATCAGGAAGCCGATCTGGAAGGCGGTTTTCAGCTCCGACGTGACGAACGCCGGCAGCAGGATGGTGAACGGCACCTGCGCCGGATCGGTGAACTTCGGCGCCTTGGCCATGTCGGCGAACAGCTTGAGGTCGGTCTGGCGCGTCTGGCGGATCATGAAGCCGTGCAGCACGTTGCCGGATCGCGTCACCGCCTCCTCGATCCCGATCTGCCCGGCGCCGTAGGGTTTGTAGGCGTTCTGGTTGATCTGGTCGATCGCGGGCCGCATCACGAACAGCGACAGGAACAGCGCCAGGCCGACCAGCACCTGGTTGGGCGGCGTCTGCTGCAGTCCCAGCGCCTGGCGCAGGATCGACAGCACGATGATGATGCGGGTGAAGCTCGTCATCATCAGCACCAGCGACGGCAGCACCGTCAGCAGGCTCATCAGCAGCAGGATCTGCAGCGACAGGGAGAGAGGCTGGCCGGTCCCGCCGATGGTCCGCACCGCCCGGTCGAGCCCGTTCGACGGGGTCACCGCCGGCGCGGCGGAGGGCAGCGGAGCGGCGGAGGTCGCCTGCGCGAAGGCCGGATGGGCGAGGAGGAAGGCCACCAGCGCCACCAGCACTATCCTGATCGTCATCCCGGCGAAGGCCGGGATCCAGTCCCGAGTTGCGGGGCTGGCTACCCACCGATGGACTGGATTCCGGCTTTCGCCGGAATGGCGGAACAGAGGTGCGGTCGTACGAGTCACCGCGATGTCACTCATCGGGCAGCGCGAAATTGGGGGACGGGGCCTCGGCGATCGTATCGACCCGTCCGCGCGACACCGCGATGAGGAAGCGCTTGCCGGCGAACTCGACCACCGCCAGCCGGCTCATCGGCCCCATCGGCACCGCGTCGATCACCCGCACCGCCCGCTCGCGCTGGCCGAACGACATGCCCGGCTGAAGCTTGCGGTAGAGCCAGAGGGAGAGGACCGCCATTCCTCCCACCAACACCACCATCAGGAAGAGCTGGAGGAGGTAATAGCCACCGATCATGTGCGTCGTTCGATCCCGGTCAGCCGCGCCTCCGTGGCGACGACGTCGACCACCCTTATGCCGAACTTGCCGCCCACCGTCACTACCTCTCCGCGGGCCACCAGAGTGCCGTTGACGAGGATGTCCAGCAGCTCGTTGGCCTGGCGGTCGAGCTCGACCACGCTGCCCTCCGCCAGGTCCATCAGCTCGGCCAGCTTCAGGCTGGTCGAGCCGACCTCGACCGACAGGCGCAGCGGGATGTCGGCCAGCAGGCGGTAGTTGCGGCCGCTCGCCAAACTCTCGCGCACCGGCGCCTCGGTCATGTCACTCATGCTCACGCATTCCCCACTTTTTCGATCATGAGCGCCGCGCGCCCGTCCTGTTCGCCGATCACCCCGTCGGCGATGCGCCGCGCGCCGGCCAGCAGCGGCGTGCGCGGCGGCAGCGTGATCGGGATGACGTCGCCGACCTTCAGCGCCAGCAGCTCCGCCACCGAAATTTCCGGCCGCGCGAGCACGCTGCGCACCGGCAGGCTGACCTGCTCCAGCGCCTGGCTCATGCGGCGGCGCCAATCCTCGCCGGCGGCCGCACCCTCGTCCTTGCCGCGCATCGCCAGCTTCTCCTCGATCGGCCGCAGCATCGCCAGCGGATAGACGACGGAGATGGTGGTGGGCTGGACGAGGCCGGTCAGCTTGAAGTTCTGCACCACCGCCATGTCCTCGCCGCGGAGGAAGGGCAGGTGGGCGACGTTGGTCTCGCGGATGCCGTAGGCGAGCTCGACCGGCACCAGTTCGCTCCAGTGGCTGGTCAGGATCGCGGACAGCCGCTCCAGCAGCCGGTTCAGCAGCAGCTCCTCGCTCGCGGTCAGGTCGCCCGGCTTGCGCTTGCGCTGCGCGGTGGGTGCGCCGCCGTAGAAGATCTCCACCAGCGAGGCGAGGAAGTGCGGATCGATCTGAACGAGCATGCCGCCCTTCAGCGGCCGCAGGCGGTAGAGGGTCAGCGTCGAGAAATCCGGCTGCGCATCCGCCCACTGCTCGTAGGGCAGGATCTCCAGCGGTTCGGGCGAGACCGTGACGCGGGCCCGCGCGATCGGCTCGATCGCCGGCCGGATAGCGCGCGCCATCCGCTCGTTCAGCCGCTCCAGCCCGGCGAGCCGCTGGCTCGGCTGGCTGCGCTCCTGCCCGAACGCGAACGGTTGCGGGTCGTTTGACGGGACCGGCTCGTGCGTCGGCTCGGGTTCGGACTCCGGTTCCGGCGCGTCGAAGCTGACCGCCAACGGCGCGGCCGCCGGCGCGATCGCGCTCAGCTCGGCCGTCAGCTGGTCGAAGATCGCCGCCGATTCTTCCGGAGACAGCGGATTGTTCATTGAATGATGAAGCTCGTGAAATAGACGTCGTCAACGCCGCCGAACCCTTCCCGCTGCTGCAGGACGCGGTTGATCGCGACCTTCAGCTGCTGGCGGAGCGCGATCTTGCCCTGCGGCGTGTTCAGCGCATCGGCGGACTGCTCCGACAGCACCTCCAGCACGGCCGACCGCACCGGCATGTCGCTGTCCTTCAGCCGGTCGGTGACCTTCTGGTCGTAGAAGGTGGACACGCCGATGCCGAGCTGCACGTAGCCGTCGGTGTCGCGCAGGTTGGACGTGAACGGCTGCTCCAGCGCGTAGTAGGTCGACTTGTAGATGTTGGGATCGGGCTGCTTGCCGGGCGGCAGCGTCGTCGGTCCCTCCTCGCCCTCCTTCAGCACCAGCTTGGGCGCGTGGGGATCGATCTTGGGGCCTTCGTGATGACCGAACTTGCCGGCCGCGAACACGCCGGCACCGATACCGCCGCCGATCAGGATCACGGGCAGGATCACGAACAGGATCAGCTTCTTGATCTTGCCGCCCTTCTTCTTGGGCGCGGCCGCGGCGTCTTCACTCATCTCTACTCACCATCTCATGCGTAACGTGCATCCGATTCGCCGCTCTGCGATTCGGATTCGGCGTCCGCTTTACGGCCGGGGTTGCTCACAAATGGTTGATGCGCCGGTGAGGATTGGCGGTTCTGCGGATTCTGGCCCGCGCCGTTCTGGCCCGCGCCGTTCTGCGCCCAGCGCGCCATGTCCTGCGCGCCATTCTGCTGATGGTCGGGGCCCCGGCCCTGATTCTGCTGCTGGTTCTGGCTTACGTCGACCTGCGCATCGCTTACGCGCAGGCCCTGTGCCCGCGCCTCGTCCATCAGCCGCGGCTGCGCGTCGAGCAGGATGTCGCGGGTCGCGTCATTGTCCGCGATCAGACGGATCGAAGCGCCCTCGGCCGTGTGGGTGATGGCGACGCTGAGCCCGCCCAGATGCTGCGGATCGAGCTTGAAGTGGAGGTTGCCGCCATTGTCGGCGGTGATGGCGATGTCGTGCGCCAGCCGGTCGAGCCAGGCGCCGTCGCGGCCGATGCTGAGCGCCTGCTGCACGAC
>CAXTUG010000278.1:3837-4083 GCA_964247375.1 uncultured Sphingomonadaceae bacterium
GCCCGGGGGGGGGGGGGGGCGGGGCGGGGGCGCGCGCGGCCCGCCGGGGGGGGGGCGGGGGGGGGCGCGCCCGCCGCCGGCGGGGCATCGGCGACGGCCGCGCCGATCGGCTGGGGCGTGCCCTGGGGAAAAGCGGGGATGGAGACGGCGTCGTCCGCATGCTTGCGGTCATGGTCTCCCCCCCCCGTGCCGGGTACCGCTTCGCTGCGGGCGCGGGCGGTCGGCCGGGCGGGCGGCGTGTGCGGG
>CAXTUG010000279.1:0-4070 GCA_964247375.1 uncultured Sphingomonadaceae bacterium
TCGACTTCGCTCGGCAGCGCCCCTCGACTTCGCTCGGGGCGAACGGGTCAGATTTTAGGTCCGATGCTCTAAGTCCATCCGCTTCGAACTGAGCCGTGGGCCTACCGTTCAACTGATCAATTCGTCATCGCGAGCGTAGCGAAGCGATCCAAGCACGGCACATCTGGATTGCTTCGCTGCGCTCGCAACGACGATTCACGCCAACATCACTGCAGCGTCGCGTCGCCGTCCTCGCCCGCGGCGGAGAAGCGCAACAGGTCGGTGAGCAGGTCGGCGCGCTGCTCCAGCGTCTCCGCCTCCAGCAGCGCCTGCTTGGCGGCGATGTCGAACGGGATCGCCTGGGCGAGGCCGTTGACCAGCGACTGGTCGTCCAACCGGCCGACTTCGTCCCAGTCGATCTGATAGCCCTGCACGCGGGCGAAACGCTGCGCCTCCTGCTCGATGCTGGCGCGCACCGCGCTCGGCAGCACCAGCTCCTCGGTCAGATCGTCCTCGTAGCGCTCGACATCGGCCTCGATCTGGCGGAACGGCGTGGACACGTCCAGTTCGCGCAGCAGGCGGAAGCGGGTGAGTCCTTCCAGCAGTACGTTGAAGCGGCCATCGGGCAGCGCCTCGACCTGATCGATCCGCCCGACGCAGCCGACCTCGAACAAGGCCGGCTGCTCGCCATCCTGCCCGGGCAGGGGCTGGATCATGGCGATGCGCCGGTCGCGCGCCAGCGCGTCGCTGACCAGCGCACGATAGCGCGGCTCGAAGATGTGCAGCGGCAGGTAGGAGCGCGGCAGCAGCAGCGCCTGCCCCAGGGGAAAGATGGACAGCCGGGTGCCGGTCTTGATCATCAGCCGAACAGGATCGCGGAGAGGCGGCGGCGCTGCGCCGACACCCAGGGATCTTCCAGACCGGTCGCCTCGAACAGGGTGAGCAGCCGCTTGCGCGCCGCGCCCTCGTTCCACGCGCGGTCGCGCTCGATCGAGCCGAGCAGCAGGTCGGCGGCGCCGTCGCGGTCGCCGGCCGCCATCAGGCCGCCCGCGAGCTCGTAGCGCGCCTCCTGATCGTCGGGATCGCCCGCTACCCTGGCGCGCAGCCCGGTGAGATCGTCGACCGGCTCCGCTTCCGCGGCCAGGGCCAGCGCGGCGCGCGCCCGGGCGATGCCGGCATCCTTGGCCTTGTCGGCGGGCACCGCGTCGAGCAGCGCCTGCGCCTCGTCGCCGCGTCCGGCCGTCAGCAGCGCACGGGCGTGCCCGGCGACCACCTGCAGATCGTCCGGCGCCATCTCCGTCAGCTGCGAGAAGATCGACACGGCACGCTCCGCATCGCCGTCCTCCAGCACCTGCTCGCCCATCGCGATCAGCGGCGCGATGTCGTCGTGCAGCGCGGCGTCGGCGCCGTGGATCGGCAGCTGGCGCAGCAATTGGTCGAGAGCCTGGCCGATCTGGCTCTCGCTGCGATACTGGGTCAGGTCGGCGACGAGCTGGCCCTGGAACACGGCGTAGACAGTCGGGATCGACTGGACGCGGAACTGCGCAGCGATCAGCTTCTGCTCGTCGACGTTGACCTTGACCAGCTTCACGCCCTTGCCGGCGTAGGTCTGCGCGACCTTCTCCAGCGTCGGCGTCAGCGCCTTGCAGGGGCCGCACCACTCCGCCCAGAAATCGAGGATGACGAGCGCGTCCATCGACGGCTCGATCACGTCGCGCTTGAACGCGTCGATCGCTTCGCGGTCGGCCGTGCTCATTCCCAGTGTCGCCAAGGTTCGTCTCTCCGTTCTGCTGCGCTGCTTATGTGGGCGATCCTGCGTGGGAGACAAGCCGTAACACTTTTGTGTGCGCCGAGGGGTTGCGGCCCTGCGAAACCGTTGCTAACAGCCGCGCCTCACCCGCCGGGGTCTGACCCCGGCCATACGCGAGCGGGCGTAGCTCAGGGGTAGAGCACGACCTTGCCAAGGTCGGGGTCGAGGGTTCGAATCCCTTCGCCCGCTCCAGTATTGCGAGTATTGGCTTGCGCGTTATGCGGGCAAGTATTGCTGGCTCGCAGTCGCAAGTCTGATTGAGCTGCTGCGAGAACAGCTTCGCTCCACAGGTTTCGTCTTTATAGCCCAGCCGCCCGTCGTACGGCATCGTTGATGCGTGACTGCCATCCCGGGCCGGTCGACTTAATCCGCTCGAGCGCGTCGCGGTCAATACGTAACGTGACCTGCTGTTTACCGGACGTAACGGAACCTCTCGGCCGGCCTGGCCCGCGTCGCGCACGACGCTCGGCCAGCGCCTGCTCCAGCGCTGCTACGGTAACGTCACCATCCTCCGGATCGCTGGGATCGGCCTCAAGCGCGATATGCTCGCTCTTCGCCATCGTTGCTTCTCCTTACCGAAATGAACCGGACGACCTCACCACGCACGACGTGTACTGCCGTCCAGAGGCTTCCATCGGCCCTGCCAATCGCCTTCAACCGGCGTTCGCCATCTTCAACCCGAACGGTTGGAATCAACAGCATGTCCGCATCGTCGAAAAGCCGCACCCCAAAATTCAGCGATACGCCATGTTTAGCAATATTGGCGGCGTCCTTGATCGGATCAAAGTCGATGATCACGGATTTCCTGTAGTGCCGGATAATTAGGATCTCAAGCCATAACTCGCACTACAAAAATAGTAGCTGCTTCAATCAGGTTTCCTGTTTGCCGCGTTATCGGCCGGCTTGCCGCCTGTCGGCGGCGTGTTGCGCGGCTTGTCCAGGTTGCCGAGAAACAGGGCGACGCCCTGCGCGAGGAGTGCGCCGACATCGGTGGCCTTGATCTTGGATTGTCCCGGCGCACCCGGCTTCACGGCACTACGCTTGGCGAGTGCGGCCGCACCGGCGGTGAGCGCGGCAGCGGCCATCTCCCGCGCGGCGGGGCTCTGCGCGATCGCCATTACCGTTTCCGCGGTCTTGCGCAGGTCCTTGGACAGCTTCGTGCCGTCCTTCTTCCTGGCCGACTTCTGCTTCTTGTCCTTCTTCGCCATGTGGGCACTCCAATGCTGCTCCAGCAAGCCTGTTTCGGCCTGGAACGTTCCATCGGCAAGGCTCCTATTTCCTACGTGGATTATAGGGATTGCCGAGGGCAAGCAAGCGCTATACCAAAACGGGGCTCAACAGGAGACTTGCCCATGAAGACGTCCATCGCCCTGCCGATCATCGCCGCCGCCCTCCTGGGCCTGGCCGGCTGCACCAAGCATTCCGAGACCGAGAATGTCACCGTGAACGAGACGAGCACGAACGTTGCAGCGACCGACCTGAACGCGGTCGACGCCAATGCGGTGGAGACCAACGCCATCGACGGCAATGCCGCGGGCGTAGACGGCAGCGCAAATGCGGGCGACGCGCTCACCAACCAGTGATGGACGCAAGCGCAGCTTTCCCTGCGTCAAGCCGTTCTAATTTCCTATTCTGCTGGTGGGGTATATAGCGGCGTCAACGCCTTGCTGACTCCCTGGCGTATCCTGGGCCCGGCGACACTCGCCGGGCCTTTTTCTTGTCCGGCTACAATCCCTCGCCGCCGACCCAGTGCGCGTTGGCGAGCTTGCGCGCGACCGCCCACGTCTGGCGGCGGATGTCCGGCACGGCGACGATCTCCCAGAAGGTGCCGCGCGTCATCGGGCCGAGCGCGAACAGGTTCGGCTGCACCGCGCCGTCGGCGCCGATCACTTCCGACCGGGCCGTGACGTCGATGCCGATCCGCAGCGGATCGGGCCGGATCAGCCCGCGCGCGATCAGGCGCGTGAGCAGCGGCTCGTCGGTGCGCTGCAGGTCGCCCTGCGGGCCGCTGGCGTTGACGATCCGGCGGACGGCCAGCGTCTCGACCTGCTCCCGGCCGCGCGGACGGTAGCGGATGCGGGCACCCGTGCCTGCGGCCGTCACGTCGACCAGCTTGCCGGCGACGATGTCCAACTGTCCGGCGGCGCGCATCGCCTCGATCTTCTCCGCCACGCGCGGCGCGATGCGATGACGGTGGACGTCCCACCAGGCGCGGAGATGGCGCAGGAAGCGGCGCCGCTCGACCAGGTCGGCGGCGGCCCACAGCCCCTCCGTGTAAGGA
>CAXTUG010000280.1:0-3737 GCA_964247375.1 uncultured Sphingomonadaceae bacterium
CTCCTGGGACGACGCGCGCGAGCAGGCGGCGGACCGGATCATCGACACGGTCGAGCGCTGGGCGCCGGGCTTCCGCGCCAGCGTGATCGCCCGCCAGATCCACTCGCCGCTCGACCTCGAACGCAAGTTCGGCCTGGTCGGCGGCGACATCATGCACGGCCACATGTCGCTCGACCAGTTGTGGGCGGCACGCCCGATCCTGGGCAACGCCGCCTATCGCGGGCCGATCAGGGGCCTCTACATGTGCGGTGCGGGCACGCATCCGGGAGGGGGCGTCACCGGCGCGCCGGGCCACAATGCGGCGAAGGCAATCCTGCAGGACCGCTCACCGCTACGTCGGCTGCTGCGACGAGCGTGAGGTCAGCCTCGGCGCCTTACTCCCAATCTTCGGAGAGCAGGCCCCGCACGCGGCGGAACTCGCGCAGGTTGCCGGTGATGACCGTCAGGCCGCGGCTACGCGCATGGCCTGCTATCAGGAGGTCGTAGCTGCCGATCGCCCTCCCGGCCTGCTCCAGCTCCGCCCGGATATCGCCGGCATGCGCCGCTGCGGCCGCGTCAAACGGCAGAACGTCCAGCCGCGACGCGAAATCCGCGACAGCGCGACGATTGTCTGCCGGACGCGCCGACTTGGCGGCACCGTGTAATAGCTCCATGAGGACGATCGTCGAGATGGCGAGGCTATCCGCCTCGTCGTTGAACCGCTGTCGCAGTGCCGCCGGTCGATCCCGCAGCACACGAATGCAGAGATTGGTGTCGAGCATGAACCGGACGCTCACGCCTTGACGCGCCCGCCAGAGGCCATTCGGTCAGAAATCCTCGCGTGTCTGTACAGCGGGCTGATCACGTTCGCCCAAATCAACCGCAGGCATGTCGAAGAAATCGTCCCACAGAGCATTAGCCGGTGAGATCATGCGGCTGCGCCCCACTCTCCGGATCGCGACGTCGCGGACATCGTCCGGAAAGGCGACATCCTTCGGCAGGCGCACGGCCTGCATCCGGTTGGTCTCGAAGACCCGAGTCGTCGTGCGCCCTCCGACTGCCATATACCCTATGTATATGGCATACGCTCAGCGGACAAGTGTTGTCGAACACAGATCGGGAGGATGCCGCACATGAAGAAGGCCTGGAGCCAAGCTCCAGGCCTTCCTTCTCTCGGCTGTGACGATCGTCAGGCCGAATAGTACATGTCGAACTCGACCGGACTCGGCGTCATCTCCCAGCGGGCGACTTCCGGCCACTTGATCTCGAGGTAAGCCTCGATCTGGTCCTCGGTGAACACGCCGCCCTTGGTCAGGAAGGCATGGTCGGCGGCCAGGCTGTCGAGCGCCTCGCGCAGGCTGGCGCACACGGTCGGCACCTGCGACAGCTCCTCCGGCGGCAGGTCGTAGAGGTTCTTGTCCATCGCCTCGCCGGGATGGATCTTGTTCTCGATGCCGTCGAGACCCGCCATCAGCAGCGCGGCATAGGCCAGGTAGGGATTGGCCATCGCGTCGGGAAAGCGGAACTCGACCCGCTTCGCCTTGGCGCCAGCGCCGTAGGGAATGCGGCAGGAGGCCGAGCGGTTGCGCGAAGAATAGGCCAGCAGCACCGGCGCCTCGTAGCCCGGCACCAGCCGCTTGTAGCTGTTGGTGGTCGGGTTGGTGAAGGCGTTGAGCGCCTTGGCATGCCTGATCACGCCGCCGATGAAGTAGAGGCAGGTGTCGCTCAAGCCGGCATAGCCGTTGCCGGCGAACAGCGGATTGCCCTTGTCCCAGATCGACATGTGGGTGTGCATGCCCGAGCCGTTGTCCTTGGCGATCGGCTTCGGCATGAAGGTGACGGTCTTGCCGTAGGCCTGCGCCACCTGCCACACGACATATTTGTAGATCTGCATGCGATCGGCGGTCTGCACCAAAGTGCCGAAGGTCAGGCCGAGCTCGTGCTGCGCCGCCGCCACCTCATGGTGGTGCTTGTCGCAGGGCAGGCCCATCTCCAGCATGGTCGAGACCATCTCGCCGCGGATGTCGACGGCGCTGTCGACCGGCGCCACCGGGAAATAGCCGCCCTTGGCGCGCGGCCGGTGGGCGAGGTTGCCCTGCTCATAGTCGCGGCCGGTGTTGGTCGGCAGCTCGATATCGTCGATCTTGTAGTAGGATTCGTTATAGGTGGTGTCGAACTGGACATTGTCGAACATGAAGAATTCGGCTTCCGGCCCGACATACACCGTGTCGCCGACGCCCAGCGTCTTGAGATAGGCTTCGGCCCGCTTGGCGGTCGAGCGCGGGTCGCGCGCGTAGAGATCGCCGGTCGAAGGCTCGACGATATCGCACACCAGGATCAGCATCGGCGTCGCCGATAAAGGGTCGATCCAGACCGCGTCCAGATCCGGCTTCAGGATCATGTCGGACTCGTTGATCGCCTTCCAGCCCTCGATCGACGAGCCGTCGAACATGAAGCCGTCGTTCAGCTCATCCTCGCCGACCACGCCCGACACCATGGTCAGGTGCTGCCACTTGCCCTTGGGATCGGTGAAGCGGAGGTCGACCCACTCGATCTCCTTGTCCTTGATCATCTTCAGAACGTCGGATGCCTTGTTCGCCATCGCTAAAAGCCCTTCCCCTTGATCACGCCCTCCGCCACCGGCGGAGGCCCGTCAGTTCCCAACCGCCACGCTGCCGCCGGGCCGCCCGCAGGCGGCGCCGCACGATCACACCGCGTCCGAATCGCGTTCGCCGGTCCGGATCCGGATCGCCGTGTCGATGCTGGTGACGAAGATCTTGCCGTCCCCGATGCGCCCCGTCTGGGCGGCGTTCTGGATCGCCTCGACCACGCGTTCGGCGAGCGGATCGTCGACGACCACTTCCAGTTTCACCTTGGGCAGAAAGTCGACCACATATTCGGCGCCGCGATAGAGTTCGGTATGGCCCTTCTGCCGGCCGAACCCGCGCGCCTCGGTCACGGTGATGCCCGATACCCCGACGTCGTGCAGCGCTTCCTTCACCTCATCGAGCTTGAACGGCTTGATGATCGCCTCGATCTTCTTCACGCAACCAGCTCCCCGCTCGGCGGCTTTCGTCTTCAATAAGCGTGCCATCCGGGCCCATGCAAGGCGCGCGCGCAATCCTTCGCTGCAGGTGCGAAAATTGCCCGCAAAGGCGGCAGAGCCCGGCCGCTTTGCTGCTTTTTAAGGCATATTTGATCGCGCAGCGGCACTTTCGCGACGCGAATCACGGCCGCTACTTGCGGGTGACGACCAGCTCGATCCGGCGGTTGCGCGCCTGCCCCGCTTCGGTGCGATTGTCCGCGATCGGATCGTGCATCCCGCGTCCGACCGTGGTGATGCGGCGCGGCTGGATGCCGGCATGGACCAGCAGCTGCGCCATGCGATCGACCCGCGCCTGCGACAGGCGCAGGTTGCGATCGGGAGGGCCGATATTGTCGGTATGGCCGATCAGCGTCAGTTCGCTGTGCGGATAGGCGCGGAGAATCTGCGCGACCGCATACATCGTCCGCAGCGTCCCGGCATTCGGCCTGCTCTGCCAAGGCTCGAATTCGCGGCCGGTGAAGCGGAAGGCGCGCGGTGCGGGCGCCGACGACGCCAGATAGGCCGCCAGCTGCTCCTCGGTCGAACCGCGCTCGACGAAGATGGCGCTGTCGGGCAGTCGGATCAGGTGCGCCGTGGGAGATGGCGCACGCTGGTGGGGCGCTGCCGCCCCCGCGTAGTCCGGCGGCCGCGCGCGGTGGCACCAGGCCCGCCG
>CAXTUG010000280.1:3747-4070 GCA_964247375.1 uncultured Sphingomonadaceae bacterium
GGGGGTCTGGGCCCCCGGGGGGGGGGCCGCGCCCCCCCGGGCTCCGCCCGGGGCCCGCCCGCGGTCGCACGATGCCAGCAGCATGAACGGCACCAGCGCTGCGCCAACCGCTATCGTACAAATCCGCCCCATCGCTCGCCCCATCGAACGCTCCCGCCGAGATATGGGCGGTGATTACGCATCCGCAATGGGTATGCAGCCTCGAATCCGCATATGGCGCGCGAAGCAGGCTGGCCGCGCCGGCGCGGATCGGCTTAACCGGCGCCTACCCTTGGACCCTTGATTGAGAGGCAATGTTCATGACCGATCTCTCCCGTCGCGCC
>CAXTUG010000281.1:0-3831 GCA_964247375.1 uncultured Sphingomonadaceae bacterium
CGCCCGAACCCTGCCCCGCCCTGCTGTCCGACGCCTGGCGCAGGGGCGCGCGCGGCACCATCCGCCGTGGCGAGCTGGCTATCCTGCTGATCGCCCCGGCGACGGTCGTCGCCGGGCCGGAAACACTCGCCGCGTGATGCTACGCCGGCACGTTAACGGGATGCTTACCCGTTGCCCGCTAGACCGGCGTTGCTAATTTTTAGCTGGGACGAATACGCATGAAGAGCTGCCTGGTCGTCGACGATTCCAAGGTCATCCGGAAGGTCGCGCGCCATATCCTGGAGACGCTCGACTTCGCGGTGCACGAGGCCGGCGACGGCGAGGAGGCGCTGACCGCCTGCAAGGCGTCCGCGCCCGACGTCATCCTGCTCGACTGGAACATGCCGGTCATGAGCGGGATCGAGTTCCTGCGCGTGCTCGGCGAAACCGAACTCGAGCGGCGCCCGAAAGTGGTCTTCTGCACCACCGAGAACGGCATGGGCCATATTCGCGCCGCGATCGATGCCGGCGCCGACGAATATGTCATGAAGCCGTTCGACCGCGAGACGCTCGAGAGCAAGCTGCAGATCGTCGGCGTCGCCTGAGGCGAACCGGGGTGATCGATGTCCTTTCCAGCAACGTCGATCGTCCGACGGTCTCGCGTCGCGCAGCACCCATCCGCGTCCTGATCGTCGATGATTCGGTGGTCGCACGGGCGGTCCTGTCGCGGCTGCTGGGCGAGCATGGCGATATCGAGGTGGTCGGACAGGCCGGCAGCGCGTCCCAGGCCCACAAGGTGCTGGAGAGCGAGAAGGTCGACATCATCCTGCTCGACCTGGAGATGCCGGGCATCGGCGGACTCGACGCCCTCCCTGAGCTGATTCTCGCCAGCGACGGCGCGCGCGTGCTGATCGTCTCGTCCGCCTGCGCCGATGGTGCCGCGTCGGGCATCGCCGCGCTTCGCCTGGGCGCAGCCGATACCCTGCTCAAGCCCGGCGCTGCCCAGTTCACCACCCGCTTCGCCGACGATCTCGTCGAGCGTCTGCGCCGGATCGCCCGTCCCGGCAGCAATGCGCCGGAACCGCGCGGCCGGCGTATCGCCGGAACGCCGGCGCGCTCGCCTGCCGGGCGGCTGGAGTGTCTGGGCATCGGCTCGTCGACCGGCGGCGTGCACGCGCTCGCGCGCTTTTTCAGCGCCCTGCCCAGCAGCTTCACGGTGCCGATCCTGATCACCCAGCATCTGCCGGCGCCCTACATGCCCTATTTCGCTGGTCAGCTGGCCGAGATGACGGGCCGGCCGACGCGGCTCGGCGCGGCCGGGCTGCAGCCGCAGGCGGGCGAACTGCTGCTGGCGCCGGGCGATGCGCACATGACGCTGGTGCGGACCGGCACGGTCGTTCACGTCCGGTTGGAACGGATGCGATCCGCATCGGGCTGCCTGCCTTCGGTCGATCCGATGCTGGCTTCGATCGGCAGGATCTATGGTTCGGCCGGCGTAGGATTGATCCTGAGCGGGATGGGCCGTGACGGGCTCATCGGAGCGGGCGAGTTGGTGGTGACGGGAGGCAGGGTGCTGGCGCAGGACGAGTCAAGCTCAGTGGTGTGGGGTATGCCCGGCGCGATCGCGAACGCGCAGCTGGCAGATGCCATCCTGCCGCCCGAGCAGCTGGCCGAGCGCATCGCCGGGTGGGACCGGGGCAGCAGCGCATGGAAATGACTCCGCTCGCCGCGCGATCCCTGTCGGGGCTGCTGGAGCAGATGACCGGCCAGAAGCTGGCCGATGGCCGTCGCTGGCGGATCGAGACTGCGCTGCAGCCGGTCATGCGGCAGCACGACATTGCCAATCTGGACGTGCTTGCAGGGCTCGCCGCTCATCCGGGCTCGCCGCTGCGTGAACAGGTGGTCGAGGCGCTGCTCAATCATGAGACCAGCTTCTTTCGCGACCTGGCCGTGTTCAAGGCCCTGGGCGGCGAGACGTTGCCGGCCCTGGCCGAGACGCGGGCCGCTACCCGCAAATTGCGCATCTGGTCTGCCGGCTGCTCGACGGGGCAGGAGCCATATTCGCTGGCCTTCCTGTTCGAGGACAAGAAGTGGGCCGACTGGCAGATCGATATCGTCGGCACCGACGTGTCGCCGCAGGCCATCGCCAAGGCGCGCAGCGGAGTCTTCTCGCACTTCGAGGTGCAGCGCGGACTGCCGATCACCGATCTCGTCGCGCGCTTCGACCAGCAGGAGAGCGACTGGCGCGTACGGCCGGCGTTGAAGGCCCGAACCACGTTCATGGTCCAGAACCTGCTGGAAGCGCCGCCCGTCGGCCGGTTCGACCTGATCCTCTGCCGGAACGTGCTGCTCTACTTCTCCGCCGAGCGTCGCCGCGCCGTATTCGACCGGCTGTCGAGCGCGATCGCACCGGACGGCATGCTGATGCTCGGCGCCGGCGAGACCGTGCTTGGCCAGACCGAGGCGTTCCAGCCGGACGGCCGCCTGCGTGGCGTCTACCGGCCGACGGGCTGCCTGTAGCGCCGCAAAACTTCGCGGGTTAGGGCCCGCGGCGCTTTGCCATGATCGCGGCAGCCTCTATGGCTGCTACGGCATGACCGACGGTATCACCGAGCATCCATCGCCGAACTTCGATGCGCGCAAGCTGCCGATCAGTATCCTTGTGATCCATTATACCGGCATGGTCGACGATGCTTCGGCGCTGGCGCGGCTGACCGACCCGTCGGCGAAGGTATCGAGCCACTATCTGGTGGGCGAGGACGGTGTCGTCTACCGGCTGGTGCCCGAGACCAAGCGGGCATGGCATGCCGGCCGCGCGCACTGGCGCGGCATCGACGACGTGAACTCGGCATCGATCGGCATCGAGCTGGTCAACCCCGGCCATGAGCACGGCTACCGCCCTTTTGCCGAGCCGCAGATGGAAGCGCTGGTTCCGTTGATGGCGGAGATCGTCCGCCGCTATGGTATCACCAGGGGCAACATAGTCGGCCATTCGGACGTCGCCCCGGCACGCAAGGACGATCCGGGCGAGCTGTTCGATTGGGAGCGGCTCGCCCGGCTCCGCCTCGCGCTGCCGCGGCCCACCCGCTACCTCACCGATCCGATGTGGAGCGATGCCAGCTTCCTGCTCGCGCTCGAACGATTCGGTTATGACGTGGTCGATGCCGAGGCGGCGGTGCGCGCCTTCCAGCGGCGGTTCCGGCCGGACATCATCGACGGCGTGGTCGACGGCCACTGCCGCGCCATCCTGCTGTCGCTGCTGACCGGCGGCGACAAAGGTGCGGCGGCGCGGCTGGGCGAGGGCTGACTTCCGCGCCGCGCGCTGCTATGCGCCGCATTGCCAGAGGGCCGGGCGGCCGCCGGTGCGTTCGCGCACGGGAGGAAAGTCCGGGCTCCGCAGAGCAACGGTGCCGGGTAACGCCCGGCGGGGGCGACCCCAGGGAAAGTGCCACAGAGAGCAGACCGCCCGCTGGTCCTTCGGGATTGAGGGCAAGGGTGAAAGGGTGCGGCAAGAGCGCACCGCGGGCCCGGCAACGGGAACGGCATGGCAAACCCCACCGGGAGCAAGACCGAATAGGGACGGCACATGAGGAGTTCCGCCTCGTCGTCCGGGTTGGTTGCTTGAGCGGCGGAGCGATCCGCCGCCTAGAGGAATGGCCGCACATCCGCTTTCGGGCGGAGGACAGAACCCGGCTTACAGGCCCTCTGGCATTTTTCGCCGTTTAGGGTGGCCTTCGCGCCGCCGCGACCCTATCTGCGCTCCCCATGGCGCGCTCGACACGATCCACCGATTGGGGCTTTCCACGCTGGCGGGCATATGGCGCCGAGCGGGAGGCGGTGACGGTGCGGATG
>CAXTUG010000281.1:3841-4064 GCA_964247375.1 uncultured Sphingomonadaceae bacterium
GGCAGGTCCGCCTGTGCGACCGGCACGGCTGCGAGGAGCCGGGTGATCGGCCCGCGCCGAAATCGCCGAACAGCCCCGAGCGCTGGTATTTCTGCGAGGCGCATGCCGGCGAGTACAACCGCAACTGGAATTATTTCGAGGGCCTGACCGCGGAGGAGGCCGCCGAGCGCGAGGCCGCCGAGCGGCGCGATGCCGGCGGCTATGCCGAGAGCAAGGCCAACAG
>CAXTUG010000282.1:0-4062 GCA_964247375.1 uncultured Sphingomonadaceae bacterium
ACACGCTGTTGCCGCTGGACGACTGCCTGTATGCGCTCCAGCCGACGATCCCGCACTTGACCAGGTCATCGCTGCAGCGCCATGGCATCAGCCGGTTGCCGGGCCCTGGCAGGCAAGGCCGCCGGGAAGAAGCGCTTCAAGGTCTACCCGATCGGCTACTTCCACATCGACATCGCCGAGGTGTGTACCGAAGAGGGCAAGCTGCATCTCTACGTCGGCATCGATCGAACCTCGAAGTTCGCTTTCGCACAACTCCACGATAAGGCTGATCGACCAACAGCGGTGGCGTTCCTCGAAGCATTGATCGAGGCGGTGCCTTACAACCTGCACACCATCCTGACCGACAACGGCATCCAGTACAGCTTCCAATGTGTGGCTGCTATCGCTGCGGCAGGTGCAGACCTTACTCTCCACATTGACGACCTGCTCGACGCGATTTAGGTGGGCGGGAGATGGCTGCGGTTGCCTCGCGCGCACTAGGCTCCTTGCGTGAGAGTTGTGGCCGACTTAGGTTATCCGCAACAATCTGAGGTGGCACATGCCAGATACGGTGAAGGTCCGTCACGGCGTCTATAAATACGATCCGGCCAAGGATGACGACCTTCAGCTCGATAAGATACCGCGCAGCGAAGTCCAGATCGGGATGGAGTGGGATCGGCTGTTCAAGCAAGCGCTCGGACTGATTTACGCCAAGATCAAGACCTTCACAAAGGGCGCGATCGACCTGAAGATCGAAGATTTCGCCGAGGATTTCGTCGCGACGCAGATGGCGCCGCTCGGCGGACACCGTCTGCCGAAAGGCACCCCGGAGATGACGGGATCGTTCGTGCCTGTCGAGTGGCGGATGCGCCGACGCACCGGCCAGGGTGGGTCTGCGATGGCATGGCAGGTCATGATCGACATCGACGACGTTCCGCCCGGCTTGGCCGCGAACGGTCCCGACCGTCCGCATGTCGGCTACTTGCTGACCGGTAAGGGCGGCAAGCTCGAGCAGCGGGTTGACGGGCATATCTTCGTTGAATTCGTGCCGGCGTCGCGCAATGCGCCTGGC
Organism: uncultured Sphingomonadaceae bacterium; assembly: GCA_964247375.1. Lineage (GTDB taxonomy): Bacteria > Pseudomonadota > Alphaproteobacteria > Sphingomonadales > Sphingomonadaceae > Sphingomonas_I. The sequence goes on from CAXTUG010000282.1 coordinate 1,052, forward strand.
AGCAAGCCGACGATCGCCGCGACCAGCCCCGCCTTCGCCAGCCCGCTGCAGGACGCTATCTAGGCGTTTGATCCGGCAGTGTGGTGGTATCTTGACCATCATGCCTAGCGGGAGGAGCGATGGGTTGGGGTCTACACGGCAGCGCCCAAACGAATGAGGCAGTCCCCGGCTTTGCCGGAGGAGGCTAGCGATGCAGCGGAGTGAAGAGAGCGTGAGGGCGCTCGCCGGGCACACGTCCGTGATCGTTTGGATATATTTGGGCTTAATCGATGCACGGTAATCTGCCGGGCCGGTCAGGCCACTGCAGCATATCAACATCCGCCCCACGAACGATGGTCCGGAGCGTGGCGTGACCAGCTGTGCTGAACTTGGCAACGGCGCTCCAGTGATCCGTCCTTAAGAGCGGCGCGGATCAAGCGACACGATCATTTCCCGATCAAGCGCGGTCGCGAGCGGCAGAATTTCAGCTGATGAAGCGGAGCCTTGTAGGACCGCGATGCCCTTATCTCGTATTAACACGAAGTATGCCGCTGAGCATAATACTTCGTTATCCGATTTGACCTAAGTCAACAGTGCCTGGTCGGGGGTTTGGCCGGGTGGCGTTCCGCGGCGCATAGACTAACGTGGCGGAGCGTCTCGGACTGGGCGGCGCCCTGCTTTCTTCCCCTTGGGCAGGGTGCCGCTTACAACCAATGATCATCGACCGTCAGCCACGCGGAAACAAGCTGATCTTCATCAACAGTATGGTCAGCCTGCTGAAAACTGAGCGCCCCATAGCGTGACATAGTGCCTTTGCCTGGCTGATGGCAGGTTTAGCTGTGGTCCATGAAGGGGTAGGCTCGGTACACCTTCGTCACCGCACGCTCGATCGACTGACTGTCGTCGCCGTTCCCATGATAAGAGGATAACCGCCATGACGCTTCGGATGAGCCAGATAGCGGTGTCGCCGGCTCTACCCGGCCAAGCAGATCAAGATAGTAATCGACACTCTTGCCGGCTTCAGCGGCAGCAGCTTGGGCGATGCGCCGACGTATGTCGTTCGCGCGCGGCATTCTGACAGGCATAAACCTGTGTGGTTCTGAATTGTTCAAAAGCATGGAGCCCCCACGGCCTTCCGCAATGTGCAACAGCCGCTCCATGCCTGATTAAATCAGCCGTGTGGGCTGTAATGCGGTGGATCGTGCATATTGCAGGGGCAGCACGATCCTCTGCTGCTGTTCGCCCCGACGTTGTCTCGTGACCGGCACGATGCGACTATCCCGGCACCACGCTCGAAGAGGACGCGACGAAGCTGATCGCTGCCTGACGCCGCCGTCCTGCTGACCGCGCCGGTCATATCCGCGGCCCGCTGCGATGCGACGGGCAAGTTCATCAAGTGCCCTGCCGCCAGCGTGCCGGCTGCGATCGTCACCAAGGATGCGCAGGGCTTTTTTCCCGGCAGGAGCCCCTACAAGCTGTAGCGCACAGCTTAGTAATGAGCACGGCACTATGGCCGCATCCGTCACACAGTGCTAATGCAGCTTGAAACGTGGGTACGTGTGGGGGCTCCTGTCGTGGGGAGGGTGATCGATGTCGACACGTCAGCTTGTATATTTGAGCCGAGCTGCACGGCGGCTGTCCGCGAAAGACCTGCACGACATCCTGGAGGCATCCCAGCGGCGCAATGCGGAAGTCGGCGTGACGGGTCTGCTGCTGTGCGACGGATCCAGGTTCATCCAGGCCCTGGAAGGCACGGCGACCGCAGTCTCGGGCGTTATGGCGCGCATTGCCGTCGACCGGCGGCACAAGGACATCGTCTACATGCATAACGCGGATGTGCCGCTGCGGCAGTTCGGCGCATGGTCGATGCGGGGCTGGTTTCTGCGCGACGCTGATGACGCCCAAGCCTTTCACATCGAGGTTAAGGAACTCACGGGCAACGTCACCCAGCCCTCAATGTTGGCAGCCTTCATCGGCTTCGCCGCGATGAGCAAGGTACCGTTTGTTAAGCATCTCGTGGAGCGTTAACTTCTCGCGCTGTTTACGACCGCGCAGAGGATGTAGCCGCCTAACGCGGTCAAAAGCAGTCCGGCGGATCGCTGATCACCAATCGACCGCAGCCCATCTTGACTTATGATCCTCCCCCACTCCGCTCCGGATGCCGCCGCCGTCGCCGATCACTATGACGAACTTGATCCTTTCTACCGTTCGCTGTGGGGCGAGCATGTTCATCACGGCCTATGGATAACCGGTCGTGAGAGTTCGGCTCAGGCGGTGGAGATGCTGTCCGACTTGGTCGCAGACTTGATCGATCCAGCGCCCGGCGCGCATGTTGTCGACATCGGTTGCGGCTATGGCGGTACCGCACGACGCATCGTCCGAACCCGCCACGCGGATGTCACGGGTCTGACCGTCTCCGCCGTGCAGGCCGCGCAGGCGCCGCCCCAGCACGGGTGACGTTGCTGGTGCGCGACTGGCTTGACAATGGCTTGGCGTCGAACGGTTTCGACCATGGCTATGCCATCGAGAGCAGCGAGCACATGGTCGACAAGCCGGCCTTCTTCGCCGAAGCTGCGCGTGTGTTGAAGCCGGGCGGTCGGCTCGTCGTGTGCGCCTGGCTGGCGGAGACCGGCGCAGCCCGCTGGAAGGTGCAGTATCTGCTTAAGCCGATCTGCCATGAAGGCCGCCTGCCGTCGATGGGAACGCGCGAGGAGTATGAGGATTGGGCGCGAACCGCGGGATTGCTGCCGATCGAGTATCGGGACGTGTCGCGACAGGTGGCGCGAACCTGGACGATCTGCGCCTGGCGCTTCGCGCGCGCGCTCCTGACCGACCGCGCCGCACGCCGCCGCGCGCTGGCCGCCCGCAACCGCCTGTTCGCGTTCAGCCTTCCCCGCCTGATTCTCGCCTACCGCTCGGGCGCGATGCGGTACGGCGTGTTCGCATGGCGAAAGGCTTGACTCAATTTCGGCCGTTCTGACCTGCTCTTTGTTTTCAGGCCGCTGATAAGTTAGCTCCGGTGTCTTCATGCC
>CAXTUG010000283.1:0-4014 GCA_964247375.1 uncultured Sphingomonadaceae bacterium
GTTTGGAAGCCTACCGGTACCGGCGTGGGTTCGGTGGGCGTAGTCGGCGTGGTCGTGGGCGCGGGTGTCGATGGAGGGCTCGGCGTGGTTACACCGCCAGGGCTTACCGTGGCGGTGCCGCCCCCGCCCGAACCGCCGCTGCCGCATGCAGAAAGTAGTAGGCACCCCGCGGCTAAGCCACCGGCGCGGCAGACTACGAATTTGAACTTCATATTTGGATGATGCCTGCGAGCGGTGACGGATAACGCTACCGCTCTATGATTAATGAAGAGTAATGCCTAGCAGAAGATCGAGGCTGTCCTCGGTGCCGATCGGCGGCAGCGAACAAGCTGAAACTGACCTATATCAGTTGTGCACGATCGTTTCGGTTGCGATAAGCTGCGCATGCCCTTGGAGAAGCAGACCGGTCAGCGCAGACCCGTTTTAGAGCGTGCCTATGGGGCTGTGCGGCCGGGCGACTTTGAAAGCGTTGGCGGGTTATCGATGCGCTCAACGCCGAGGGCTACTCTCAAGTGAGGCATATCTCTCGCCAAGCTTGCGGCGACAACTGCGCGGAATCGTGATCAATGCGCGGCAGGCGGCGACATAGCGCGGGTGGCATGGCGGAGCACCTCAAGCCCGACGACGTCGCGCATATGCCCGCGGAGATGCTAGCCGGTGCCGTCGGGCGCACGGAGGCGAAGTGGCTCGAACTGATCGGGCCCGTGGAGAGCCTGCCGATCTGGAGCAACGTGCAGAGCAACTGGCGGGTGTCGCCTCACCACGGTTGACGAGTTGGTCGCCATCAACAGCGCAGTCGACCTGCTGAGAGCCGAGCATCCCTACATTGTGCCGTGATCGTCAAGGTGCGAATACTAGCCGGCGCGAATCAGGGGAGAATAGCCGTGAGCTTATGTAAGCACGCGTGGCGCCGTGGCAAAATCTTGGTCGGTGCCATTGCAGTCGCGCAAGCTTCCATCTCGACCGCGAGCCCGGTGGTTGACGTGGACAACCTCGTGATCATCCCGCCCAACTTTTCTTTAGGCTTTTTCGCGGGCAAGGCGCTTTCAAACGCTTAACCGATCAGCTTACAACAGAGCTTCACGGCCGGCATGGACGCAAGGCTCGCGAGCATAGATCTCTATGGCTATGCTGGCCAGGGCGGTGCCCCCAAGGAACGACAACGCTATCGCTCTTCTCGGGAGCAGTAGATCCGGCGAACATTCTTGGGTCAGTCAGCCGCTCAAACTATGCAATCGGTAGCACCGCCGGCATCGTTTCGTTCGATTTCTCTCCGCAAAGCATCCTATTGTCAGCGGGCCAGAAGCTGATCTTCGAGGTCAGTCTGACGAACGGCTGCAGGGGCGCCCTCTGCACAATATTCGTCGATCTATCAGTCGACCGTTAACCCTCTGTCGAGTTCCGGATACGCAGGAGGATCGCTAACGCTGACGCAGGGCGGAATGTCATTTTCTAGACCGGATAACGACCTGAACTTTCGAACAACGGTAGCTCCGGTACCGGAACCGTCGTCGTGGATGACAGCCATCTTCGGGTTTGCCGCTGCTGCCTTAGCGTTGCGGCGGCGCCGGACAAGTTGCGCTATCGACGCGTGAGGCTTCGCCGCCAACTTGCCAATCGCTGATCCGGCGCCAAATGGCCGAAGCCGCCTGGCAAGAGATCGCGGCCTCGCTGCGCGTCGATATAGACCTGCTGCGAACGCCGCCAGAGTAAGGTGCCCGTCGAGCCGCAGCGCAACCATGTCGGCCAGCGCATCGGCACGCTCATGCCCTGCGCTGCTTATGCAAATCGTCAAGTGTCACTTGACACGCGACAACCGATCAGCTACCTCTCTGCCGTGGAAATCGAGAGCGTCAACCACAAGGAGCTTCGGCGGTTCATCGAGACGGGCAACGCCAAGGGCGTTCCCGGAGATGCCGATCGCATCCGCAACATGGTCGCTTATCTGATCCGCATTGCCGAGGAAGAAGAGCTTTTCGTGCCGCCAAGTTTCGGCGCTCATAAGCTCGTCGGCAATCGGAGCGGAACGTGGTCGCTGACCGTTACCCGTAACTGGCGCATGACATTCAAGGTGAACGCTGAAGGCGCGATCATCGATTTGGATTTGGAGGACTATCATGGCCGTTAAGGTTCATTCGAGCTTCTTCGTCCATCCGGGCGTCTGGCTCATGGAGGAGATGGTCAAGCCGTCCGGCGCCAAGGTGACGGCATTAGCCGACCACATGCACGTGACCCGTCAGGCGTTAAGTACGCTCCTAAACGGGCGCGCAGGGCTGTCCGCGGGCATGGCGATCAGGTTTGAGAAGGCGTTCGGCATCAGCGCGGACACCCTCTTACGGATGCAGGCAGCCCACGACTTAGCCGAAGCGCGCAGTCATGAGGACGAGATCAAAGTGGAGCGGATGCCAGCCTTCGCGTGACCTAGCCCGCCAAATAAGCCGCCCATGCCTCCATCAGCGGCCGGCGCTTTTCCAGCGCCGTGCCTCGCTCCGCCCATTGGACCTGAAGGGCGCGCTACCCCGCTTTATCCGCAAGCATCGCCTCGATCATAGCCCGCCAACACCGCTTAGCATCTTTCGGCTGCGGGCCCTTGCGAACGGAGGACAGCGCCCCACTGCCGGCGATCATAGCGGACGAGTCATTCAGCGTGCGCAGGCTTGCCACGCAGGCTCGCGCGTTAGCGGCGTACGCCTGCCAGCCGAGCCACGTCCGCCCGGCCGCGGCACCTTCGCCTTGGCGCACCTCATCCGGGTCGGCGCCGTCCTGTCGACAGAGCACCCGGGCTATCCTCTCGATCGCGCTTGCGCTTTGCATAGTGGCCTCCTGCAATGAGCATTAAACAACCGCGAGCCTTTATCCAGCTTCAATACGGTGCTGAGCCGTAGTGGAAAACAACGGAGAAATCCGGCGCACTAACGGACAACATAACGGATAAATCCGCCGCAGTAACGGATAGATCAACGGATATCCGTTAGTTATTTTCATTTGACTGAAACACTTGCGAGGGCTGGCGCGCCGTGCAATTAATCGCGAGGCAATGAGCGATTGGCGTCGCCCATTGCCTCTGACCACACGTCTTAAAGGAGAAGACTAATGGCTACTCATCTTCTACCACGCGTTCGACGCGTGGCCAATACGACGATCATCGGCACTCGGGAAGTATTTGCGGCGGCCGCTGCCTTTTCAGCCAAGTTAAAGCCGGTCTGCTCTTGGGGTGCATTCGGCCTGATAGGCGCTGATGAGGTGAGCGAAGGCGAGGGCTGGCACGTCGCCTTCGATTGGCTTGGCATGCATCTAATAATCGGAGTTGGCCGCGTTCAAAAGCCTGAAGATCGGCAGCACGTAAAATGGACTGATCTCTGATGAAGCTTCTGCCCGCACCCGCCGCCGCGCCGAAGCTCGCCTACTCGATCGAGGAGGCGATCGCCGCCACCGGCATCGGCAAGACATCGCTCTATGACGACATTGCCGCCGGCCTCCTCGTCGCCCGCAAGCGCGGCACGCGCACCATCATCCTGACGACTGACCTCAATCAATATCTGGCTGCGCTGCCGGCTATGGAGGGATGATGGGAAGGGTGACCAGGACTTCCGTGGGCGAGCTCTGCGCCGAACTCGATGCACTTGAAGCTCTTACGGGCGAACGCCCCGGCGGCGCGACGGAAGCGGAGTATGCCGCCATGCGCTCGCTCGAAGATTCGATCGGGGAAGAACCGGCGGATGGCCCAGCTGTCCTGCTGTGGCGGGTCCGCCGGCTCACGCGGGCCGTTATAAACGATTGGAGACCGGAGCTCTTGCTTGCCGTAGCTTTCGCGGTGGAGCGGGACATCGACTGCCTGACCGCCAAGCGTGAAACAGCAAGCCGGCTGGGGAACACGGTCAAGCCCCTACGCCGCTATATGACAGCTTGTATGACCGAGGAGGATGCGGGGTGAAAACATCAACGTTTTCAACGGCTTGTGGCGGAGACGGAGGGATTCGAACCCTCGATACGGTTTCCCGTATGACGCTTTAG
>CAXTUG010000284.1:0-3986 GCA_964247375.1 uncultured Sphingomonadaceae bacterium
CCCGCGGCTTCACATTGTAATCAATCACCCGCTTGACGGGAACGAGCACCTTCATGTCGTCTGTCCCAGTTGAAGTTCAGAAGAGAAACGGCCGGCCGCGTGCGCTCAGATCGTCTTGACCAGCCGGAGCGCGTCGTAGATTGCCGCGTGGGTATTGCGGGAGGCGACGGCGTCGCCGATCCTGAATAGCTGGAACTTGCCGTCCGGGTTGCGCACCGCGGTCTGCGGCTCGCCCGCGATGAACGCCTGATAATCCAGGAAACCCTCGTTCCTGGAGAAAGGGCGCAGCTCGAAATACAGATCGTCGAGCGGGATCACGCCGTGGTTCACGACGACCTGATCGACCTCGCGCTCCTCGGCAACTCCGCCATAGTCGCTGCCGATCCGCGCCACGAAACGGTTGCCGCGCCGCTCCACGCCCGTCAGCCGGTAGGTGACGGTGAATGTCACGCCCTTCGGCTGCAGGGTGCGCATATAGGGAACGAGGTTCATGGCCATGACCTCCGGCGAGAAGGAGCGATCGGGCGTCATGATCTCGACCGTCGCACCGGCCGCCACCGCGACGTCCGCGGCCTGCAGCGCGACATGGTCGCCGGCATCGTCGAAGATCAGGATGCTGGACGCGGGCTTCACGTCGCCGGAGAGGATGTCGGCCGCGGTCACCGTCAGATCGTCGCCGCTCGGCAGCAGCGCTTTCTGGAACATGCCGCCGGTCGCGATGATGACGACGTCCGGATCTTCGGCAAGAATGTTGTCCGCCTCCGCCCAGCTGTTGAAGCGGAAATCCACGCCGAGCGCCGTACACTGCTCCATCCGCCAATCGATGATGCCGAGCATTTCGCGGCGGCGCGGGCTCTGCGCCGTGAGCAGGATCTGGCCGCCGGGCTTGTCCGCCAGTTCGAACACGGTGACGTTATGGCCGCGCTCGGCGGCGACGCGCGCCGCCTCGAGCCCGCCGGGGCCGGCTCCGACGATCACCACCCGCTTGCCGGCCGGGGCCTTGGGGATGATGTGCGGCTCGGTCTGCTCGCGCCCCGACGCGGGGTTGTGGATGCAGAAAGCGAGGCCGCCCTGGTAGATCCGGTCCAGGCAGTAATTGGCGCCGACGCACGGCCTGATGTCGTGTTCGCGCTTCTCGATGATCTTGCGGACGATGTGCGGATCGGCGAGGTGCGCGCGCGTCATCGCCACCAAGTCCAGCTTGCCGCTCTCCACGGCGTAGCGGGCGGTGGCGACATCCTGGATGCGCGAGGCCTGCATCACGGGAAGCCGGTTTGCGGCACGAATTTCGCCGGCGATATCCAGGTGCGGGGCGCTGCGCATGCCCTGGATCGGGATCATGTCGGTGATGCCGGCATCGGTATCGAGATGCCCGTGCATGATGTTGAGATAGTCGACCAGGCCGCTGTCGGCGAGGCGGCGCGAGATTTCGAGCCCCTCCGTCCGGTCATACCCTCCCTCGAAATCTTCGTTGGCGCTGTAGCGGACGCCCAGTATGAAAGCGTCGCCGACGCGTCGGCGCATTTCGGCCAGCGCCTCCAAAGTGAAGCGCAGCCGATTGTCGAGCGAGCCGCCATAGGGCGCGTCGAGCGTGTTCGTCGCGGGCGACCAGAACTGGCCGGGCAGGTGCTGATATCCCGCGATCTCGACGCCATCCACGCCAGCCGCCTTCATGCGCTCGGCCGCGGTCGCATAATCGTCGACGAGGCGCGCGATGTCCCAATCCTCGGCCTTCTTCGGAAAGGCACGATGCGCCGCCTCGCGCCGGTGCGACGAGGAAACGACCGGCAGCCAATCGCCCTTGTCCCAGCGCGACCGGCGGCCGAGATGGGTGAGCTGGATCATCACCGCCGCGCCATGATCGTGAACCTCATCGACCAGCTGCCGCATCCAGGGCACGACTTCGTCGCGATAGGCGAGGATGTTGTTGAACACCGGCGGGCTGTCCTGCGCGACCACCGCCGAGCCGGCCGTCATGGTCATCGCGATGCCGCCCTTGGCCCGCTCGACATGGTAAGCCCGATAGCGGTCCTTCGGCATCCCGTCCTCGGGATAGGCCGGCTCGTGCGAGCTCGTGATGATGCGATTGCGGAGCGTGAGGTGCTTCAGCTGGAAGGGCTGGAGCAGCGGATCGTTGGTCGGCGAGGCGTCAAGCGACATACAGCAGCCCTTCACTGTCCACAGGTGTACAGTAAATATGCATATGTGGACAGACGTTGCAAGCGATAGATGCGGCCGTTAGGAATGGGCAGTGACGAAAGCGGACAAGCGCGCTCCCAGGGGATCGGCCGAGCTCTGGCTCGATGCCGCCTACCGCGCCCTTATCGACGGCGGGATCGAAGCCGTGCGCGTGCTCCCGCTGTCCGCACAGCTCAAGCTCTCGCGGACGAGCTTCTACTGGTTCTTCGAAGATCGTGATCAGCTGCTGGATCGGCTGCTGGATCGGTGGAGATCCAACAGCGACAAGTTCATCGATCAAGCCACCGCTTTCGCGGGCACGATCGCCGAGGCGACGCTGAACATCGTCAGCTGCCTGATCGATCCCGCAATCCTGGACAGTCCGTTCGAAACGGCGGTGCGCAGTTGGGCGCAGAGTTCCGAGAAGGTCAAGGCATTGACCGCGGAAGAGGATGCGCGGCGGCTGGATGCCATCGCCAGGGTGTTTCTGCGGTTCGGCTTCGATCCCGTGTCGGCGGACGCACACTCGCGTGCGATCTATCTCACGCAGATGGGGTATATCTGGATGCGCATTGCCGAGCCGATGGAGGTGCGGATGGCCCGCATTCCAAGCTATGTGGAGCTGTTCTGCGGTTGCGCGCCGAGCCCGGCTGAACTCGACCGCTTCCATGCGCGGCACGGCTTCGCTTTACCAGGATCGAGAATCTAGGCGCGATCCTTCCGATCGGCGTCGGCTGGAGCGGCAGGCATGCCGGACGCTCGGACCTTCGCGTCGCCCGGTCCGGCGTCGATCAGCGGCTGCAGCCGCGCCTCGAGCAGATCGACCATGTTGCGGATCTTGGGCAGCAGATGGCGTTTGCGCGGATAGACCGCCCAGATCGGTTCCGGCGCGGAGCGGAACGCCGTCAGCACGGGCACGAGCTGCCCGGTCTCCAGGTAGGGCTGCACGTAGAAGAGAGGCAGCTGGCAGATGCCCATCCCCGCCTGCGCTGCCTGCGCGATCACGAGACCGCTGTTGCACCGCCATCGCCCCAGCGGCGTCACGTGTCGCGGCCGACCATCCTCGAGGAAATGCCATTGGCTGCTCGTGCCGATCAGGCAGGCGTGATTCTCCAGGTCGGAAATTTCCTGGGGCGTGCCCGCGTCCGCCAGATAAGCCGGTCCTGCGCAGGTCTCGAGGCGGCGATCCGCAACCAGGCGGCCGGTCAGGCGGTCGTCATTCAGCCGACCCGTTCTGATCGCCAGATCATAGCCCTCGCCGACGATGTCGACCAGCCGGTTGGTCAGATCGAGGGAGATGGACAGGCGCGGATGATCCAGCGCGAACTGGCGGACGAGGGCGGCAACGAAGCGTTCTCCCAATGCGGTCGAGCAGGTAATGCGCAGGTCGCCCTGCGGCTCGGTCGCGCCGTTCACGAGCGAGAGCAGGACATCGCGTTCCTCGATGATGCGGCGTGCCTGATCCACGAAGGCGCGGCCCGTGTCGGTCAGCCGCACCGCGCGCGTGGTGCGATGAAAGAGGGACGTCTGAAGGCGCGCCTCCAGCCGGGCGACGACCTTGCTGATCTGCGAGGTCGAGATGCGTAGGCTTCGCGCTGCCCCGACGAACGTGCCGGCGTCCGCGATCGCGACGGCTTCCTCCAGGCCTTCCCACGACATCATGATTGTCCCCTGCAGGAAATTATCAATTTATCATGTACCCTATTATCCCGGTGGGTCGGAGAAGCTAGCTTATCCGCTTCACGGAGACGAACATGAAGACCCGCGCTGCTGTTGCGTTCGAGGCCAAGCGGCCGCTGGAAATCGTG
>CAXTUG010000285.1:0-1380 GCA_964247375.1 uncultured Sphingomonadaceae bacterium
GATGTTGACCACGCCGGCAAGCGCGTCCGAGCCGTAGAGCGGCGACTGGCCGGACTGCAGCACCTCGATCCGGTCGATCGACGCGTTGGAAATGGTGTTGAGGTCGACCGTCGCGGGTATGCCGCTGGCCGAGCTGCCGTTGACGTAGCGCAGACCGTCGACCAGCACGAGGGTGCGCTTGGCGGTCAGATAGCGCAGCTCGATCTCGGCCGAGCCCGCGCCGACGCCGCCGCCGTCCGGCGGGTTGCCGATATTGCCGCTGTTGTTGACCTTGCTGTTCAGACCGCCGCTGGCGCTGGGCAGCCGCTGCAGCACGTCCGCCACCGCCGACAGGCCGGTCTGCGCCAATGCCGACTGGTCGACCGTGATCACGGGCGACGACTGGTCAAGCGGATTGCGGCGGATACGCGAGCCGGTGATGATCACCTCCTCGCCCGCCGTGGGCGTGTCGGCGGAGGTGGGCGTCACAGCCGCCGTGGCCGGCGTCGCCACCTCCTGCGCGGAAGCTGCGCTGGCAAGCGACGTGACTAAGGCGAGCGCACCGGCGCTGGCGCAGATACGGTGTTTGAACTGCAGCATGATCGTCTCCCCGTGGACGCTTTCGCGACATCCCCGTGTGTCGTCGTTGTGACGGCAAATGGATGCGAAGCGCCGCCCGGAAGCAAGCTTTGTTTACCTTGTTTTCGGCGGAAATCCGGCCTGCGACGCACTTCTGTACCAGGCTGTTGCTTATTTGCCGCTACTGTTGCGCCGGCGAGCGGTGAGGAAATAGTCCAGCGCGACATTGTCGGACAGGGTGAAGCCGGTGCGAGGATCGAAGCCGAGACCGGCGGTGTCGATCACCTCCAGCCCCGCCGCCTCGATCAATGCGGTCAGTTCTTCCGGCGTCAGGAACCTGTCGTGATCGTGCGTGCCCCGCGGTACGAGGCCGAGCCCCTCCCCCAGCGCGATCAAGGCGAGCCGCGACAGGGGCGTGCGGTTGGGCGTCGAGAGGATCAGCAAGCCGTCCTCCGCCAGCGCATCGGCCAGGCCGCGCACGAAGGCGGCGGGATCGGCGACGTGCTCGATCACCTCCATCGCGGCGACGAGATCGAAGCGCATGCCGGCCAGGTCCTCGACCCCGCCGACGCGATAGTCGATGGCGAGGCCCTGCTGCCCGGCGTGGAGCCGCGCCGCCGCGATATTCTCGGGCGCGGCGTCGACCGCGGTGACGGCGGCACCGAGCCGCGCCAGCGGTTCGGACAGCAGCCCGGCGCCGCAACCGACGTCCAGGGCACGCCGGCCGGCGAGCGGCCGGCGCATGGCCGGGTCGCCCAGCCAGGCATCGTCGATCCGGGCACGGATGTAGCGCAGCCGCACCGGGTTGAGCCGGTGCAGCAT
>CAXTUG010000285.1:1413-3964 GCA_964247375.1 uncultured Sphingomonadaceae bacterium
CCGAAGAAGGCAGCTTCGGCGGGATCGATCGTGGAGATGTCGGACATGACGGCATTCTATCAGCCGCCTGCCGGCGGGCCACCGGAAAGATTTGCTTGGCCGTGCTCCGCTTGCGTTGGCCGATCCGGCTCGCTAGCAGGCGCGGCATCGTTCAAGCGCAGTTTCGCGCAACTTCCTGACAAAGACCGATCCAGCATGGCACGTATCGTGATGAAGTTCGGCGGCACCTCCATGGCCGGGATCGAACGCATCCGCATCGTGGCGGCGCGCGTGAAGCACGAGGTCGACCAGGGCAACGAAGTGGCGGTGGTCGTCTCCGCCATGGCCGGCGAGACCGACCGGCTGGTGAATTTCTGCCGCGAGGCGAGCCCGCTCTACGATCCGCGCGAGTATGACGTGGTGGTGGCGTCGGGCGAGCAGGTGACGAGCGGGTTGCTGGCGATCGCGCTACAGGCGATCGGGGTGAAGGCGCGCTCCTGGCTCGGCTGGCAGTTGCCGATCGCGACGTCGGACGCGCACGCCTCGGCCCGCATCGCCGGGATCGACGGCGACCGGATCGCGGAGGCGATGGGCGGCGGCGAGGTCGCGGTCATTCCCGGCTTCCAGGGCGTGACCGACGACGGCCGCGTGTCGACGCTGGGACGCGGCGGATCGGACACGTCGGCGGTGGCGGTGGCGGCGGCGATGAAGGCCGACCGCTGCGACATCTACACCGACGTCGACGGCGTCTACACGACCGACCCGCGCATCGTGCCCAAGGCGCGCAAGCTGAAATATGTGACGTACGAGGAAATGCTGGAGCTGGCCTCGGTCGGCGCCAAGGTGCTGCAGACCCGGTCGGTCGGGCTCGCCATGAAGGAGCAGGTGCGCGTGCAGGTGCTCTCCTCCTTCGACGCACCCGGCGACGATTCCACCCCCGGCACCATGATCGTGGACGAAAGCGAACTCGAAGGACAGCAGATGGAACGGCAGCTCATCACCGGCATCGCCCACGACAAGAACGAGGCCAAGGTCACGCTGACCGCCGTGCCCGACCGGCCGGGTGCGGTGGCGAGCATCTTCACGCCGCTGGCCGACGCCAACATCAACGTCGACATGATCGTGCAGAACGTGGCGCACGATACCGGATCGACCGACGTGACCTTCACCGTACCCGCGGCCGAACTAACCCGCGCGATCGACGTCCTCGGCCGGGCGCAGGAGGTGATCGGCTATCAGAACCTGATCCACGACAACACGGTCGCCAAGATCTCGGTAGTGGGCGTCGGCATGCGCAGCCATGCGGGCGTCGCCGCGCAGATGTTCAAGGCGCTGGCCGACCGCGGCATCAACGTGCTCGCCATCACCACCAGCGAGATCAAGGTATCGGTGCTGATCCACGAGGATTATACCGAACTGGCGGTGCGCGTGCTGCACACCGCCTACGGGCTGGATGCGACGGAAGAGGCGGCGTGACTTTCTACCCTCTCCCGCTTGCGGGAGAGGGTTGGGTGAGGGTCTTCTTCTTGTTAGGGAGCCCTCATGACCACGCTTGACGCCGAGCTGCGCTCGGCCCCTCACCCCGACTCTCTCCCGCAAGCGGGAGAGGGAGCATTGCACCCCCGCACCGACGCCCTGATGCGGCGGGGCGCCGCGTTCCTGGGATCGCGCCACGCGATCATGGCGGGCGCCATGTCGTGGGTCAGCGAGCGCCATCTCGTGTCCGCCATCTCCAATGCGGGCGGATTCGGCGTGATCGCGTGCGGGGCGATGACGCCCGCCCTGCTGGATGCGGAGATCGCCGCGACCAGGACGCTCACGACCGAGCCTTTCGGCGTGAACCTGATCACGATGCATCCCGACCTGACGCAGCTGATCGACGTCTGCGCCGCGCACCGCGTCGGCCACGTGGTGCTCGCGGGCGGGCTGCCGCCGGCGGGGTCGCTCGACCGGATCAAGGCGGCGGGCGCGAAGCTGCTCTGCTTCGCGCCGGCGCTGGCGCTGGCGAAGAAGCTGATCCGCTCGGGCGTCGACGCGCTCGTGATCGAGGGCATGGAGGCGGGCGGCCATATCGGTCCCGTCTCCACCAGCGTGCTCGCGCAGGAAATGCTGCCGGAGATTGCGGAGCAGGTGCCGGTGTTCGTCGCCGGTGGCATCGGCCGCGGCGAGGCGATCGCCGGCTATCTGGAGATGGGCGCGGCGGGCGTGCAGCTCGGCACCCGTTTCGTCTGTGCGCACGAGTCGATCGCGCACCCCAACTTCAAGAAGGCCTTCCTCCGCGCCTCGGCGCGCGACGCGGTCGCCAGCGTGCAGATCGACCCGCGCCTGCCGGTCATCCCGGTGCGGGCGCTGCGCAACGCCGGCGGCGAGCTGTTCACCGCCAAGCAGCGCGAAGTGGCGCAGTCGCTCGACGAGGGCCGGGTCGCCATGGCCGAGGCACAGCTGCAGATCGAGCATTACTGGGCGGGCGCGCTGCGGCGCGCGGTGATCGACGGCGATGTCGAGCACGGATCGGTCATGGCCGGCCAGTCGGTCGGCATGGTGACGAAGGAAGAGCCGGTCGCGGCGATCA
>CAXTUG010000286.1:0-3960 GCA_964247375.1 uncultured Sphingomonadaceae bacterium
GGAACACCACCACCACCGCCAGCACCGCGCCCTCGATCATCGCGTGCAGCGCGCCGCGGTAATTCTCGTTGATCTGTTTCGTCGAGGTATATTGCTGGACGAAGCGGATCTTCGGGTTCTGCCTGGCGAGCTCCTGCAGAACCTTCACCGTCTGATCGTACACCGCCACGTCGGATGCGCCGCGCGCGCGCAGGATGCCGAAGTTCACGATCGACTTGCCGTTGCTGATCGTCAGGCTGCGCTGCTCGCCATAGGCGTCGCGCACCGTGGCGATGTCGGCCAGCCGCACCGATCGTCCGAGCCCCAGCCGGATCTGGGTCTGGCCGAGCGTGTAGGCATCCTGCGCGTTGCCGAGCACGCGCACCGACTGCTCCGCTCCGGCGATCTCGGCGCGCCCGCCGGCCGCATTCATGTTGATCGATCGCAGCTGCGCATTGATCTGGCTGGCGGTGACGCCCTGCGCCTGCATCTTGGCGGGATCGAGGATGACGCGGATCTCGCGGTCGACGCCACCGCGGACCTCCACGCCCTGCATCCCGGGAATGGCGAGCAGCTGGCGCGAGACGATGTTCTTCACGTACCAGGAGAGCTGCTCCATGGTCATGTCGGTCGCTTCCACCGACCAGTTGGCGATCGAGCCGCCGTTGATCTTGGCGCGAATGATCTGCGGCTCCAGGATGCCTTCCGGCAGCTGGCCGCGGATCTGCGAGATGGCGTCGCGCACGTCGGTGGTCGCGCGGTCGATCGGCGTCTCGATCGTGAACAGCACCAATGTCTGCGAGCTGCCTTCCTGGATGGTCGACCGTATCTCGTCGACGCCCTCCAGGCTGCGCACCGCCGCCTCGACCCGCTGTGTGACCTGGTTCTCGAGCTCGGTGGGGGCCGCGCCCGGTTGCGCGATCAGTACGATCACGCCCGGGAACGTGATTTCCGGACTGTCATTCACGCTCATCCGCATGAACGAGATGATGCCGGCGAGCGTCAGCGCCACGAACAGCACGATCGGCGGTACCGGATTGCGGATCGCCCAGGCCGAGATGTTGCGGAAGCTCACGATTCAGCAGTCCCTTCCGACGAGCCTCGGCACCATCAATAGCGGGTGCACGAAGATCGCAAGCCCGAATGCTGCCGATCCGGCATCATGCGAGCGGTCATGACGGCGGCGTCCTCCGATCATTGACCCGTCATGGTTTGCGGACGTCCGAATTGCCGGAGCTCGATCCGCCGAACGTACGGGCCCACTCCTTGCGCTGTTCCTCCTGCTCGGCCAGCGGCGGCACGCCGGCCGCACGCCGCAGCGCATCCGGCAGGATGTCGCGCCGGTAGGGCTCCTGTGTCCAATCCTTGCCGGACGGTTGCGAGAACTGTGTGCCAAAAATCTGCGATTGCCCGATCCGCTGCAGGTAGCGGTCGAGCGTCGCCGCCGCGATCCAGCCGGCGTCCGGCTGGCCGCGTGCCGCGGCAATCATGGCAAGCGCGTGCGCCTTCAGGAAATCCTCAGGCTGCTCGCCGTGCTGAAAGACGAAGGCGGCATGGTAGAAATCGTCCGCGCTCGCCAGCCGGCCGGCATCCAGCAGCACCTGTGTCCGTGCGCGCCGCCCGCGGTCTGCCGGAAGCAGCACCGACCAGTCGATCTTGGCCGGATCGCCGCGCGCGGACTGATCGGCATCGAAGATAGCGGTCATCTCCGGGTCCGTCGGGCGATCCGGAATGTAGACCCGGTCGGGCGGCCATGGCCCCAGCGCGGGTGCCGTGGCCTCGCGCGTCAGCAGGAAGGGGGTTGAGTCGAACGTCGCCCAGGTCAGGCGGGCGGTGTTCGCATCCTGCGGCCGGAAGATGAGATGGTCGGGTGCGCGGCCTGGCACGGGATTGTCGAAGACGAGATCGATCCCGTCCGGCAGGGCATGCGCCGTACGTGCGGTCCGCCGAACGGCCGCACCTTCGATCTGCCGAAAGGACACGCGATCGGTGCGGTAGTGGGCCGGTTGCGACCAGGCTCCGCGCCAGCCCTGCGGCGTATGAACTATCTCGAACAGCATCAGCGTCGTGTCGCCCGCCCGAAGCGCCCACAAGCCGGCAGGATCGGCCGCCGACGCCGGCGCGCCGACCCACGTCATCAGCAGCACGGCGAGGCGCAGCAGGACATGTCTCATGACGACGTCATAAGCCGATCCGCGCGGAACCGCCAACCGCGGCGCGCCTCCGCGTCGATCCGGCCGGTCCGGCTTGCCTTCGTCCCTCGACCGTCATGGCACTCCTCGCCGCGTCGACCGTTAGGCGCGAGCAGCCTTGAACCGAGGCCTGCATGTCCGGGCGGCGTCACGTCGCCCCGGCTCACCGACAACGAGAAGGAATAACCATGCGCAGGATGATGATAGTGGCTGGCCTGATGGCGCTGACGATGAGTGCGGCCGCCGATGCGCAATCGCCCGTCAATGCCCGCCAGCTGAACCAGGAGCGCCGGATCGACGCCGGAGAGCGTTCCGGCAAGCTGACGCGGACGGAGGCCTATCGGCTCAAAACGGAGCAGCGTTCGATTGCCCGCCTGAAGGCGCGGCTGAAGGCGCGTCATGGCGGTCGCCTTACCGCAGCCGACAAGCGGCTGATTCATGCCCGGCAGGAGAGGGCCAATGCGCATATCCTGTCGCAGAAGCATGATGCCCAGCGCGGTAAGGACCATCTGAAGCTGTAGTCCGCAGGAGACGTGGGGCGGTCAAGCATGGCTGGGCGGTTTGGATGGTAGGTCCAGCGCGCGGCCGTTCGCGCCCCTCTCCCAGCCCTCTCCCCTGACGGGGAGAGGGCATGCGTGCATTATGTGGGCTACGACCTGACTTCGGCGCCGTTCGCGCGTAGATCAGCCCCGTGACCTTCTTCGAGAGCCTGCTCGCCCTCCTGCTCGCGGCGATCCTGCTGCTGCAGGTGTCACGTCGGCTGGCGCTGCCCTATCCGGCGATGCTCGCCGGCGCCGGCGTGCTGCTGGCGATGGTGCCGGGCACGCCCGATCTGCCGATCGATCCGCAGACCGCACTCGCCCTCTTCATCGCGCCGGTGCTGCTGGACGCAGCCTTCGACTTCCCGCTGGAACTCGCGCGGCGGCTGTGGCGGCCGCTGGTCTCGCTGGCGGTGGTGGCGGTGCTGGCGACCACCGCGGTCGTCGCCTGGATCGGCTACACCTATGCCGGTCTGCCGCTGGCCGCCGCGATCGTGCTGGGCGCGATCGTCGCCCCGCCGGATGCGGCTGCCGCGACCGCGGTCATGCGCCAGGTGTCGCTGCCCAAGATCACCGCCAACGTGCTGCGCGGCGAGAGCCTGTTCAACGATGCGACCGCGCTGCTGCTGTTCGCCGGCGGCCTGGCGGTAACGGCGCATGGCGGGCTGTCCGTCGGCGTGGGCGCCCGCGTGCTGCTGGCGGCACCTGGCGGCATCGCGCTCGGTATCGTGCTGGCCTGGATCATGCGGCGGGCGAACCGCTTCGTGTCCGGCACGCTGGGCGGTAACCTGCTCCAGTTCGTCAACGCCTTCCTGGCCTGGCTGCTGGCGGAGCATCTCGGTTTGTCGGCGGTGCTGGCGGTGGTGGCGCTGGCGATGACCGCGGCGCGCGGTGCGCAGCGCGGCTCCCCGCGAATGCGTGTGCAGAGCTTCGCGGTGTGGGCGGCGGTGGTGTTCCTGCTGAACGTCGTCGCCTGCTGTTGGGGATGCCGGCGCGGGCTTTCGTCGGCCGCACGCCGGCCGAGCGGCTGGGCGAGGCGATCGGCTTTGCCGGCATGGTGGTCGCCGCCGTGATCCTGATGCGCTTCGTCGTGGTGCTGGGCTGGAACCGGCTCGCCACCTACCTGCCTTCTATCCGCGGCGATCTGCCGGAACCGACCCTCCGTCAGGGCATGCTGGTCGCCTGGAGCGGCATGCGCGGACTGGTGACGCTCGCCACCGCCTTGGCGCAGCCGGCCCACATCCCGCCCC
>CAXTUG010000287.1:0-3922 GCA_964247375.1 uncultured Sphingomonadaceae bacterium
ACGGAATCAAGGTCCATCCCAGACCGCCGCGCGGCGGGGGGCGTCGGCCGGATCGTGGCGCTGGTACTCGACACCTATGCCGACGAGGATGCCTTCTTCAGCTATCGCCGCGCCACGCACCGCGGCGAGCCCGATTATGGTCGCGAAATCTCGGTGATCGGCCTGCCTGGTTGACGACCGCCCGATCACACCCCGCGCACGACCGCGGGCGGCATTGACGCTTTGTTCACGATATGATCTTAATATGCAACCGAGCTATGGGGGAGTCGGGTGCATGCGGATCTTGCTATGGACAATGGTGCTGATCGTATCGGGCTTCCTCTCGAGCGCCGCCGCGGCGCAGGCACCGGAACTGCCGCACAGCGAGGTCGTCCGCGATTATGACGATTGGGTGGTGCAGCAGAGCAGCCTGTTCGTGTCGGCGCAGACCTATAACGACAGGTCGATGTTCGGCATCTTCTGCGGCACGACCTGCTCCTATTTCACCAACCCCGGCATTCCCTGTGAAGCGGGCAGTACGGGCGCCGGGATGATCACCAGCTCGAACGGCGCGGTCGCGATCAACGTGCGCTGCCTGCACGTGAAGGAGGATGGCGAGGAGCAAGTGTTTTTACTGATCGACGAGGACTTGTCGGCTGTGCTCGATGGCGCCCAGCGCGTCACGCTCAACATCGCGACGGCCGATGACGAGATGCAGGTCGACCGCTTTTCGATGAAGGGCGCGGCGGCAGCGCAGGCCAAGATGCGGGCGCTCGTCGCGGCGCGCAGTCCGTCGGCGTCGAGTACGTAGATATCGGGGGCGGGATTCCGAGCGGGACAGCGCCGTCAGCGGGTCTTGATTTCGTCCGGGCTGGTCATCTGGGTCAGGATCCAGCCATTGCCGTCCGGATCCTTCAACATCGTGAACCGCCCCCACGGCTGCTCCTCGATCGATGTCAGTTCGACGCCGAGCCCGGTCAGCCGGGCATGCTCCGCGTCGACGTCGTCGATCCCCAGCATCAATCCCTGCTGCCCGCCCGGCCGCAGGCCTTCGAACCAGGTGACCAGCGCGATGGTGGCGCCGCCGTCCTTGGGCTGCAGCTGGATCCAGCGCATCTCCGGCCCCATCGCCTCGTCGCGCAGCAGGGTGAGGCCGAGCACGTCCTTGTAGAAGTCGCGCGCCTTGACCTGGTCGGTGACGGGAACGGAGACGATCGCGATCGGCATATTGCCCTCCCACTCAGAAGGGCAGCCAGCGGCCCTTCTCGCTGAAGCGCATATAGCCGAGATTGGCGCCGAGCCGCCAGCCGACGCCCAGCCGGATTGGGATCAGCACGATGTTGCCGCGGCGGAGATAGGAGGCGGTGAAGCCGCCGATGACGTAGACGTTACCTTCCGCTGCCGGATAGCGCTGGTAGAGATCCTGCGTATCTTCGAGATTGTAGACCAGCACGAACGTCTTGGCGGCGTTCGCGCCCAGGTCGAAGCCGACCGACGGCCCGGTCCAGTAGACCGGCCGCTGCCCTTCGATCTTGTGGAACATCGTGCCGGAGCCGTAGCGTATGCCGACCACCACCGCGCCGCCCGCTTCGCGCCCGGCGATATAGGCGTTGGGGCGGCCCTGCTCCTTGAAGAGCTTCTCGATCAGCCCGGCCAGTCCGGCCGCGCCCTTGCCGAACACGCCCTCGGCCGCGCCGAGCACGTCGCCCTCGGCGTAGGTGCCGCCCTTGGCTTCGTCGCGGGCCGCGATCTCGGCAGCCGAGGCTTGCGGGAGCGGCTGCGTTCCGGCCGGCTGCTCGACCGCTGCCGCGGATGCCGGCGCCGATCCGACGGGCGCGGCAGGCGCGGTATCGTCATCCGGCGCGGCGGTGGCGGCGTCACGGGTGGCGATCGGACCGGTCGCGGCCATGCTCCCCGCCTGATTGGGATCGACCGTTCGCACCTGCGCGCCGGCAGCGGCTGCCGCCAGCATGGCCATCAGGATGGTGCCACTTATTCTGCCGATCATTCGTCCGCCCCTTCGCAATCGTGCGGCACCATAGCCGGAGCGGCGCTTTCGCGGCAATGAATGGCGAAGCTTGCGTTGATCACCGCCGAAGCTGCCGCTATAGCCCGCCTCCTGCCGGCCCGGAGACGTGGGTGAGTGGCTGAAACCAACGCTTTGCTAAAGCGTCATACGGGAAACCGTATCGAGGGTTCGAATCCCTCCGTCTCCGCCAGGACCTCTTCCGCAGAGGTTCGCAGCAGTCCACACGGATCGACTTTTCCCTCTGAATTCCGACGATTAGCGGGCCGACTCGTTCGGACCCGTTCGTAGGCCTCCGCTTCTAGCGTGGTCCCAAAACGTGGTCCCGGCACGTCGAAAACGTGGACCCAGAGGTGATCATGCTCAACGATGCGAAAATCCGCGCGGCGAAGCCGCAGGACAAGGCTTACAAACTGACCGACAGCCACCGGCTCTATCTGCTGGTGAAGCCGGGTGGGTCGAAGCTGTGGAAATGGAGCTACTCCTACGACGGCAAGCAGAGGACGCTGCATTTCGGCGTCCATCCGAAGGTCTCGCTCGTCGACGCGCGGGCGAGACGCGACGAGGCCTCGGCGCTCTTGAGCGAGGGCCGCGATCCGGGAGTAGTCCGCAGGCTCCTGGTCGAGGCGAACCTCGAGGCAGGCCGACAGACCTTCGAACGGGTCGCCCGCGAATGGTTCGAGAACACCAAATCGAGGTGGGCGCTCGTTCACGCTGACGACGTGATTCGCAGCCTTGAGCGTGACGTATTTCCCACGATCGGCGGACTGCCGATCGGCGAGCTCAATGCGCCTATCGTGCTTGCGGTCCTGCGCCAAATCGAGAGCCGCGACGCGATCGAGACGGCGAAGCGTGTGCGACAGCGTATCTCGGGCGTCTTTACCTTCGCGATTGCGAAGGGTCTGGCGCAGTCCGACCCGGCAGAAAAGCTCGGCGCCGTGCTCAAGCCGCTGCGCAAGGGCCGCCAGCCCGCGATCACCGATCTCCATCGGCTGCGGGCGATGATCATCGCCGCTGAGGAGGACTACGCCCGCCCGATCACCCGGCTCGGCCTTCGCTTCTTGGCGCTCACCGCCGTGCGGCCAAGCGAACTGCGCGGCGCCCGTTGGGACGAGTTCGAGCAACTGAACGGCGAGGCACCATCGTGGCGCATTCCCGCCGCACGGATGAAAGGCGATCTGGATCGAAAGGATGAGATCGGCGGCGACCATCTGGTGCCGCTAACACCGCAGGCAGTCTCGGTACTTAAGGCGCTGTGGCCGCTGACAGGAGACGGGACGCTCGTCTTTCCCAGCAGTCGGCACCCGAACCGGCCCATGAGCGAGAACGCGATTGGCTATCTGCTCAACCGTGCCGGGTATCACGGGCATCACGTGCCACACGGGTTCAGGGCGGCCTTCTCGACGATCATGAACGAGTGGGCGGAGCGGCACGGCAAGGATCACGACAGGGCGGTCATCGACCTGATGCTGGCGCATGTGCCCAAGGAAAAGGTCGAAGGCGCCTATAACCGCGCTGCATTCATGCCGCGGCGGCGCGAGATCGCATCCACGTGGGCTGAAATGCTGAGCGAAGGTCTTCCGGAGCCGGTCATTCTCGTGGAGCGCCCGGCCAAACAGGTGGGACAGCACTCGCGGCGACGCCTTCCCACGCCAGTCGGCGCGGAGTTCCGCTTTCCGCAGCGGCACGCTGCGGAATTACGGCCAGCGACGAGATTAGGATCAAGCATGAGGAGCTGAGCGTGATGCTCGGGGTGAGGGCACGAGCGTCACGGACGCTCTTCATCAGCTCAAGGGGCCCGGTGCGATCAGGGAGATCGCGTCGGGCTGTCGTGCACGACCGCGCCAGGAGGAGGTCCCGGGGGGGGCCTACGGTTGCTGAGAGCCAGGACCGGGGATTGCTCTCCACTGCGACCTT
>CAXTUG010000288.1:0-327 GCA_964247375.1 uncultured Sphingomonadaceae bacterium
CAGATCGAGTTCGCCGACGTCGTCGTGATCAACAAGGCGACCGACGTCGCGCCCACATAATGGCCCGCCTGCGCGATCTCGCGGCAGACCGGGCAAGTGGCAGGCGATTGGCGCGGCCTGTCGCGTCCGGCCGTCGTCGGTGCATGCGCGGAGACCGCACGCGACGCTGCGGCGAAGTGGACGTGGGTCTGGGTAAGGATGCCCTGCCAGCAGAAGGCGAGCAGCACCGCCATCGCCAGCGCAGCCCGGCGGAGCGGTCGCGCGCCCGCCGGCGCAGGAGCCAGCGACCCCAAGGCCAGCCCGATCCGAAAAGCACCGCGCGCAAAT
>CAXTUG010000288.1:337-3890 GCA_964247375.1 uncultured Sphingomonadaceae bacterium
GCGCATCCCTATCCGATCCGCTCCGGCGGAATATGCACGTCAGATCCTGCTGCCTGCCGCGGCGCCGCCTGGCTCCGCTGCGAGAACCGTTATGATATTCTATCTCATTCGGCAAACGGATTGATGGCCTTCCGGTCCATCTCCATGGCGCTGCGCACGGCGTGAGTCTCGTGGAGATCTCGCGGGGAGGAGTTCAGGCGGCCTGCCGCTCCGCCGCGACGGTCTCTTCGATCCAGCCGCCGCCCAGCATGCGGTCGCCGTCGTACAATACCGCCGCCTGGCCCGGCGCCACGCCATATTCGGGCATGTCGAACGTCACGTGCGTGCCGTCGAAGCGCGCGGGCACCGGCCTGGCGAGCGAGCGGACCTTGACGGCGACCCGACCGCCCATGGTCTCGCCCAGCCAGTTCACCTCGCTCAACCGGGCGGCGTCGACCGCGAGCGCCCGGCGCGGGCCCACGACCAGCCGCCGCTCGGCCGCATCGATCCGCACCACGTAGAGCGGTTCGGGCGTGCCGCCGATCTCGATCCCGCGGCGCTGGCCGACGGTAAAGCCGGCGATGCCGCGATGCGTGCCGATCACCCGTCCGTCCAGGTCGACGATCTCGCCCGGCGCCGCCGCCTGCGGCCGAAGCTTGCGGACGAGCGCGCCATAGTCGCCGTCCGGTACGAAGCAGATATCCTGGCTGTCCGGCTTCGCCGCGACCGCCAGGCCCTGCTCGGCCGCGATCTGCCGCACCCGGTCCTTGGGCATGCCGCCCAGCGGGAAGCGGAGGAAGTCCAGCTGCGCGCGGGTGGTGGCGAACAGGAAGTAGCTCTGGTCGCGCGCGGGATCGTGCGCGCGGTGCAGTTCGGGCCCGTGCGCGCCGACCACGCGCCGCACGTAGTGGCCGGTCGCCAGGCAGTCCGCGCCGAGATCGCGCGCAAGCCGGAACAGATCGGTGAACTTCACGCCCTGGTTGCACCGCACGCAGGGAATGGGGGTGCGGCCGGCGACGTAATCGTCGGCGAAGCGGTCGATCACCGACTCCCGGAAAGCGCTCTCATAATCGAACACGTAGTGGGCGATGCCGAGCCGCTCGGCGACCGCGCGCGCATCGGCGATGTCCTTGCCGGCGCAGCAGCTGCCCGCCCGGCCCACGGCCGCACCATGATCGTAGAGCTGGAGCGAGACGCCGATCGTCTCGGCGCCGCTCTCCTGTGCCAGGGCGGCCACGACGGAACTGTCGACCCCGCCCGACATGGCGACGACGATGCGAGGGCGGCGCTGGCGCGCGCCTGGCTGAAACAGGTCTTCCACGATCCCCGCGCCTTAGCCGATCCGCACCTAAATGGAAAAGACCGCTAAATATCAGATGGCTGCGCCCGTCAAAGATACTGGACCACGAACAGCAAGCGGGGCGACGGTGAAGATCCACTTGGACATGACGGGACAGCCGCTCGGCGGACCGGACTTCGCCATGCTGCGCGCGGGTTTGCGGGCGGCGCAGGCGAGTACGCCGACCGCCGCCGCCAGCGATCGGGCCTATGCGCGGCTGGACCTCGCCGAGGCGCTGACGCGGCTCTTCGGCGATCAGGTGATCGACGCACCGGAGGCAGCCGGGCTCCACGGCCGCTTCCATCCCGCGCCTGCGCACCACGCCGACGACGAGGGTCGGTAAGGTGACCGGGCGCTTTACCTTTCGGTTTCAGGCTTCCTTCAAGACGGGTCGTTACGAGGAAAGCACAACAGGGATCGATGTCCGCTTTGGGCGTGCGCGAGGATGAGAATGATCGAGAATCAGAAGATAAAGCCGGCACAGGTGGTGGGGCCGCTGGGCGAGCCGCTCACGCTCGACTCGTTGCCGCCCAAGGGCACGACTCGCTGGGTGGTGCGGCGCAAGGCCGAGGTGGTCGCGGCCGTCAACGGCGGACTGCTCACCTTCGACGAGGTGTGCGAGCGCTACGACATCAGCCTCGAGGAGTTTGCCTGCTGGAAGCGCGCGGTGGAACGCTCCGGCATGCCGGGGCTGCGCGTGACGCGTATCCAGCACTACAAGTCGCTCTACGAACGCCAGCAGAAATACTGATCGAATCCGCGCGTCCGAACCGGCCGGGTTGCCCTGCACCCGGCCGGTATTTTTATGCCTGGTAGGAAGCGTCGCCGGTCCTGCATCGCGGACCCGGAACAAAAAATATTTCCGGTGCGTATCAGTCTACGATCGCCGCGATGCGCAGGTGTTCAATCTGCGGCGAACAGGAGGACGGATATGGGACTCATTCTCTGGCTGGTGATCGGCGGCGTAGTCGGTTGGCTGGCGAGCATTGTCATGCGCACCGATGCGCAGCAGGGTATCGTACTGAACATTGTGGTCGGCATCGTCGGCGCGTTCATCGCGGGCCTGATCTTCTCGGGCGGCAACATCAACAATGCGCCGCTGACCCTCTATACTTTCCTGACCTCGCTGGTGGGTGCGATCATCCTGCTCGCGATCGTCAATCTGGTTCGCCGCGGCAGCGTCCGCTAAGCGACCCGTTCGTCACGCGAGAGGCCGTCCCGGTGCGAACCAGGGCGGCCTCTTGTCGTTCAAGCCTTCTCTCCGCCTGCGGGGAGAGGGCTGGGAGAGGAGGCGGCGAGAAAGGCGGCACCGCTTCACTCAGGCCCCTCTCCCCTGAAGGGGAGAAGGAGCTTGATCGCTAACTCAGCTCGAACACCACCGACAAATTGACCGTCAGGTCCTGCTCGCCCGCCTCGACCGGCGTCGCATCGGCGGCTTTGGCGCGCATCATCGCCATCGGCCGGACGATCGGCGGCGGGACATTGTCGCTCTCGCTGATCCGCACGATGCGGCGCACCGTCAGCCCGGCTGCCCTGGCATAGAGGTCCGCCCGCGTGCGCGCCGTTGCCAGAGCCTTGGCGCGCGCTTCGTCCAGCGCCGCTTCGGGGTGCTCGATCGAGAGCGTCGGGCCGTCGATCTGGTTGGCGCCGGCCGCGACCAGCGCGTCGACGATCCCGCCGGCGCGCGCGAGATCGCGCATCCGCACCAATACGCGGTTGCTCGCCTGATAGCCGGTCAGCACCGGCGGCTGATTGTCGCCGTAGCGATATTGCGGCTGCAGGCTGATCGACTGGGTCTGGATGTCGCGATCCGCCACGCCCGCGCGCTTGAGCGAGGCGATCGTCGCCGTCATCGCCTTGGCATTGGCCGTCATGGCGTCGCCCGCCCGCGTCGCCTGCGTCACCACGCCCGCGCCGATCGTGGCGAGGTCCGGCGTGCGGGTCGAGATGCCGGTTGCGGCGACGTCGAGCTCGGTGCCCGCGATCGGCGTGGTGGTCACCTCCGCCAGCACCGGCGCGGCGGCACCCAGGGCGATCAACGGCAGCAGCGCAAACTTCATCCCGGCTCTCCTCATCAACGCCCTCATCATTGATGGCCGGTGCTGCACGGGCAATGAATGATCGGATGACAGCGCGCAGCGCACCCATATGGTGCCTTTGTTCACGCGGAGGCGGGGGGGGCCGGGCGGAAGGGGGGGGCCGGGCGGCGCGCGGGCCGGCCGCCCGCGGGGGAAA